>DAINPV010000124.1:0-10308 GCA_036743315.1 bacterium | reverse complement strand
TCTGCGCCTGGTCTCGCCGGAGAACATGCTGGCCGGCTACAACGAATTGACCGATCTGCCGATTCTGATCAGCGAGTTTTCCTTCCGCGGGCTGGACGCCGTGCCGCCCTCGACCTTCCCGCCCGCGTGGGTGTTCATGACCGCGCAGAACCAGACGCAGCGCACACAATGGATGAGCGACTACACGCATCAATGCACGCATTCGGATTACATCGTCGGCTATCACTGGTTCGCCTACATGGACGAACCGGAGTTGGGCCGCTTTGACGGCGAGGATTCGAACTTCGGCCTCGTCGACGAGCAGGACACGCCGTACGAACAGCTCGTCGCGGCGTTCACCGAGATCAACGCCGAAGTGTACAACTGGCCGTTTACGGATTGAATTACCCTCGTTTGCCGCAGAAAATAATTTCAACGCCGGGGTTGCCGAGGCGTTTGACGCAATGCGGCATAACGCGTACAATCGCTCAACCTTCAACGGAGTGCTTTGCATGCAACGCGATCTGGCCAAAATGGCCAAAGCCCACTTCGACGTGTTGGTCATCGGCGGCGGCATCACCGGCGCCTGCGTGGCCTACGACGCCGCCATGCGCGGCCTCAAGGTCGCTCTCGTGGAGAAAAAGGACTTTTCCTGGGCGACCAGCGCGGCCACCAGCAAGCTGATTCACGGCGGCTTGCGTTACCTGAAAAATCTCGAATTCGGCCTCGTGCGCGAAAGCCTGCGCGAACGCCGCATTCTGTCGTTGATCGCGCCGCACCAGGTGCTGCCCAAGGCCTTTCTCGTCCCGACCTACCGCGGCACCGGCAACAACTTCCCGATGATCGCGGCGGGCATGTTGCTGTACGATCTGCTCAGCTACGACAAAGCCGACCTGCCCGACCCGAAACGACGGCTGCCGCATTTCAAGCTGTTTTCGAAACAGGGCACGCTGCGCGAAGAGCCCAACGTCGATCCGCAGAAGCTGTCGGGCGGCGCGCTGTATTACGACTGCCAGATGCACTACCCCGAACGTTTGACGCTCGAGTTCGTGCTGGGCGCGGCGGTGCACGGCGCGCAGGCGGCCAACTACGCCGAGGTCGTCAGCCTGAACCTGGCGCACGGCACGGTGACCGGCGCGAAGGTGCGCGACCTGACCGACGGCGCCGAGTACGATCTCACCGCCGACCTGACGGTCAACGTTTCGGGCACCTGGGCCGATCATCTGTCGGGCATGGCGCTGGGCGAGGCGCACAAAAAGAAGGTTCTGCGCAGCCAGGGTATCCATCTGATTTTCCGCAAGGTGATCGATAAATACGCGGTGGTGTTACGCACGCGCGGCGGCCGCCACTTCTTCCTGATTCCCTGGCGCGGCCTGACGCTCGCGGGCACGACCGACAGCGTCTACGAAGGCACGCCGGACGAGTACGTGGTGACGCGCGCGGCGGCGGAAGACTTCCTGCGCGAGATCAACGAGGTTTATCCGGCGGCGAAGGTGACCATGGACGACGTGACCTGGACCTACGGCGGCCTGCGGCCGATCGTCGAGGACGAGACCGATGTCGAGTTGTCCAGCTACGACGCCAGCCGCAAGTACGAGATTTACGACCACGCCAAAGACGACAAGATCAACGGGTTCGTCACGGTGATCGGCGGGAAGTACACGACCAGCCGCCACCTCGCCAAGCAGCTTGTCGACCTGGCGCTGAGCAAACTGGGCAAGCCGGCGACGCCCTGCCCGACCGCCGACAAGCCGCTGCCCGGCGGCAACATTTCCTACTGGGACGATTTCGTCGCCCAGGGCGTCGCGACGCATCCGGAAGCGGGTGAGGCGATGGTCGAACGGTTGAGCTTCGATTTCGGCACGCGGCGCGACGAGGTCTTCGCGCTGATGGGCGACGCGGCGCTGGCCGCGCGGCTCGACGAACGCGAGCCGGTGCCGGCCGCGGCGGCGGTCGTCGCCGTCGAGCAGGAGATGGCGCTGACGCTCGAAGACGTGCTCTGGCGGCGCATCGGGTTGGGCAACACCGGCCTGCTGTCGCGAACGGCCGTGGAAAAAACGGCGGCGATCGTCGGCGACAAGTTGGGCTGGGACGAGGCGCGGCGCGCCAAGGAAATCGACCACGCGCTCGACCTGCTCGCGCGCAAAAACATGGCCGGGTAAACAATCGGCGGTTGTTCACGACCGTTCGTCAGCCCTCATCCCCGGCCCTTCTCCCACGGGGAGCAGGGAGCCCATGCCGGCGGCTTTTACCCTCTCCCCATGGGAGAGGGTCGGGCGCAGCCCGGGGTGAGGGATTGCCTTCAGCACGGCCATGTTCCTACGGAACAAGACCGTGGCGCCCGGCATTGAAACGGCACCCGTCCTCATCGATCAATTTCAATCGTGTCGATTATTCCGAGTCGGGAATGACCAGATCCTTGACCCGCAACTGGATGTGCTGCACGCCGCCGAAGTTGTTGAACTCCGGCGAATAGGCCAGGTCGATGCGCGAGCCGATTTGCTCGTATTGCGCGGCGCGGCCGTAAGCGATGACCGGCAGCGCGGTGCTGCGCCAGGCGACGCGCAGCTTGAGGTGGTCGGCGCCGACGATGCGCTTGGAGAGCACCCGCACGTCGCGCGTGCCCAGCACCGGCTCGCTGTTGCCGAAGCCGAAGGGGGCCAGCGAGCCGATTTCGCGCACCAGCCGCTCGCCGATTTCGTCGATTTCGCAGAGGGCGTCGATGCGTTGCAGCGGTACCATGTCCTCGGGCTTGAGCACCGTGCGCGCGTAGGCGTCGAAGGCCTTGGCGAATTCGACGAGCCGCTCGTTTTTGACCTGCACGCCCGCCGCCTGCGCATGTCCGCCGAAGGTTTCCAGCATCCCCTCGCACGCCTGCAGCGCCTCGAAAAGGTTGAACGCGGCGATGGAACGCCCCGAACCGCGGCTGGAGCCTTCGCCGGCGGCGAAGAGGATCGTCGGGCGGTTGAACTTGTCGACCATCTTGCTGGCGACGATGCCGATCACGCCGGGGTGCCACTCGGGGTGCGCCAGGACGATGGTCAGCAGCCGTTCCTTGCGCGCGATTTTCTCGAACATCTCCTGCGCCTGGTTGAAGATGCCGCTTTCGATCGTCTGCCGGCGCACGTTTTCCTCGGCGAGCTGCTTGGCGATGCGCTGCGCTTCGCCCAGGTCGTAGGTGAGCAGCAGGTCCATGCCGATCGAGGCGTCGCCCAAACGCCCGGCGGCGTTGATGCGCGGGGCCAGGCGGAAGCCGATATCGCCGCAACGGACCGGATTTTTCACGTTGGCGACCTGCTTGAGCGCGGCGATGCCCGGGCGCTTTTCCTGGTTGATCAGCGGCAGGCCGTGATGGACCAAAATGCGGTTGAGGCCGACCAGCGGCACGATGTCGGCGACGGTGCCCAGCGCGACCAGGTCCAGCGCCGACTTGAGGTCGTAGGCCTCGGCCTGCGGCAGCTGGCGCCGCGCCAGTTCCTTGCGCACGGCGCCGACGAGGAAAAACGCGACGCCCACGCCGGCCAGCGGCTCGCCGTGGAAGCCGCATGCGGGCTGGTGCGGATTGAGGACGGCCAGCGCCGGCGGCCGTTGCCCGGCCAGTTCGTGGTGGTCGGTGATGATCACGTCCATACCCGCCGCGTTGGCGGCGGCGACCGCGTCGTAATCGTTGACGCCGCAATCGACAGTGATCAGCAGCTTCGCGCCGCGTTCGGCGAGTTTGACGACCGGATCAACGGTCAGGCCGTAGCCCTGGTCGAAGCGGTCGGGAATGTAAGGGATGATCGGATGCCGCAAATGGCGGAAGAAATCGACGATCAGCGCGGTCGAGGTCACGCCGTCGGCGTCGTAGTCGCCATAGACGGCCACCGGTTCGCCGCGTTCGATCGCGTCGGCGATGCGGCGGGCGGCCGCGGGTGCGCCGGACATTTTGTCGGGGTCGATCAACTCGGCCAGCCGGGGGGCGAAGAACCGTTTCACTTCCGCCGGTTCGGCCAGGCCGCGGCCGGCGAGAATGCGGGCGGTGATCGGACCGACGTCCAGTTCGTCCATCAACCGCCGTTCGACGAGGGGATCGGCTTGGACAATCACCCATCGTTTTCGGCTGTCACCCACGGCGGTTGTCGCTCCTAAATTTTTCGACCGATGCTCCGGTCAGCGTGCCGCGCCCTTGGCCTTGCGGCGCGAGGCGAGCCAATCTTCCAGCATCAGGTAAATCGGGCTGGCGATGAAAATCGAGGAATAGGTGCCGATGGAGATGCCGATCAACAGCGCCAAGGCGAAATCGCGGAGGATCTCGCCGCCCAGGAACAACAGGGCGACGACGACGAACAGCGTGGTGGCCGAGGTCAGCAGCGTGCGGCTGAGCGTTTCGTTGATCGACCGGTTGACCGCTTCGGCCAAGGGTTTGTTGCGATACTTTTTCTCGCGACCCTCGCGAATGCGGTCGAAGACGACGATCGTGTCGTTGATCGAGTAACCGGCGATGGTCAGCAGCGAGGCGATGATCACCAGGTTGATCTCGCGCTGCAACAGCGCGAAAACGCCGGCGGTGATGATCACGTCGTGCGCCAGGGCGATCACGCCGCCCGGGCTATAACGGAAGTTGAAGCGGAAGCCGACATAGATCAGGATGCCGATCAAGGCGTAGACGATGGCCAGGACGCCCTTTTTGCGCAACGTCGCGCCGACGCGGGGACCGACCATGTCGGTCGAAACGATTTCCACGTTGCCTTCGCCGAATTTTTTGTTCAGATGGGTCAGCAGTTCCGCCGACATATCCGTCAGCTTGGATTCGCCGCCGGATTTTTCGACGTTCTCCTCGCCCTTGGCCTTGATCGTGTAGCTGTTTTTACCCGGGATGATGAAGCTGTTGACCTGCACGCCGGTCAGCGGCAGCGTCGGCGGCAGTTCCTTTTCGGCCATCGCCGCGCGCACGTCGCCGATCGTCGCGTTCTGCGCGGCGTTTTTAAGGTCGATGCGCATTTCCAGACCGCCGGCGAAGTCGATGCCCCAGTTGAAGCCGTAAAAGAAAATGACGGCCAAGGACGCGAGCACGGCCAGCAGGGAGATGCCGATGGCGACCTTGCGCGCGCCCACGAAATTGATATTCACATTGTTCGGCACGATTTCGAAGAAACTCATTGCGTATTCCCCCCGCCCTAGATGCTGAGCCGGCTGCCGCCGCGTTTCGCCAAAACTTCGACGATCACACGGGTAACATAGATTGCGGTAAAGACACTGGAGATCAGGCCGATGGTCAAGGTGACCGCGAAGCCTTTGATCGGGCCGGTGCCGAAGTTGTACAGGACGATGGCCGCGACCAGGGTGGTGATGTTCGCGTCCAGAATCGTCCAGGTCGCGCGTTCGTAGCCGGTGGCCACCGCGCTGATCGGCGTTTTGCCGTTGCGCAGTTCCTCGCGGATGCGCTCGTTGATGATCACGTTGGCGTCGACCGCCATGCCGATGGTCAGCACGATGCCGGCGATGCCGGGCAGCGTCAGCGTCGCGCCGAACAGGGCCAGACCGGCCATGATCATCATCACGTTGAGCACCAGCGCGGTGATCGCCGCGATGCCCGTCTTGCGGTAGTAGATCACCATGAAGATCAGCACCGCGAGGGTGCCGACGATGAAGCTGAAGCGCCCCTTGGCGATCGAATCCTCGCCGAGCGTCGCGCCGACGGTGCGTTCCTCGTCGATGCGCACCGGCACGGCCAACGCGCCCGCGCGCAGCACCAGCGCCAGGTCCAGCGCCTCTTCCCGGGTGAAGTTACCGGTGATCTGGCCGTGGCCGAAGATGCGCGAATTGATACGCGGCGCGCTGTAGACGATGTCGTCGAGCACGATGGCCAGGCTGTTGTTGATGTTGGCGCCGGTGATTTCGGCGAAACGCTTGGCGCCCTCGGGATTGAACGAGAAGTTGATCGCGGGCATCTGCATGTCGTCGACGCCCACGCGGGCGTCGGTCAGGTTGCCGCCGGTCATTTCCGGCACTTCGCGCAACAACCAATAGCCGGCGATTTCGTCGCGGGTCTTGCCGCGCTGTTTGTACACTTGGTAGCCCTTGGGCGGCTCGTTGTTGTAGGCGGCCAGCAACTGTTCCCGGGTCTGCGCGAAGGAGCCTTTATCGGTAACCAGCTTGAACTCCAGGCGCGCGGTTTTGCCGATCAGTTCCTTGGCGCGGGTCGGATCGACCACGCCCGGCAAACGCACGACGATCTGGTCGGAGCCCTGGGTGTAGATTTCCGGCTCGCGGACGTTGAATTCGTCGACGCGGTTTTTAATCGTTTCGGTCGCCTGTTTCAGCGCGTTCTGGCGGATGTAGGTGTAGACATCTTCCTTCATCGTCAGCGCCAGACCCAACTCGCCCGTATTGTTCACGTCAAAGTCGTTCCAGTTCTCTTCCAGGTACGCGCCAGCTTGCGTACGCGCGTCGGCGTCGGCGAACTCGATGACCACCGCGTTCTTCTGCGCGTCGTACAGCGCGCTCTCATAGGCCAGTTTGCGCTCTTTCATGACCGACTCGATCACCTCGACGTCGTGCGCCAGTTCGTCGCGCACCGCCTTGGCCACATCGACGGCCAACACCACGTGCATGCCGCCCTGCAGGTCCAGACCGAGATTGATTTTCTGGGCCGGCCACCAGGTTTCTTCCAGCCCGGTCACCGTCGGCACCAGGTAAATGACGCAGGCGATCAACACCGCCAAAATGACCCAAATACGCTTGTCTTTCATTGATCCGTATACCTTGGCTGCGGCGGAGCGCTCGACGGCTCCGCGTTACTCTTTCTCTTCGGATTTGTGCAGGCCGGCAATCTGCGCTTTGACCACCCGTATGCGCACGTTTTGCGCCACTTCGATCGTCACCACATTGTCGGTCACGCTGTGCACGCGCCCGATGATCCCCCCGCCCGTGATCACCTCATCACCCCGCTTCAGCTCGCTGAGCATGCTCTGATGCTCTTTCTGCCGCTTCGACTGCGGGCGAATGAGGAAGAAGTAAAAGATGAGCGCCATCATGCCGAAAAGGATGAGGGTGCTCATCATGCCGCCCTGTTCGCCCTGGCCGCCGGCCGGCGCCATGGCGTAGGCGAGTTCCGTCAACATGATAAACCTCTTTCCGTCTACTCGGGACTGGTCGGCCCCAATTGTTCACAGAGGGCGGCATAATAGTCAAAGTAGGTACCGTTTGCAATCGCCTCCCGCGCTCCGTGCAAGATATCGAAATAAAAGGTCAAATTGTGAATCGTCAGCAACCGCAGCACGGTGGGTTCGCCGGCCATGAACAAATGGCGCAGGTAGGCGCGGCTGTGGTTGCGGCAGGTGTAACAGCCGCACTTTTCATCCAGCGGACTTTCGTCGGTTTTGTGGCGCGCGTTGCGGATGTTCACCCGGCCGGTGCGCGTGTACAGCGAGCCGGTGCGCGCGTTGCGGGTGGGCATGACGCAGTCGAACATGTCCACGCCCATCGCAATCATCTGCAGGATGTCCTCGGGATGGCCCACGCCCATCACGTAGCGCGGCCGGTTTTCGGGCAGCAACGGCGCGGTGTAGGCGGCCATCTGCATCATTCGGTCTTTGCTCTCGCCGACGCTCAGCCCGCCGATCGCGTAGCCGGGCAGGTCGAATTCCACCGTTTTTTCGGCGGAAAAAGCGCGCAGGTCCTCGTGCATGCCGCCCTGGACGATGCCGAACAGCGCCTGGTCGTCGCGGGTTTTGGCGCGCACGCACCGCTCGGTCCAGCGCAGCGTGCGTTCGGTGGATTGGCGCACGTACTCGCGTTCGGCCGGATAGGGAATGCACTCGTCGAAGGCCATGATGATGTCCGCGCCCAACGCCTGCTGCACTTCGATCGACAACTCCGGCGACAGCAGGTGCCGGCTGCCGTCGATGTGGCTGGCGAAGCGCACGCCTTCTTCGGTGATCTTGCGCAGTTCGGAGAGCGAGAAAATCTGGAAGCCGCCCGAGTCGGTCAGGTACGGCTTGTGCCGGTTGGCGAAACCGTGCACGCCGCCGAGCGCCCGCACCGTTTCGTGGCCGGGGCGCAAATAAAGATGATAGGTGTTGGCCAGGACGATCTGCGCGCCCAGTTCGTCCAGGTCGCGGTTGTCCAGCGTCTTGACCGAGCCGGCGGTGCCCACGGGCATGAAGACCGGCGTTTCCACCGGGCCGTGGGGCGTGTGCAGCCGTCCCCGCCGGGCGCGGGTGCGCTCGTCGCGGGCCAGCAATTCGAAGGCAAACGGGTTGCTCATGGTTTTTCGATCCAGCAGGCGTCTCCATAACTGAAGAAACGATAGTCGCGCGCGACGGCCTCGCGGTACGCGGCCAGCATCCGCCCGTGTCCGGCGAGGGCGCACACCAGCATCAGCAGCGTCGAACGCGGAAGATGAAAATTGGTCAGCAACACGTCGACGACCAGCCAGCGATAACCCGGATAAATGAACAGGTCGGTTTCGCCGCGCCCCGGCTCGACCCGGCCGCCCTCGCGCCCGCGGGTTTCCAGCACGCGCGCCGAGGTCGTGCCCACCGCGACCACGCGTCCGCCCCGCGCCCGGCAGGCGGCGACGGCCGCGGCAGTCGCCGCGGGCAGTTCGTACCACTCGTGATGCATGCGATGCTCGGCGAGGTTCTCCACCCGCACCGGCAGAAACGTGCCGGCGGCCACGTGCAGCGTCACCTCGGCGATCTCCACCCCGCGCGCGGCCGCGGCGGCGAACAGTTCCCCGGTGAAGTGCAGCCCCGCCGTCGGCGCGGCCACGGCGCCCGTTTCGCGCGCGTAGACGGTCTGGTAGCGCTGCTTGTCTTGCGCGATCACCGCCGGGTCCTCGTCGTCCTTGCGGGCGATGTACGGCGGCAGCGGCATGCGCCCGACGCGCTGCAACCGCGCGAAAAAATCGTCGCCCGTTTCGTCGAAGGCGACCGCGACCGTGCCGTCGTCGAGTTTGCGCGCGACCGTCGCGGTCAGCTCGCCGAACAGCAGCCGTTTGCCCGGGCGCAACTGTCGCGCCGGGCGGGCCATCGTCTGCCAGACGACGCCCGGTTCGGCCAGCGGCCGCAGCAGCAACAGTTCGACGCGCCCGCCGCTGTCGCGCCGCCCGATCAACCGCGCGGGAAACACGCGCGTGACGTTGCGCACCAGCAGGTCGCCGGGGCGCAACAACTCAAGGATGTCGGGAAAGCGACGGTGCGCGAACTCGCCGGCGGCGGGCACGACCAGCAACCGGCTGTCGTCGCGGCGCGCGGCCGGATGCTGCGCGATGAGCCGGGGCGGCAGTTCGTAATCGAAGTCGGCGAGTTTCATCATCGGCCAGGTCAAACGATTTCGTTCGGTGAACCGAAGACCGGTTCCTCGCGCGGAACGTCGACCGAGACGATGTTGCGCCCGCGCGATTTGCCGAAGTACAGCGCCTTGTCGGCCCGGTCGAGGACCTCGATCGCGCGCGCGCCGTGTTCGGGATAAGCGGCCAGGCCGATGGTGATCGACAGCTCCGACGCCGGTTGGCCGTTGGTCAACTTGAATTTCGTGCGTTCGACCTTCTTGCGCAACGATTCGGCCAGCGCCCGCGCTTCCTCACGGTCGGTTTCCGAGGCGATGATCGCGAATTCCTCGCCGCCGTAGCGGGCGAAGAAATCGGGTTTGCGCAGCCGGCCGCAGATGATCTCGGACATGCGGCGCAGCGCCAGGTCGCCCTCGAGGTGACCGTGGCGGTCGTTGTAACGCTTGAAGTAGTCGATGTCGATCAGCAACAGCGAATAGCCCTTGCCGTAGCGCCGGTGCCGCTCGTGTTCGCGCTCGAGCGTTTCGAAAAACGCGCGCCGGTTGGCCGCCTGGGTCAGTTCGTCGGTCAGCGACAGCTCCTGCATTCGCCGGTAGGACGTGTAATTGAGGACCAGGTTGCCCACATGCAGCGCCACGGTGGAAAACAACGCCAGGTCGCGATCGGAAAAGGCGTTGGGCTCGGGCTTGCTGATGTTGAGCACGCCGAACGCGACCAGGTCGTCGTCGACCAACGGCACCGAGAGCAGGCTGCCGCCCTGGGGGTTGAGCCCCTTGTAATACAGGTAGCGCGGTTCGTTGGTCACGTCGGGGATGTACATCGCCTCGCCGGAGGAAAACACGTGCCCGGCCACGCCCTCGGGCGGGGTGATCACGCATTGTTCGCGCGCCTGCTGCGGAATGCCCAGCGCGGCGCGGATGTACAACCGTTTGTCGGTCGGATCCTGCAGCAGAATGCTGAATTGCTCGATGCCCAGCAGGTCGCCGATCCAGTCCATCGAATCGGAAGACAATTGGTCGAAGCGCACGTTGGTCGTCAGGGCGCTGGTCAAC
>DAINPV010000123.1:0-10359 GCA_036743315.1 bacterium | reverse complement strand
GACGTTGCCGCCGCCGACCACAACCATCTTACGGCCCTGCATCACCTCATGCCCGAGGGCGACAGCGCGCAGTAGATTCACGCCATGGATGAAGCCCTTATAGCCGGCGTCCTCGTTTTCCACGCCCAGGCGGTTGGAATGATGTGCGCCGATGCCGATGAAGATCGCATCGAAGCCCATGCCGCGCAGATCGGCCCAGGTGAAACCGTCATCGCCCACGCGTTTGTTGTAGAGAATCTGCACGCCCAACGCGGCGATGTAATCGATATCTCGGCGCAACACTTTGCGCGGCAGACGATAATCGGGAATGCCCACCGCGGCCATGCCGCCGCCTTCGCTGAGCGCTTCGAAAATCGTCACGTCGTGTCCGGCGAGCGCCAGTTTTTCCGCCGCCGCCAGACCGGCCGGACCAGCGCCGATGACCGCCACGCGTTTGCCGGTGACGTTCGCTTTGGCGCGACGATTGCGCGCGGGAATTAAGCCGTGATCCATTTCATAATCGGCGGCAAAACGTTTGAGGTATTTGATCTGAATCGGTTCGTCAACATTGGCGCGGCGGCAATTGAATTCGCAGGGACGAACGCAGACGCGGCCGAGCACGCAAGGCATCACGCAATTGTCGCGGGCGACGTCGCTGCCGGCGGCATACCGGCGCTTGCGGATGTTTTCCACATACAACGGGATATCCAGATGCGCCGGGCAGGCCTCGCGGCATGGCGCGCTGACGCGGGTCAACAATTTGACCGGAGCGATGGTCTTGCCCGATTCGATGCTGCGATCGAACTCGAGGGCGAAATGCTCCAGCGCTTTAAGCACGGGAGTCGGCGAGGTCTGCCCCACCTGGCATTTGGACGCCTGTTTGATGTCGAGCAACAACGCGTGCAACTGCCCGAGGTCTTCGGTGGTCGCGGTTCCCGCGCAGAGCTTGCCGAGCAACTCGGCGGCAATCTGCGTGCCGACGCGGCAGGGATAACATTCGCCGCAACTCGCTTCGGCCTGCACCGCTTCCAGATAGGCGCGACACAACGCGATGATCGAGACGCTCGCGTCGGCCAGGAAAAAACCGTCCCACCCGATGAACGCGCGCACATCGTCTTGTTGTTCATAGGTAAAGGGAAGTTTCAGTCCTTCCGGCGCTGTCCATTCGGCAACCGGTTTCTCCCGGTTGTCGATAACGGCATCGCCCCAACAACTGAAATAGACTTTGCTCATCGCCACCTCGATCGTCGTTGACGACGCCTGGTCTCCGCCGCAGGCGGCCGGGGTTGGCGGCAGGCCGTAATGCGCCGAAATTCAAACGAGAATTCTTCGAGTTTGATCGCGCGCCCGTCTTAACATGCCCCCCACGTGACGTCAAGAGATGATCCGTTTTGCGGCAAATTCCATGGTTGCTAAAACAGTCACTGTTTGTCTTTTACCGGCGGGGCAACACGCGTTTTTAAAAAGGGTTGGAAGACGCGCAAGGTATCCGCGCAGTAATGATCGGGAATCTCCATCAGACGGCGCGAATCGTTCATCCAATCCTGCATCAGGCAGTCCGGATCGTCGGCGTGTCCGACACCCAAGGCATGCGCGAACAAATGGAAGAACAGGCGGGAGTAATCGTCGGCATCACGCTGTTCCATCATTTGATCCCGCCTCTGGAATTCAGTCGTCGCCACAACCAGCGAACGCAGCGCCGGCACAGCCACGCCGATCGAGGAAATGGCCGGGTTGGCGGCCAACAGGGGTCGATCGGTCAGCACGACCATCGCCGTGGACAGCGGGCGATCGCCGCGCAGTTCGCGTAGGCGCGTCAGCAGATCGTTTGAATCGGTCGCGGCGAAAGCGGCTGCTTGGAAACGCTTTTCCACCGGCAGGGTAAATTCGGCTTTGATATCGGCAAGCACGGTGGCCGCCGCGATGGGCGGCAACTGGCCTGCTGCGACCACATAAATGGAAGAAACCGGCTCGGCGGGAAACGAGCCGGTTTCAAAAACGTCAGCCGGCGGCGCGGCACATGCCGCCAGCGCAATTACGCAAGCCAAAAAAAAGATAATCAGCGAGCGCTTCATCGCGGAAATGCGTTCTTGCCGATCCACCGCGCCTGCCCTTCGAGTTGTTCCTCGATGCGCAGCAGTTCGTTGTACTTGGCCAGGCGTTCCGAACGGCACAGGCTGCCAGTTTTTACTTGCCCGGTGCTGCAGGCAACGGCCAGCGTGGCCAGGAACGAATCGCAGGTTTCACCGCTGCGGTGGCTGACCACCTGGGTGTAACCGGCTTCGCGCGCCATGGCGATCACGTCGAGCGTTTCAGTGAGCGTGCCGATCTGATTGAGCTTGATCAGAATCGAGTTGGCGATGCCGCCGCTGATGCCGCGACGTAAACGCTCGGGGTTGGTGACGAACAGGTCGTCGCCGACGAGTTGGACCTTCTTGCCCAGTTCCTTGGTCAACAACTTCCAACCGTCCCAATCGTCTTCGGCCAAACCGTCCTCGATCGAAATGATCGGGTACTTGGCCAGCAGACCGCGATAAAAGTCAATCACCTCGGTCACCGACACATTGTTCATATTCTCGGCCGGAAACGAATAGGAGCCGTCCTTGTTGAGCATTTCGTTGGCGGCGACGTCCAGGGCCAGGAAGATGTCTTCGCCCGGGCGATAGCCGGCTTTCTCGATGGCCTTGACGATCAATTGCAGCGCTTCCTCGTTGGAGGCACAGTTGGGCGCGAAACCGCCCTCGTCGCCCACACCGGTCGAGTAGCCTTTGTCGTTGAGCACTTTCTTCAACGCATGGAAGACTTCGGAGCCGTAGCGTAACGCTTCCCGAAAATTCGGCGCGCCGGCGGGAACGATCATGAACTCCTGAATGTCGACGTTGTTTGCCGCGTGAGCGCCGCCGTTGAGAATGTTCATCATCGGCACGGGCAGCAGCGTCGCGCTGTCGGATTTGACGATCTGCTGGTGCAGCGGCACGCCGGCTTCCTGGGCCGCCGCGCGCACAACGGCCAGCGAAACGCCCAGGATTGCGTTCGCTCCGAGTTTGCCTTTGTTGGGAGTGCCGTCGAGTTCGATCAACAGGTTGTCGATGGCTTCCTGATCGGCCACCGGCTTGCCGATGACCTTGGGCGCGATGATCTCGTTGACGTTGGCGACGGCCTTGAGTACGCCTTTGCCGCTGTACCGGCCTTTGTCGCCGTCGCGCAATTCCACGGCCTCGTGCGAACCGGTGCTGGCGCCGGAGGGCACACCCGCGCGTACGCTGACGCCCGCGTCGGTGGTCAGATCCACTTCAACGGTCGGATTGCCGCGGCTGTCGAGAATCTCGCGCGCGAACACTTTCGTAATTTTAGCCATAATCAGACTCCTCTCACACTAAATGTCACGATGGGATAACGACCCCGTCCCACCCGTTGACGATTAAAAGCACTTCACGATTTACGCTTCAATATAACACCGAAATGGCGATCAGCCTTCCAGAACTTTTTTCGCCGCGGCGATAATCATGTCGATCTGCTCTTCGGTAATGACCAACGGCGGCGCGAAACGCACGGTCGTCGCATGGGTTTCCTTGCAGAGGATTCCCTCGGCCTGCAACGCTTCACATACCTGACGCGCGGTGCGCGGACCTTCTTTGAATTCCACGGCCAACAACAAGCCCTTGCCGCGCACTTCCTTGATCTGATCGCAGCGGATGGCCTTCAAGCCTTCGTACAGGCGCGCCCCCAAACGCACGGCGCGGCCGGTAAGGTCTTCTTCGACCAACACGCGCAGGGCTTCGCGGCTGACCGCGCAGGACAGCGGCATGCCGCCGAATGTCGAACCATGCTCGCCGGGGCGAAACAACTCGAGTACGTCTTTGCGGCCGACGACCGCGCTGATGGGCACGCAACCGCCGCCCAATGCTTTACCCAGGCACATCAGATCGGGCTTGGCGTCTTCGTGTTGCCAGCAGAAGAGCTTGCCGGTGCGGCCCAGGCCGGTCTGGATTTCGTCGAAGACCAACAGCACGTTGTTTTTCTTGCACACCTCGCGCACCGCTTCCAGATAACCGGCCGGCGGAACGCACACGCCCGCTTCGCCCTGAATCGGTTCGACGAGGAAGGCGATGGTGTTTTCGTCGATCGCGTTTTTCAGCGCCTCGACATCGCCGTAAGGAATGATTGCAAAACCCGGCGTGAACGGACCGAAATCCTCGCGATACAGTTCGTCGCTGGAGAAGCTGACCACGGTCGTCGTGCGGCCGTGGAAATTGTCGGCGCAGCAGATGATCTTCGCCTGGTACTTGGGCACGCCCTTGACGCGATAGCCCCATTTGCGTACGGCTTTGATCGCCGTTTCGACGGCCTCGGCGCCGGTGTTCATCGGCAGCGCCATTTCCATGCCGGCCAATTCGCACAGTTCCTGGCACCAGGGACCGAGTTGATCGTTGTAAAACGCACGACTGGTGACCACGAGCTTGTCGGCCTGCTCGTGCATCGCCTTTAGCACGCGCGGATGGCCGTGGCCGTGGCTGACGGCCGAATAGGCGGACAGGCAATCGAGGTACCTAACGCCTTCCACGTCGTACATCCAAACGCCATGCGCTCTTTCGATGACGACCGGAAGGGGCTTGTAATTATGCGCGCCGTAGGTTTCGGTCTGTTTGATGATCGCTTGTGTTTTAGACATTGCCAAACCTCCAGAGAAACGTCGAAATTCGGCTGAGATTAATTCCGAACCAAACGGAAGTCAACACACAAAACAAACGCAAAAACGACAAGTTATATTATCGGAAGGCGATGGCAGGTTAGAATTTAAGCGACCCCATGCTGATCAGCAACATGACGAAAAGCAATTGCATACCGGCGAGCGATATCGTACCGAAAATTCCGCCGAAAATTCCGCCGACCAGCGACCATAAATCGGCGTCCTCATGTTCGTATCCTTTGTCGGAGAGGATCTCTACCGACAAATTGCGCATGTAGGAACCCACGGCGTAGCCGCCGACAAAGGTGGGCGCCAACAGCAGGATAAGCACGATTTGCCAACGCGGAACAGCTAGGATGCTCAGCAGCCCGATTACGATGATCAACAGGCAGATGCCAAAATATCGAATCGATCGCTCACGCCGCTCGCGCAGTTTATCGTAAGTGCCCGGGATATCGCCCATATCTCTCTCTTCAGATCGAACAGGAAATTCCCGGCAATTATACTCGAATCGATATCATTCGAAAACAGGAATTTACGTCGGTGCTTACAGCCCGTCATGGAAAGAGAAAGTAGAAATTATCTTTATATTTAACGACTGTAGATGCGTTTGATCTCTTCTTTCGCTTCGCTGCATTCAACATTGAGTTCCAATGCTTTAACAAAATGCAGTTCGGCAAATTCATTTTGGTTGGCGGCGGCGTATAGTTTGCCCAAGTATAAATAGGGCATATAACGCGTCGAATCCAGGCGCAATCCCTTTTTGATGGTTGCCTCAGCCTTGGTGATATCCACTCCGCCTTGCTCATTGAATTGGCACCAACCTAACAAGGCATAGGAATCCGGGTTGCTTTCATCCAGTTCGATCGCCTTTTGCATGAAGCGCGCCGCGTCGCCCCACCGTTCCTCATCAATCAGGAATGTGGCCTGCTTGATCAGATCTTCCGGATTGGTGTAATCCTCGATATCCATAAAATATTCTTCGGCAGGTTCTTCATCCTCCGGTTCGCCGAAACCGCTGTCGCTGCCGAGTTCCTCGGATTCCCACCCACTCTCTTCCTCGCCCAGGCCGGCGTCGCTTTCCGGTTCCATGGAGAGATCGTCGCCGCCGAAGTCATCGTCGCCGGCAACATCGAACGGATCACGTTCGGGCGAACCGCCCAGGTCGGCTGTCTTTTCCGGTTCTGGCGCAAACGTCGGTTTCGGTGCGGATTTGGCCGAAGCGCCGCCGCCCAGCGTTTCGTCCACTTTGGCGGCGAATTCATCGGCTTCGCTGACCGGTTTGGCGCGTTTCGCGCGGGCGCGGGTTTGTTCGGCCAGCATCTCAATTGAGATTTCGGCTTCATCGTCCAAGTCGGCCACTTCCTGCTTAATGCGATCGACGCTCTGCATCGCCTCTTTGATGAGGTCATCGGAAATGCTGACTTCGAATCCATCCTTCTCTTTCTTCGTCGGCTTGCTTTTTTTCGTCTGAAGTTTGAATTCGTCGGTTTTGGTCGCTTCGGGGAAGCCGATCAATTCGAGTAGATACAATCCATAAAGAACCTTATAGGCGGCGCGCTTGTTCATATTGGCCAGGGAAACGATCTGGCGCAATGTGCGCTGGCCGTTGATCAGGTTGTAAATACGCGTCTCCGTCGGCCCGAGGCGCAGGTCTTCAATTTTATAACGGCCGGCCAACCGCTTGGCCAATGGACTTTCCTTGCGGCCACGGAATTCGACCGGCGACCGATTCATCGGCATGTAAGACCGAATGCCGCGATACAACAAATTGGGAAATGAAATATTGAGAATGCGATGTTCTTCAAGGACGATCTCGCCTTCGCGGAAGAAGAAATCGCCTTCGCCCCAGGTAAATAGTTTAAATAGTTTTTCGGTGACTTGGGTATTGAGCGCTTCATAGAGATCGTGCGGCGACAGGTAGCCGCGTTCGACCAGGTAGGCACCCTGTTTGATTTTGGACGCTTTGGCTTTATCGATCGATTCTTCTTGGACCTGCATGGTGATCTTTTTATCCTTGAGCAAAAACTCGCCCAAGGTTAAATCCGGAAAGTACGAACTGGTCACATAGACAATTTCACCGCGGTCGCAATGGATATGCACCTTGCGCTTGCCGTGACTGAGCGCCAGGATGCCCGTTTTGCCCGCCTGATTGATGAAGTTGAGAACTTTGGGAAAAGGAACCTGCGTTAGCGATCCCTTTACATAACTTTCCTTCGCCGGCGATTCAGCCATGCGCCGCTCCCAATTGAAAACAATTTAATGCACGTGCGTTACGCACTCAAACCTGAGGGTTGGGGAAAGCCCTCCACCTCTTATTTATCCTACCGATGCGCGCGGTTTAATGTCAACTTCCAACTTTTCGGTCCCATTCGGGCAATCGCTCGCGAAAAAATTTTTCCAGACGCAGGTTGATCAATTGCGGTTGTTCGATCAGAGCCGCATGAGAACCGCGCTTAATTTGCAGCAATTCCGCACCGGGAATCGAGCGCAACATTTGTTCGGTCAAGAAATAGGGGGTAAAGACATCTTGCTCGCCGCCGACGACCAACACGGGGACGTTGATTTCAGGCAGCAGATCGACGGCGGAATGTTCGGCCATCGCCGCGGCCATAGCGAAAAATGCGCGCGGATCGATCCGCCCGAAATGCTCGAAATACGGTTTAAAATCTTCCTTGCTGGCGAATTGGGGATCGATAACGATCAACCGCGCCACATGGTACGAGAGATTTAAACCGGAGATGAAATGCTTCACCCGCTGCGTGATGCCGGTGTGGTTCATCCCGAAGTAATAACCGAACTTGAAAACGTACTCGGACAATTCCGTATTGAAAAAAGTTTTCACCGGATGCCCGGCGGCGCCGAGCATGGGAATCAAGGCGGCAATTCGTTCGGGAATGTGACGCCAAGCTTCGAGAACGACCTGACAGCCCATCGAGTGACCGACCAGCACGGCTCGCTCGATGTCCGCATCGTCCATCACCGCCGTTAGATCGGTGATGTTTTTTTCCATCGTCCAGTTGTCGAAGTCGTTGGGCAGACCGCTTTCGCCGTGACCGCGATAATCCCAGACAACGACTTTGTGCGTATCGCCGTAGTACTCGGCCAGGTAATGCCAAAAGAACGTGGAAACGCCCACGCCGTTGCAACAGACGATTGCCGGCCCTTCGCCGATCGCCCGGTACCAAATGGGTACGCCGTCCGCACCGATAACCCGATTTTCTCGAATCGCCCTCATCCTGCCTCCCCGCCTTGCACTTTTCGCGCAGGGATCGTTGCGCGCAGACACATGATCAAAGTCGCCGGGTGAATGATTTTTCACGCTATCGGCAATAATGAGGAAAATCAAGTAGAAACTCAAAGGCTTATTGAAATGTGCGACTTGCGGTATAATATTGAAAGCAAGAAGGAGGCGAGGATGAACATTCGCTTTTTCGGCATCCTGTTGATTCTGGTTTCGTCCATGGTTGCGCTTGCCCTTGGCTGCCAGAACGACGATGACGACGATACGATTCTCGACGATTACCCCGGCGGCATCGGCGGTCTGGATTCAGGCGACGATGACGACGACACGGCCGACGACGACACCATTGATGACGACACCAGCGACGACGATACCGCGGACGACGATGACGACGACCGGATCAATCTGCTGATCATCCATGATAACGTGGACTATCTGACCGACTACGCCGATATTTTATACTACTACGGCATTGACTCGTTCGAAATGCCCGAGGACTACGTGACCATCGGCGACTTCACCGATATCGATGTCATTTTAATCGATACCAGCACTACATGGTATGATGCCGATGCTGTGGATCGTATGGCCGGAGTCGATCTACCGATGCTCGGCGTGTTTTACGGCGGAGGAATCCTGTTCGACAACTTGGGGTATACGGTCGGTTGGACCGGTGGTGAAATCGACCTGTTCTCCACCTCGATCGACGTGGTCAACAGCACGCATTCCATTTACACCAAACCTAACAACCTGGGTGTCGCCGACGGCGACCGGCTGACCCTTTTCAGCCCGTCTTTGCAGTTGCTGTACCATGACTTCCTGCCTGCGCCGGCCGGCGCGACCATGCTGGCCGAGCGGATTCTCGGCTCCGATTACGCCGCGATCGTCAAGGAAAACAAAGCGATCTATTGGGGCTTCGAAATGACGCCTTCCTCCTTGACTAACACGGGTGCTTTGTTGCTGGTCAACTGCATTCACTATTTGAATAAGTTGTAAGCGGTCAGTTGCCTGCCGCGCGCTTTGTTGCTACCTTGCCGCCGATGGGCCGTAAAACGCAAAAACAGCACAACGCTTGGCGCAACGCCGAAACGGGGGAAAAACCGTCGGTCAAGGGAGCGTTGCGCGTCTGTGCGGTGTACCCCGGTCCTTACTATGTGGCGATGGCCAATCTGGGCTACCAGTGGTTGATCCACGCACTGGGCGGTGCTGGGCTGACAGTGGATCGCCTGGTCTGGCCCGAAGTCGCCTTGCTCGCCGAAACGCAAGTGGAGACGTTGACCGGCATCGACAGCGATCGTCCAGCCGCGCAGACCGCTGTGTGGTTCGTTTCCCTCTCCTTCGAAAACGATCTGGTTAGGCTCGCGGGTCTGTTGCGCCTGGCCGGTTTGCCGCAACTGGCGGAAGAACGTGGCGCGCATCATCCGTTGATCGTGGTCGGCGGCGTGGCGACGATGCTCAATCCCGAGCCGACCGCCGCCTTCGCCGATGTCTGTCTGTTGGGCGAAGGACAAGCCGCACTTGGCCCGTTCTTGGCCTACATGCGGGAGAACGATCCGGCTGTGCGCGATGATTTTCTGCACGGACTGGCCGGCGTGCCCGGCGCCTATGTCGGCCGTTGCTACGAACCGCGATACGCCGCGAACGGTGCGTTTCTCGGGGTGCAAGCGCAACACGGATTTCCGGCGCAGGTAAAAATTCCCAAGGAAAAAATCGTCGATCCACTGCAGACGCGTACGCACTTGCGCGCTCCCGAAGCCGCCTTCGGTGATGCCCTGCTTTTGGAAACCGGACGCGGCTGTACGCAGCGTTGTCGTTTTTGCGCCGCCGGGCATCTCTTTCTGCCCTACCGACCGGCGAAACCGCCACGCCCACCCCTGCCCGATCTGGGGCAACAAACACTGGGGTTGGTCGGGGCGAACGTGTCGGCGCACCCGCAATTGGACGCCTGGCTGGCGCTGGCCGAACATGAGCGCGTGACGCTTTCGTCGTTGCGCCTGGGCAGTCTGAATGAAACGCAGTGGCAAACGTTGAAACGGGGAAAGTTAGCCTCGGTGGCGGTGGCGCCCGAAGCGGGCTCGGAGCGTCTACGGCGGGTGGTCAACAAACCGGTGAGCGACGAGAAGATTCTCGCCGAAGTGAACCGGGCCGTCGCCGCGGGTATTCGCAACATTAAAATGTACTTCCTCGTCGGGCTGCCGACCGAGGAGCCGGAGGATCTCACCGCGCTGGTCGAGTTGGTCAAGCGCGCTCGCGAGGCGGCGATGGAACAATGGAAGGTTCACGGGCGTGCAGGGAAGCTGACGATCAGCGTCAATCCGTTTATCCCCAAACCGCACACGCCGTTCCAATGGCATGCCTTCGGCGATCCGCAGAAATTGAAAAAACGGCTGGACTTTATCAGGCAAGGCTTGCGACGCGTACCCAACGTCGAGGTGCAGACCGAATC
>DAINPV010000122.1:0-10454 GCA_036743315.1 bacterium | reverse complement strand
GTTCGATCGCCGGGGCGCTCATCACAACTCCTTGGCCACGCCGCCGGCGCGCCGGGCGAACACGCGCGCGCCCAGGACCAACAGCGCGGCGGTCCAGGCCAGCGTGTACAGCAGCGCGCCGACCGGCAGCGGTCCGCCGAACATCGCCGCGCGGTAGCAGGCGAGCAGGGCGGCCAGCGGATTGATCTTTAAAACCGCAACCAGCCACGCGTCGGCCGGTCCGAAAATCGAAAAGGCGTAGAACACGGGCGTCAGATAAAACAGGAAGGCGAGCGCGACCTCGAGGATCGGCCCCAGGTCGCGGAAGCTCACCACCCACGCGGACAGCGCCAGCACCAAGCCGGTCATCGCGACCGTCTGCACCAGCAGCAGCGGCGCGAGCCACAACAGCCCGGCGCCCGCGTCGATCGCCGGGTGCGCCAGCAGATACAGCACGAACAAGCCCATCGCCAGCACGGCGTGCACGAGGTTCGCGCCGACCGACGCGACCGGCAGCAGCCATTTGCGCATCGCCACCTGCTTGACCAGGCTGGCGTTGGCCAGCAGCGACGCCTGCCCGTTGTTGATCGTCGTGGCGAAGAACGTCCAGGGCAGATAGCCCGACAAAAAGAAAATGTGGTAGGGCACCGGCAGATCGGCCAGCCGTGGGAAGCGGCCCAGCACGACGGTGAACACGGTCATCATCAGCAGCGGATGCAGCAGCGACCAACCCAGGCCCAGCGCGCTGCGTTTGTAGCGCAGCTTCACCTGGCTGATCGTCAGTTTCCACAGCAGGTTGGCCGTGGGCGAATCGGCCAGCAGGCGCGGGAAGTTCATCGCACGCCTTCCCAGGCCAGGCGCAGCAGCCGGCGCTGGTTGCTCAGGCGCGCGGGGTCGCCGATCGGCAACGCGCCGCTGCGCAGGCCCAGCCAGAGGCCCAGGCTGCGCAGGCCGACCCAGGAGCGGACGGCCATGCGGCCGAAACGGTCGCCGTGCTTGGCCCAGAACAGCAGTTGGCTGCGGCGGTATTCGTACTCGGCCAGCTCCGGCGCCTGCGCCGCGCTGCAGCCGCCGTGGTGGACGATCGCCGCGGCGGGCACGTAGCGCACCGCGAAGCCGGCCCGCCGGATGCGCAGGCACAGGTCGATGTCCTCGAAGTAGAGAAAGAACCGCTCGTCGAACAGCCCCGCCCGGCGCAACGCCTCGCGGCGGATGAGCAGCGCCGAGCCGCTGAGCCAATCGATGCGCGCGCCGTTGGCGTAGTGCCGTTCCAGAAAAAGCCGGGCGGTCGCGTCGTCGCGCCGTAAACGGCGATGCCGCAGCCAACGGCGGGTTTCGCGCGGTAGCGTGAGACTCGCGCCGCAGGAAAGTTGATAATGCCCGTGGTCGTCGATCTGCCGCGGGCCGAGCGCGCCGGCGCCCGGATCGGCCGCGAGCGCGGCGCACAGGGCGTCCAGGCAGCCGGGGGTGACCCGCGTGTCGGCGTTGAGCAACAACACCTGCTCGTCTTCCAGTTCGCGCAAGGCGCGGTTGGTCGCCGGGCCGTAGCCGCGATTGTCCGCGAAGGCGATCAGGCGCGCCTGGGGAAAGCGTTTGCGCACCAGGGTCGCGCTGCCGTCGGTCGAACCGTTGTCGACCACGGTCAGGCGCGTCGGGCAACTCGCCGGATGTTCCTCTATCGAGGCGAGACATTCCGCCAGCAGTTCGCGCGTGTTGTAATTGGTGACGACGATCTCCAGGCCGTTCATCGCCCCGCCTCCATCGCCCGCAGGCGCCGCCGCTTGGCCCAGGCGCCGCGCCAATCCTGCGCCAGCATCCGCCAGGCAATGCCGAAACCTTTAAACTTGAAGCTTTTCCAGAGCAGCCGCGCCGCCTCGCGCGGCAGCAGCCGCCAGAGGTAGCCGTAACCGTCGCGGCCGGTCTCGTTGGCGATCAGCAACAGGTAGCGGTTGACGAACGCCCGTGCGGCCAGCGTGTGACCCCAGGCGTGCGGATGCCCGCGCCGGTGCAGACAGACCGCGCCGGGCACGTACAGGAACCGCCGGCCGAGCCGCCGCGCGCGCCAGGCGATATCGACATCTTCGTAGTAGGCGAAGAACGACTCGTCGAGAAACTGTCCGTCCACCCGCAACGCCTCGACCGCTTCACGCCGCCAAAGGGCGCAGGCGAAGGTCGGACCGAAAATCTCGGCCGGCGCGTCGAACTGCCCGCGGTCCGGCTCGCCCTGCCCGCGATCGTAGGGCGAGAGGGTTTCCTTCGCGAGCACGATCCCCGCCGAATCGATAAGCGCCGGTTCCTCGCCCCGCGCCGGTTGCAACAGCTTGGGCGCGACGGCGGCCACGTCGCGCGGCGCGGCGTCCAGCGCGGCGGCGAGCGTCGCCAGGCAGCCGGGCAACAGGCGTGTGTCGGGATTCAAAAACAGGATGAACGGTTCGTCGGTCCGTTCGATCAGCCGGTTGTTGGCCGCGCAAAAACCGAGGTTCACATCGGAGGAGTGCAGCGTCACGCCCTCGCGGCGCTCGATCACGTCGACGGTGCCGTCGCGGCCGGCGTTGTCCCACACGTGCACGCGAAACGCGATGCCCTCCTGCGCCAGCGCCGCGTCGAGCGCTTCGCCGATCACGTTTTCATTGTTGAAGGCAACCAGACAAATCGCCACCGCCGGCGGCATGCACCATCCTCCGTGACCATTGAAAAGAAGGCTCAGTGTAGCCGGACCCTTTTCCCCCGTCTATCCCCATCGCACGCTCAGAATGAAAGCGGCGAATTCGTTGAGCGTTTGTTTTGTGTTAGAAATCAAGGAATTACGCAAATATTTGGTAGGTTTTTTGCATAATTTGAGCGAAGCACTGTTTTTCGGTTGACCGGCGGCCCGGAGGGAGTTAAATAAGGTCTCTTTCCGTCTCCCCCGGAAAGTGTGCAAAAAATGGTGAATAATCAACCTTTTTGAGGAAATAGATGGACGTCAAAATCGAGAAACTCGGCCCGGTGCAAACGAAACTGACCCTGACGATCGAAGCGGAGACCGTCAAAAAAGAGATGGAAAAGGTCTTCCGGCAGATCCGTCGCGAAGCCAATATACCCGGCTTCCGCCCCGGCAAGGCGCCGATGTCGATGTTGCAGCGCAAATACGGCGACTACGCCGAGGACGAAGTGAAGAACAACCTGGTCGGTCCGGAACTGGCCAAGGCGATCGACGAAAATCACCTGCGCATCGCCGGATCGCCCGAGGTGGAAAAGAACGAGATCGGCGAGGACGGAGTGCTCACGGTCATCGCCGTGTTCGAAACCTTCCCGGAAGTCGAACTGCATGAATACAAGGGCATCGACATCACGCGCGAAAAAGCGCAGGTATTGCCCGCGGCGGTCGAGGCGCGCCTGTCGGGGATGCGCGAATCGACGGCCACCGTGGTGGACGTGACCGACCGCGACACGGCGCAGGACGGCGACCTGACCAGGATCGACTTCGTCGGCAAGATCGACGGCGAGCCCTTCGAGGGCGGCGCGGCCCAGGGCCACGTGCTGACGCTGGGCGCCAAGCAGTTCATCCCCGGTTTCGAAGAGGGCGTGATCGGCATGAAGGTCGGCGAAACCAGGGACGTCGCTCTGACCATGCCCGCCGATTACTGGGAGAAAAAGCTCGCCGGCAAAGAGGTCGTTTTCACCGTGACGCTGCACGCGCTGCAGGCCAAGGAGCTGCCCGAGCTGGACGACGAATTCGCCAAGGATACCGGCGAGGCCGAAACCCTCGACGAGCTCAAGCAGAAAATCCACGACCAGATTCTTCAGCAGGAAGAAGCGCGCACCGAGCGCCAGGCTCGCAAAGAGTTGATTAAAAAGCTGGTCGAGCGGCATCCGATCGAAGTACCGCCCTCGATCGTCAAGGACCAGATCGAATACAGCATCCAGCGCATGAAGATGCAGATGCAGATGTTCGGCATGCCCATGCCCAACGATCCGAACGCCGACGACCGCCTGCGTGAGCGCTTCGCCGACGAAGGCAAACGCGACGTGCAGGCGTCGTTTATTCTCGCGGCGATCGCCAAGGCGGAGAACATCGAGCTGACCGAAGAGGACGTCGAGCTCGAACTGCAGCGCATCGCCGACGAGCAGCAGCGCCCGGTGGCCGAAATCAGCGCGTATTATCAGAAACAAAACCTGATGGGCGGCCTGCGCGAACGGTTGATGGAAGAGAAGGTAACGGATTTTCTTTTCGCCGCCGCTAAGGTAACCTGGGAGGACCCGTTGGAGAAAAAGGCCGCCGTGCCTGAAGAAAACGATGCGGCAACGGTCAAGGCGGAAGAAGAAACCGACGAAGCGTAGAACAGGAACGAATAACGCGGCCGCCTACCGGCGGAAGCGATAGGAGCAAGGTGGACGACATGTTGGTGCCGATGGTCATCGAACAAACCAGCCGCGGCGAGCGGTCCTACGACATCTACAGCCGTTTGCTCAAGGACCGGATCATCATGCTGGGTTTGCCCATCGACGATATGGTGGCGAACCTGGTGATCAGCCAGATGCTGTTTCTGGAGAGCGAGGACGCCGACGCGGACATCTCGCTGTACATCAACAGCCCGGGCGGTCAGGTCAGCGCCGGGCTGGCGATATACGACACGATGCGCTTCATCAAGTGCCCGGTGAGCACCATTTGCGTCGGGCAGGCGTCGTCGTTCGCGGCGGTGTTGCTGGCCGCGGGCGCCAGGGGCAAGCGTTTTTCGCTGCCGCACAGCCGCATGGTGCTGCACCAGCCGATCGGCGGGTACAGCGGTCAGGCGACGGACCTGGAGATCCACGCCCGGCAGATCCAGATGATGCGCGAAATGCTCAACGAGATTCTGGCCGATCATACGGGCCAGACGGTCGAACGCATCGCGCAGGACACGGACCGCGATTTCTTTTTAACCCCGAACGAAGCCAAAGATTATGGATTGATCGATCAGGTCATGGCCCGGAGGGCCGATATCAAGCCGAATCAAAAGAATGGGTGACGAGATGAAACGCAAAAACGGCGACGACCATTCGCACAACCTGCATTGCTCGTTCTGCGGCAAAAGCCAGCGGGACGTGCGCAAGCTGATTGCCGGTCCCAGCGTTTACATTTGCGACGAATGCATCGAGTTATGCAACGACATCATCGCCGAAGAGAGCCGGCACGAGGAAGAGCGTCCGGACACCAGTTCGATTCCCAAGCCCAAGGAAATCAAGGAGGCGCTCGACGAATACGTCATCGGTCAGCAGACGGCCAAAAAGGCGCTGTCGGTCGCGGTGCACAACCATTACAAGCGGATGTACTACCGCGGCAAGGGCGACGACATCGAGCTGGAAAAAAGCAACATCCTGATGGTCGGGCCGACCGGCTCGGGCAAGACGCTGCTGGCCCAGACGCTGGCCCGGGTGCTGCAAGTCCCCTTCGCCATCGCCGACGCCACCACCTTGACCGAGGCCGGCTACGTCGGCGAAGACGTGGAAAACATCATTCTTTCGCTGCTGCAAAACGCCGATTTCGACATCGAACGCACCAAGCGCGGCATCATCTACATCGACGAAATCGACAAGATCAGCCGCAAATCCGACAGCCCGTCGATCACCCGCGACGTGTCCGGCGAGGGCGTGCAGCAGGCGTTGCTTAAAATCATCGAGGGCACCGTGGCCCACGTGCCGCCCAAGGGCGGGCGCAAGCATCCGCAACAGGACTTTCTGCACATCGACACCACGAACATCCTGTTCATCTGCGGCGGCGCTTTCCACGGGCTGGAAAGCATCATCACGCGGCGCACCGGCAAGTCGAGCATCGGCTTCGGCGCCGACGTGCGCAGCGCCAAAGAGCAGAAAATCGGCGAGGTCCTGGAAAAGGTCCAGCCGGAAGATTTGCTGAAGTTCGGTTTGATCCCCGAGTTCATCGGCCGCCTGCCGGTCGTCGTCACGCTCCACGAGCTGGACGAGGATGCGCTGGTGCGCGTGCTGCAGGAGCCGAAAAACGCGCTGATCAAACAATACCGCAAGCTCTTCGAGATGGAAGGCGTCAACCTGACCTTCTCCGACGGCGCGTTGCGGGCGGTGTCGCGCGAGGCGATGCGGCGCAAATCCGGCGCGCGCGGTTTGCGTTCCATCCTCGAATCGGTGATGCTCGATATCATGTATGACGTCCCCAACCAGGAGAACATCCGGGAGGTGGTCGTCAACGAAGAGGTGATCACTGTCGGCGAGCCGCCGTTGGTCGTTTATGAAAAGAAGGCGGAGCCGGCCTAAGCCGTAAAGGACGGCCCCATGAACGAACATTCCGTCCCGGAGACGCCCGCCGGCCGCCGCAGCCTGTTGCCGCTGCTGCCGCTGCGCGATCTGGTGATTTTCCCCAATATGGTCGTACCCCTGTTCGTCGGCCGCGAGCGGTCCATCGCCGCGCTGGAAGAGGCGATGAGCAAAGACAAGCTCATCATGCTCGCCGCGCAACTGGACGCGCGCACCAACGAGCCCGAGGAAGACGAAGTCTACCGCATCGGTACGATCGGCAAGATCGTCCAATTGCTGCGCCTGCCCGACCAGACCGTCAAGGTGCTCGTCGAAGGACGCCAGCGGGCCAAGATCCACGAGTTTTTGCCCAGCTTCGAGTATTTCCTGGTCTACGCCGAGGAGATTCAGGAGCCCGACGAAACCGACATCGAAACCGAGGCGATGATCCGCTCCGTGCACAGCGCCTTCGACAACTATGTCAAGCTCAACAAGCGCGTGCCGCCGGACATCGCCCAGGCGATCGCCTCGATCGAAAACCCCGGCCGGCTGGCCGACGCGCTGGTCGCCCACCTGAACCTCAAGCTCGACGCCAAGCAGGAGCTGCTCGAGCTGCTCGATCCGGTGCTGCGCCTGGAGAAGATCTTCAGCCACATCCGCACCGAGATCGAAATTCTGCAGGTCGAACGCAAAATCAAAACGCGCGTGAAAAAGCAGATCGAGCATTCGCAGAAGGAGCAGTACCTCAACGAGCAGATGCGCGCGATTCAAAAAGAATTGGGCGAGCGCGACGAATTCAAGGCCGAGCTGCATGAACTCGAGGAGCGTATCAAGAGCAAGAAAATGAGCGACGAGGGCGTCGAGAAGGTCAAGGCCGAATTCAAAAAGCTACGCATGATGAGCCCGCTGTCGGCCGAGGCCGCCGTGGTGCGCAACTACATCGACACGATCGTCACGCTGCCCTGGTACGACAAGACCGAGGACAACTTCGACATCGACGAGGCCGAGCGCATCCTCAACGAGGATCACTACGGGCTGGAGAAGGTCAAGGAGCGCATCCTCGAATACCTCGCCGTGCAAAAGCTCGTCGGCAAGCTCAAGGGCCCGATCCTGTGCCTGGTCGGCCCGCCGGGCGTGGGCAAAACGTCGATCGGCAAGTCGATCGCCCGCGCGGCCGGCCGCAAGTTCGTGCGCATGAGCCTGGGCGGCGTGCGCGACGAAGCGGAAATCCGCGGCCACCGGCGCACCTACATCGGCTCGATGCCGGGCAAGATCATGCAGCAGATGAAAAAGGCCGGGGCCAACAACCCGGTGTTCATGCTCGACGAAGTCGACAAGATGTCCAGCGACTTTCGCGGCGACCCGACCAGCGCGCTGCTCGAGGTGCTCGACCCCGAGCAGAACCACGCCTTCAACGACCATTACCTCGACCTGGACTACGACCTGTCCGAGGTGATGTTCGTTACCACGGCCAACACGCTGCACGGCATTCCGCCCGCGTTGCAGGACCGCATGGAGATCATCCGCCTGCACGGCTACACCGAGGACGAAAAACTGGAGATCGCCAAGGGCTTCCTCGTGCCCAAGCAGCAGGAGGCCAACGGCCTGGCCGAAAAGGATGTAACCTTCACCGACGGCGCGCTGCTGCAAATCGTGCGTCATTACACGCGCGAAGCCGGCGTGCGCAACCTCGAGCGCGAAATCGCCTCGATCTGCCGCAAGATCGCCAGGCGGCTGGCCAAGGTCGACCATGCCGACGACAGCGTGCGCGTGGCGGAAAAGTCGATCGCCAAGTACTTGGGCGTGCAGCGGTTCCGCATCGAGGAAATCGAACCGTTGGACATGATCGGCTTGACCAACGGCCTGGCCTGGACGCAGGCGGGCGGCGAACTGCTGGCCGCCGAGGTCGCCGTCGTGCCCGGCAAGGGCAAACTGTCGATCACCGGCCAGCTTGGCGACGTCATGCAGGAAAGCGCCCGCGCGGCGCTGGCCTACGTGCGCAACCGCGCCGCGCTGCTGGGCATCCCCACCGAATTTTACGGCAAGACCGACATCCATATCCACATTCCCGAAGGCGCGATCCCCAAAGACGGGCCGTCGGCGGGCATCACCATCACCACGGCGATCGTCAGCGCGCTGCTGAAAATCCCCGTCCGCCGCGACGTGGCGATGACCGGCGAAATCACCCTGCGCGGCCGTGTGCTGCCGATCGGCGGGCTCAAAGAAAAGCTCGTCGCCGCGCAACGCGCCCACGTGACCAAGGTCCTCATCCCCAAGGACAACGAAAAGGACCTGTCCGAGGTGCCCAAGAACATCACGCGCGGGGTGACGATCGTCCTGGTTGAGAACATGGACAATGTCCTGCGTCACGCGCTCGCGGTGGAAAATCCGGAGGACCTATTCATCGAGCCGGGCGAACGCGCCGAACCCGTCGCGCCCCACACCGACCGCACGGCGGAGTTGTTGTAGCGGTTACAGCTATAAATTTCCGATGCTTATATCCGGGGCGGCACTGTTTTGCGAGCAACAACCGGGACAGGCATCCTCCCTTGTTTGCATGGCCTAATCGCAAGTGCGGAATGTCGTGTTGGGCCGTGTTTAAAAAAGAAGCCGGGGCATGAAACCCCGGCTTCGCGGCGATGCGCATTGATTACTTGGCGGGGGAGTACCCCAGCGGGAAGGTCTCGTAAAGCAACGTGTCGTTGACGAACACTGAAGCGTGCGCCGTACCGTCGCCGGTCACCTCGAAACCCAGATACGGTTCGATATTGCCGGCCCAATCGATGACGGTATTGACCCAGGCTCCGGTCATGTCGGTCGCGTAGCGCAAATCCCCATTGGTGCTTTCCTGATACAGGATATGAACGTATCCGTCGTCGTCCAACCGGAGAATCGGTTTGGCGGAGTTCACGCTTGTCGCGATCGTTTCGGTCACCCAGGAGCCGGTGGCGTTGGCGGCGTAACGCAACTGTTCCGCGCCTTGTTTGGCGTAGGCGACGTGCACATGGTCGCCCGCGTCGACGGCGATGGAACAGTACCAACCGACGCTGCCGTCGCTCTCGACCGTTTCGGTCACCCAGGAGCCGGAGGCGTTGGTGGCGTAAATCAGGTCGAGGTTGGCGCTGTCGTAATAACACACGTGCGCCTTATCGTTGCTGTCGATGGCGATGTCGGGACGATAGGCGTTTGTCGCCAACACTTCGCTGGCCCAGGCGCCGGAGGCGTTGGTGGCGTATTTGACGCTGTTGTCGATGTTGGTCTGATAGACGATGTGCGCTTTGTCGTCGGCGTCCAGAGCCAACCGCGATTCCTTGCCCATGACCGGGGTCGCTTCGTCGTCTCCATCGACCGTTTCGGTCACCCAGGAGCCGGAAGCGTTGGTGGCGTACTTCAAACCATCCAAGGGAGATCCGTAGAAATAGCTGATGTGCACCTTGTCGTTGGAGTCGATGGCGATGTCGGTGAAGCTGCCGTCGCTGTCGATGGTTTCCGCCGTCCAGCCGTCGCCGGAATTGCTGGCGTAACGCAAGTCGATGTTGAAACGATCCCAATAGCTGACATGCGCCACGCCCGTGCTGTCGACGGCCAGGGCGTTGTATTGGCCGTAAATGCCGGCCTCGGCCACGTCTTCAATGGTCCAGGCGGGATTGTCAATGTAGTGCCGCAACACGCCCCGCCAGGAAGTGTGGGCGGTGATATGCACGTGGTCGGCGCTGTCAAAGGCGATCTTCGTATTGATGCCGGCATAATAATCCGTGTCGATGGTCGACACCACCCAACTGCCGGAGGCGTTGGTGGCGTAACGCGTATCTTCTCCGGTCCCATACCGGTAAGCAATGTAAGCGTACTCATTGTCGTCGACGACAATGTCCGGGTATTGGCCGGTGCTGTTGGTCGAGTCGACGGTGGTCGAGGCCCAATCTTCGCTCATCATGTTCGTCGTGTAGCGCAAGTCGCTGTTGGTCCAATCGAAATAAGCGATGTGCGCGGAGTCGTCGCCGTCCAGGGCGAGCGCGACATAAGTGTAAAACGCCGCGTCATCGACGGTTTCGGTCGCCCAGCCGTCGGTGTCGGACCAGACTGTATACATCAGATCGCCCAATTGGCTGAAAGCAATATGCGGATTGTCGGCGGAGTCGATCGCGAGCGCATTGTAGAAGCCGCTTTGGCTGCCTACCGTGGTCACGGAGGAGGTGGCCCAGGAACCGGAGGCGTTGGTGGCGTACTTGAGCAGCAAGTTATCA
>DAINPV010000121.1:4261-10529 GCA_036743315.1 bacterium | reverse complement strand
AGGCGTTGGCCGCGCCGAGGACAACGGTCATGACGAGACCGAGGACGACGGCGCGGACCGTGAACTCGGACATCGACATGTTTTCGGGAACATAGGGACGGAACTTCTCTTCGCTCATTGCCAGCCTCCCCGCAAACGGCCATCATATCAGGCGGGAGACGGAATGTTGCCCCCCGGGCCCAGCCTTGCCGGAGGCCGCGTGGAGTTGGGAAAATCAGGCGTGGCCGGTCGATGGCGGTGGTGGATCTTGGCGCTTCTGGCGGCGCAGGCGGCCAGTGCGGCCGTCGCGGCGGCCTGCACCGTCAGTTTCGGCGCGGCCATCGTGCCCGGATCAGCGTCGTCGCCGGTTGCGGCCACGAAGATGCCGTTGGCGTCCGCACGCACCAGGTCCGCGTCGTCGCAGTTCTGGTCGACGCCGTCGTCGGGCAGTTCCGGCGCGCCGGTAAAGGTCAGCGGATCCGCGTCGTCACAGTCTTGATCGTCGGTCGTATAGCCGTCCGGACATTCGTCCTCGTCCAGCGACTGCATGACGTCCGGATTGCCCTGCTGATCGAAGTCCGCGTCCTCGTAACAGGCCAGCAGGCAGTCGTCCTCGTCCTCGTCGCAATACCGCGGCTCCGAGCACGGATCGCCCGCGTGATCGCATTCGTCGTTGATTTCGTCGCACGACTCGTCGCCGTTGCAGTACTGGCCGTCGTCGGGGCAGGGGTCGCCCGCGTGCTGGTCGCACACACCGGCCAAACAGGTGTCATTGCCGTTGCAATACACGTCGTCGCTGCAACTGGCGCCGTCGTTGTCGGTCCATTCCGTGGTCGACTGGCCGACGTCGCAGATCTCGCAGACGTTGGCCGGGTTCGTGTCGCCGTCGTCGTAACATTCTTCGCCGATCAGACAGCCGGTGCACACATCGGTGTCGTCGTCGCCGGTGTCGTCGTCGCCCGTGTCGTCGTCGTCGCCGGTATCGTCGTCGCCGGTGTCGTCGTCGTCGCCGGTGTCGTCGTCGGACGCGTCGTCATCGGCTGTGTCGTCGTCGCCGCCCGTATCGTCGTTATCGTCGTCATCGTCGCCGCACGAGCAAAAGAATAGCGAGCCGGCACACAAAATAAGCGTCAGCAAAACGATCCGTAGATTGCGTTTCATGAAATCCCTCCCACAAATATCCTTCGCCGCATCCAAGCATTTATCTGAAATGAAAGCAAGGATTATCCGGATCGGCCGACATCGACATCATTAACTCAAGAGTCCGGTTGTCTCTGTCGACGGTGAATGAAAAAGGAGAAACAATCGCCGTTTCAGTCGTCCGCACCCTCGGGAGCGCCGCTGTCGATCCATTCCCCGAGCGCGCCTCGTTCGTCGCCGGAGGGAAATTCGTCGGCATTGCTTGGCGGCATGCCTTGCGTTTCCACCGTTTCCGCCCGCACCGCCGCCAAATGGGCGATCACGTCTTCATAATCCTCGAGGGAATAGGGAGCCCCGTTGCGCGGATCTTCGCGGTGGCAATCGCGGCAGTAATCGTGGAAAAAGTCCTCGGCGAAATTCTCCCAGGTGGGATCGGCGCCGCCGTTGTCGGTATCATTGTCGTTATCGTCATCGTCATTGTCGGCGTCGTCATCATCGTCATCGTCGCGGCAGTCGCTTTTCTCGCCGATGATCAGATCGCCGCAAGCCGACAACGACAATTGGACGGCCAGCGCCAGGCCCAACAGCAACGCAAAGAGCAAACCGATCGACGGTTTCATGCGCGTTTCTCCTTTTTCGCGATCGTTCATTCCGGCGCGCCGGCGTCCAGCCATTCGCCCAGGGACGTGCGTTCCTCGTCGCTGGGCAACGGCGCGGATGGCGGCATGGAGGTGGAACTCGCCGCCGCCGCGCGCACGGCGCCGGCTCGCGCGACCACCTGTTCGTAGGTTTCCAGCGCGTACGGCGCGCCCCCGGTCGGCGGATCGCTATGGCAGCGCGTGCAATAGTCGGCGAAAAACGCCGCGCCGAAATCCGCCCAGGTCAGCTCGGTTTCGCCGGCGTCGTCGTCGTCCGCAACGGCGGTGTCGTCGTCGACGGCGTCCTCGCATTTTTCGCCCATCACGATATCGTCGCAGGCTCCAGCCAGGCTCGCCGCGCAAATCATTGCCGCCACGATCCATCCGTATTTGTTTTTCATTTCGCCTCCCGCGCGCCGATTAAAACCAGAAGTGCACCTGCGCCAGCAGTTCGTCGTTTTCCGTTTCCTGCTCCTCCGGCTCGCGATTGTGCCGGTATTGGAAGAGGGTCTGCACGTAGGGAAGCGGATACACCATAACGCCCCCCATTGCTTGGTCGCGATAGCTCTCGTCCGTTTCCCAATCGCTGTCCAAATGCGCATAGCGTCCCTGCAGATGCAATCCGCGGATGATTTCCAGATCCAATTGCGCGAAACCGGTCGAACTGAACCGGTTGCCCACGCCGTCTTCGGCGTCGGTCGCGTCCGCGAACTGGTTCTGCGCCACCGCCAACTCGCCCAGCAAGACCAAGCGCCAAAGGCCGAAGCTCGCCCACGGACCGTACACGTGCTGTTCCAGCCCTTCGCGCGTGTTATGGAAGTAACTGCCGCCCAGGCCGATCTTCCAGAAGCGCACGCCCGTTTGCGCCGTCACGGCATAATAATCCCCGTCGCGATCCTGCGCCCGGTCGCCGAGGTTGCCGTTGGTCAGCGCCGCCAGCACGAACGCCGGCCCCGGGCGAACGCCGATTTCCACGCCCGTGTCGTGACCGAGATTGGAAAAACCCGCTTCGTCGCGGGTGAAAATCGTGTGGTCGTCCATCCGCAAGCCGTAGGGCGGCAGAAACCGGCCGACCCGCGCGTAAAGCCCCGCCGGCAAATGATCCAGCAGGCCGTACGCCTCATAAACGTTGTTGGCCATGTCATAGCCGGCGACCACATGCAACACGGGCAAGACCTGCGCGTCGGCGTAAGCCGCCGCCTGCATCAGAAAAAACGTTGCGCTGTTGGGTCCCTCGGTTTCGTCGGGCACGTCCGGATCGTCCTGAATGTCGTGCCAGATCATCCGCGCGTCGGCGCCCAGCAGCAGCCGATCGCCGATGGCCGGCGTGAAGGAGCCGAAGTCCGGGTATTTCTCGGCCAAGGCCGTCGCGGTGGCTTCCAACGACAGGTTGCCGCTCATGAAAAATCCGGTGGCGTTGCGCTGTCCGCCGCCGGTTGGATTGACGTGACACTTCCAGCAGGGGGCGTTTTGCCCGGCGGCGATTTCCGGACGGGCCGGCGCTTCTTGCGGCGCAAGGAAAATCGTAAGGAGGAAAGAAAGCAAACCGATGCCCAACATAATTATTTTTTTCAATCGCCCTCCACCGCATTTTTTTTACGATAACAAAATCCCTACCATGAGTTCGTTGCCGGTGCAACACAAAGCAAATGGGTCGGTTTCGCGTGCGCCGGGACGGAGCGACAGTCCCTCTCGATTCACACCAGCAGGTTCTTCATCTGCTCTAAGTAATCCTGCATTTGCGCGGGCTCCAGGTCCGCCGCCGCATAGTAGGGCTTGGCCAGCACGATCGTCTTCTTGTTGCCGGTGAGCGAGTCGAAACCCTGCTGGAAAAACCGGTCCAGCGTCTCGTGGCGGCCGCGATCCATCAGGTAATTCATCGCCGCCGCTTCGTCGGCGGCGCGGATGAAAAACCGGTCGTCGATCATCGGCAGACCCAGCCTGACCTCCTTGAGCGCGCCGAGTTTGTTCAGGCCCTTGGTGAGAAAGTTCTCCTTGCCCACGTACAGGTTGAAGCCCAACGGCGCCAGCCATTGCAGATGCATCCGCGGCGGCGAGTTGCGCCCGCCCAGCGTCAGGTTGATGCGCATCTCCAGACCGTCGCGCAGCAGCTTGAGGTAGGTGCCGGTGAAAAAGCTCTCGATCAACTCGCCGCCCATGGCCGCCTGCAAAGGCCGCAGGTCGTTGCGCAGGCGGCGCTGCATCAATTTCAGCATCCCGAACACGAACAAAAACAGCAACGGCACCGACAGAATCGCCAACGCAATGGCCGCGATCGCCCCGACATTGGAATTCATTTCCGACCATCTCCCGCGTGCGTGAATTTAGAAAAAGTATCCCCGGCCCTCCTCCGGAAAGCAATTGCCGGTATTGGGCTTAGGGAAAAACCTCCGCCAGCGTGAAATCGACCCAGAACAGGCCGGCCGTGTTGGGCACGGCGCTTAGAATCGCTTCGCCGATATCCACCGGCGGATCGGCCAGGTCGCGCCACCAGGCGCCGTCGTCCTCGTAGCCGAACTGATACATCACCGGCGCGGGCGCGAAATGCTCGCCCCAATCCGCGAACTCCGCGACCAACTCGTCCAGCGAAGAAAACTGCTGACTGTCGTCGACGAACGCGAGCCCTTCGCGGTAGGTCGCCGGCATGCGCTCAGGCAGCCAATGCTTCAGATACAGCGTGTACCCGCCGTCATACGCGCGCACCTGCTCGCTCCACGCTTGCGCCTGCGCGTCGCTCACCGCCAGCCCGTCGGCGTTCTCCGTCCACCGATGCCACTCCACGTCCACGCCGAAGCCCGCCACGCACGGATGATCCCCGTAGCGATCCAGCACCAATTCGATCAGCGCGGCGACGTCCGCCTCGCCCGGTTCGACCTGCAGCCAGACGGATAACCCATGCGCGTCGAACCAGTCCAGGTACGCCGCGTTTTCATCCTCGTCCTGAAACGATATGTCGGCGAATTCGCCGCCGGGCGAGGGGAAATTCAAGTCGCAGCCGCCTTCGTCGTCGGCGACCCCGACGATCCACAAACCGCCCGGCGCGGCCCGGTCGAAATGTTCGGCCATGTCCCGGCCGACGCCTTCCCAATACTCCGGCGCGGGAAAGGGCGAGATGCCGTACCGTGAGGCGCGAAACCCGGCCACCAGGTCGCCAGTCGCGTGTTCGTCATCGTCGTCGCCGTCGCAGGAGCCGCCGATGGTCAAGCCGATACAAAAAACAAATGAAAAAAGTATTATCCACCATTTTGTTTTCATTTGTTAAATCTCCCATCGAATGTGGATTCTCAATCAGAGCACTTTGTATTACTAAAGGCAAGTTCTTTGTATAAGCCCTTGTGCATGCGATTGGGCATGACCTCGACTTGCGTAAAAGCGCAAAATTGGGAAGAAAATTGTTGCGCAATTAGCGATGCGCAAGATGGATTGTTGTTGAAAATAAGTTTCATTTCCTATAAATTAACCTATCCCGTCAACTCAGTGGGGAATTATGAGAAAATTCATTTTTCCTGCAATTGCAGCCTCGCTTATTTTTTGCTTGGCCGTCTCGCTTTACGCGGCGAATGCCGAAACTACATCTCCGTTGCCGGGCGAAGCCGCCGTCGTCTGGACCGATGCGCAATCCGGTTTAACCTGGCAGGTCGAGCCGACTGGATATCGCCTGACCCAGGAGAAAGCGAAAGCGCACTGCGAAGCATTGATCCTGTCCGGCAACGACGATTGGCGGCTGCCCAGTCTTTCGGAGTTGCGGAGTTTGGTTCGCGGCTGCCCCGATGCCGAGACGGGCGGCTCCTGTGCGGCCACGGATCAATGTCTGCAAATACATTGTTGGAAACAATCGTGCGGCGGGTGCCCCCGTTTCAAAGGTCCGGGTGCGGACGGTCGATACTGGCCGGCGGAACTGACCGGGGAAACTGGGATCTATTGGTCTTCTTCCACCATCGTGGAAAACCGGTTATACGCGGTCTATGTCGATTTTTATTCAGGGTTGACGGGGTACAGTCTCAACGTCAGCGAACGGGCCGCGCGATGTGTGCGCGGGGGGCGATGAGCCAAACTATCGGGTGAGGACCATGAACATTTCCGATCGGATTCGAATCGCGGCAAATAAAAATCCTCTGTTGCAGGTCGCCCTCCGGATGTTAGTCGAAAACCTGGATGGGATTAGAAACGTATCTTCTCCTTTTGGTAATATGAAGGTGCCCACTTTCACCATGAGCCTCGATGAGATGAACGGTTTGATCGACGAAATTAAACAGGCCATCGGAATTGAAACGGAAGATGATCAGAGGGCATTTAATCAATGGCTGAATGCGGGAGGGGCCAAGACTATTGTCGATTCCTTCCCGAAATCGGCTCCGTTCACCGCCATCAGTACCGGCGCTGGCGGCGAAGGCGTTTCCAATCGGGTTGGGGCCGGAAACTCGAGATACGACTCCCGCCCGCCATACCGGATCAATACCGGCGCTGGCGGCGAAGGCGTTTCCAATCGGGTTGGGGCCGGAAACTCGAGA
>DAINPV010000121.1:0-4161 GCA_036743315.1 bacterium | reverse complement strand
TACGACTCCCGCCCGCCATACCGGATCAATTGGCTGCGCTCGGGTCTGGTAATCGCGCTGTTATCGATATCGATTTTATTTTCAGCTGTTCGATTTCTTGATGCCTGGGAAAACCGAACGCCGCTCAAGACCACCATTGCCGACATATATTCGGGTGCCGTACCTCCGGGGCGATGGGTCGAAGTATCCGGCGTGCTCGACAAGTCCGTTCCGCATGCGCTGGAATTGGTGGTCAGAACAAAAGTCCGGAAAAGCAATCCAGGATCCACGGCTCCCGGACCGCAGGTCGAAGTCAGCAATCTTTCCATGTTCAACCTATTGCTGGAGCCGGACGATGAATGGTTGAAGCGGATGGAGATGTTTTTCAGTCAACATCCCGAGTTCATGAACCTCAAGGACGAACAAGTCCAAGCAATGAAACCGGAAGCCGTGGTCAAGGTTCATGAGGAGTTGATCAAGTACGCTCAGGATATTATGGACATCACTAAAATATCGCCGGAGAGATTCATTCTGGTGAGGGATTTCGTCAGTTCCTCGGAAAAACCCGCGTCCGAGATTAACCCCGCCATCGATTTCGAAAAGTTATCGGAAAGTGTGAAATTGTATAAAAATGATACCCAGAAGATAACCGATTTCACCAATGAAATGAAAAGGACGAGTGAAGCTCGCGACCGGCTATTCAGTTCGGCGGAGACGATCAACAAAGAAGCGCTGAAAGTATTGGAGAAAGCGGAAAAATACGATCCGCCCTACCTTAGTTTGGAGTTGATCGAGCCGATAGAGCCGCGGGAGTTCGTTCCCCCCGAGGCGCGATCCGCGCTGTACCTTGCCTTGCCGGGCGATCCGAAAAGCGAGGCCGAATACCGGTCCAGCCTGCAGTTGTATAAAAATGTGGTTGGGCGATACAACAAGGAAGTCGATCGTCGCAACAATAGAATTGAGCAAAGAAATAAAGATATCTTCATAAAAGACATCCAGAATATTCGGGGTCTGATCGAGCAAAATAAAAGTAACCTCGTCGCCGGCTCGGTCGTTTCCGGAATCGTGAACCGGACGATGCAGGAAGTGAAGGAAAAGTATGAGAAAGAAATTCTGAAAGGCAAGGATGTTTGGTACCAGATCGATATCGACCGTCGGCCGGACTACAGCGTGTTTTGGATAACCCCGATTCTGATCTTGCTGCTGCTGGCCTATGTCATTTATTTGGTCATTCGAACAAGAAACCGCGACGGGAATATTTAACAGGAAGGGACGAGGATGGATAAAGTCAAGATTTATACGCTCTTGGCCATGGTAGGTCTCTTCTCGCTCGTCATCCTGGTTTGGATTTTTCAAAAAAAATTGCAACCGGTAGGAAAGTGGATCAACCGGATTATCGGATTGCCCGTGGACTTGGAAATATTTATCGATAAATGGTTCCGGAAAAAATTTGCCGAAGCCCATCGGCCGGAAATCGAGCAACTGCTCGCCACAGGTCATGCGGATAAGCCGACGCGAATCTTTTTTACCGAATGGCAATATCGCCTCAAGCATTTCCTGGCTTGGTTGTTGGGCGCGCTGTTCTTCTGCATGATCACGTTTCTGTTTAAGGAAAGTACCGGCATAGCTCCTTACCTTTTCTTTTTCGGCCTAGCCGCGCTCAGCCTCATTTTTGCGCTATCCGAATTTCGTTTTAAAAGCATCATCGTCATTTCTCCCGTCGCGATTTATTCCGTGGAAAAAAGTCGCGGCGCTTTGGTCGTGGATGAAATAATGTTGTTGGAAAACGTAAATCGGGTGGTCGGAATGCGGGAAATGCCGTCGCTGGAAAATATTGCACATTTTGAGTTTGTTGACGCAACAAACAAAAAGTCGTTCTTCGTATCGCACCCCAACAGCTTAAAAGACTTGCAGGGATTGGCATTTCCGGTTTATCTGCAAAAGTTCTGGCGACTGTAAAATGCGGCCGATCCTAATGCCGCCGGCCGAGACCCCACACAATGAAAGCAAATCATAGGTCAGGGGCATTTTTCCCGTAAAAAAAGGGCGAGCGCCCGTCGGTGATCGCCCTCTTGCTGTCGTTCTGGCTCGGCTTACAGGCCGCGCTTGGCCAGGATCTTCTCGACCTCGTCCATGTAGCGGTTGGCCCGCTCCATGAGGCCCTGATACGCGGCAGGCTGAGTCATGTCCGCGCCCGCGTCCTGCAGGATCTCCACCGGGTTCTTCGACGCGCCGGCTTTGAGCATGCCGGTGTAACGCTCCAGCGCGCCCTTCTTTTTGGCCAGCACGTCCTCGCTCAGCAGGCTCGCGGCGGCCACGCTGGTCGAGTACTGGAAGACGTAGAAGTTGTAGTAGAAGTGCGGCACGATGGCCCACTCGGCGGCCAGGTAGTCCGGCACTTCGGTGACGCCCGCGTCCACGCCGTAGTACTTCTTGACCAGATCCATGAAGATGCCGTTGAGCATCTCGCCGGTCAGCGGCTCGCCCTTTTCCACTTTCTCATGAATGATCAACTCGAACTCGGCGAACTGGATCTGCCTAAAGAACGTGCCCTTGATCGTGCCGTCCAGAAAGTTGCCCAGCAAAAACAGTCGCTCGTCGTCGTTCTTGACCTTCTTGAGCATGGTGTCGTTGAGCAGGTTCTCATTGAAGGTCGAGGCGACCTCGGCTACGAAGGTCGAATAATCCGACGTGGCGAAGGGCTGGAACTTGTTCGAGTTGTACGAGTGCAGCGCATGGCCCAGTTCGTGCGCCAGCGTCAGCGCCTCGTTGTAGGTGTCGGTGTAGTTCATCAGCACGTACGGATGCACATCGTAGGCCCAGCCGCTGGCATAGGCCCCGTTGTCCTTGCCCTCGTTGGGGTATACGTCGATCCACCGGTTGCTGAACGCCTCGCCGACCGTCTTCACGTACTCCTGGCCCAGCGGCGCGAAAGCCGTCAGCAGCGTCTTTTGCGCGTCCGCGTAATTCATCTCGATGTTCACGTCGCGGGTGAAGGGCATGTACAGATCGGTGTAGGCCAGCTTGTCCTTGCCCAGCGCGCGGGCCTTGAGCTTGAGGTAGCGATGGAAGATCGGCAGGTTGTCGTGCGCCGCCTGAATCAGGCTGCGGTAGATCTGCGGATCGACGCCGTCGTTGTCCAGCGCCGCTTCCAGCGTGTTCGCGTAGCCGCGCTGCTTGGCGTAGAAGGCGTGGATCTTCATCTGGCCGTACAGCATCTCGCCGATCGTCCGCTTGAATTGGTCGTGCAACCCCATGTACGAGGCGAACACCGCGCGGCGGTCGCTTTCGACCAGCCCGCGGCGGATCTTGTCGAAGTTCGCGTAGTCGACCTTCACCTGCGAACCGTCGGCCAGCGTGATCGTCTCAAAGGGCAGGTCGGCGTTGGTGAACAGCGTGTAGGCGTTGTACGGCGTGCCGTGGGTGTCGCCGGCGGCGGCCAGAATCGCCTCCTGCTCCGGCGGCAGAATGTGCTTTTGTTTGCGCAGTGTCTCGCTGAGCGGATAGCGGTATTCCTTGAGGCTCGCGTCGGCCGACAGCGCGTCCACCTTGTCTTTGCCCAGCGCGACGATCTCCGGATCGATCCACGCGGTCAGCTCCGACCAGCGCGCCCGCAGGGTTTCGGTTTCCTGCTGCCGGGCCTTGTTGTCGGCGACGCGCGTGTCCTGATCCAGCGTCTTGTGCGCGTAGGCCTCCATGCGGCGCAGTTCTTTTTCCAGGCCGTACATCGTGTCCAGCGCCGCTTTGAGCGTCGCCGGTGATTCGCCGAGGCGACCCTTGTAGGCGTTGATCTTTTCCGCCTGGGGCAGGAAGCCGTTTTTGGCCTCGTTGAACGCGACCGGGCTCGCGTACAGCGCGGTCAGATCCCAGGTGAACTGCGGCTCGATTTCGCCGCGTTCGCGCGCCGCCAGCGCGCCGGCGAGCGTCAGCGAAAACAGAACCAAGGCGAGAAGGGCGATCAAGCGAATGTGCGATTTCATCATCGGCTTTCCTTGTCTGTCAAAAATGTTCCGGCAATACAATCACGATTTTTAAACATGCCTTTATAACCCGATTCGACGCGCATGCAAATCCGCGAGGGGGAGCGAATGGCGTTAAAAAGGTTGGCCGCGCTTCGCGCGGCGGTAATGGAATTCTGGACCCCGGATCAAGTCCGGGGTGACAGGCATTCCGTCATTCCGG
>DAINPV010000120.1:0-10534 GCA_036743315.1 bacterium | reverse complement strand
GGCAGCGGCTGATGACGGTCTGTGGACTGGTGCGCACGCTGATGCCCTGGTAGACGCAATATTCCGCGCGGCAGGAGTCGATCGTCGCCAGCGGCGCGTAGTACGTGAAGATGCCGTGGCGCAGGCAGTGCGTCGCCGAGCAATCGATGAACGAAACGCGGTAGGCGTGCTCGGCGTCCAACCCCGAGTCGGGGGCGTACAGCACGTCGAAACCGCCGATCAGCACGTCGTTCGCGCCCTCGACCACGATGCCGTCGGGTGCGAAAGCGACCTCCACCTGGCCGGTGAACTTGCCGCGATCGGTTTTGACGGTCAGTCGCAATTCCTTGCTTTGCTCGTTATAGGTGAACACGCCGTCGGCGTATTCGTCATCCAACTCCGGCATGGTCAGGGAGAGCACTTGCGGCCCTTGTTTTATCGCCACGCCGTACACCGTTTCGTCGACCGTCAAGCGATAACCGCCTTCACCGTCGGCCCGAAACGCGGGCGCGTCATACTCGCGCGTGGGTTGGATCACCGGCCGCGGCTTGTCCGGCCAGGCCAGCAGCCGCGTGGGTTGTTGCGGCAAGCCGGACAGGCGCGCGGGAATGACGACCGTTTCGCGCAATGGCTGATTCGCCTTGCCGGCGACATACAACGTGTCGCCCGGACCGAGCAACTCCAGCCCTTGTTTGATCGTCGCAACCGGCCGCTCGATCGTGCCCGGCGCGGCGTCGTCGCCGGTCGTCGCCTCGACGTACACCCGGCGCGGCTGGTTTTCCGGCGCCATGCGGACCGGATCGACCTTAAGGCTTTTCGCTTCCTTGGCAAAACCGGCTCCCGTCAGCACGCGCGCGGCCAGCAACTGGGTATCGCCGTCGGTGTTCTCGGCAAAGGTCAGCAACCGCACGGCGCGCTCGGCATTAAGGCGACCATCCAGCGCGCGTACGATTTCCCCGCGCACCAACGCAGACGGATTGGGCAACGATTTGAACAGTGCCTCGACCGCTTGCTCGCCGCCGATGCGTCCCAGGGCGAAGGCGCAAGCGGCGCGGACTTTCGGGTCTGCATCGCGTTCGAGATGTTCGATCAGCATGGCGATCGCTTCGCTTTGGCGGTGCACGCCGAGCATGACGGCGGCCAGGCGGCGATCCTCGTCGCGGTCGTCGTCGTTGTAATTGAGGGTGGTCACCGCCGCGCGCCAATCGAACGAGGATGTCGGCGCCTTGGCCGAGCCGCAGGCCGCCAGTGTTACCAGGAAAAAAATCCCGAACCAAAACCGCAACATAGTGTTTCGCATGGGCGCAGTGTAACACGACGTTTCGCCACGATAAAGCAAGCCATGCGCGCTGCTTGACTTTCCCGGGCGAATCTCCTTACCCTTGTTCCGGATGCACCGGAAAGGAAAAACCACGATGAAATACAAATGGCTGTTGATCATGTTGGCGCTGGCGCTGACGCTTTCCCTGGCCCTCGCCTGCGGCGACGATGACGATGACGATGACGACGACAACGACGCCGGCGACGACGATGACGACGATGACGACGACGATACCGCCGACGACGACACCGGCGACGACGATGACGACGACGTCACGCTGACCAACCCGAACCAGACCGCGTGCCTTGCCGGCAGCGATGACGGCACTTACGATCCGACCGCCAACCCGGCCGACATCGTCGAAGTGACCTGGCAGAACGGCGTGCTGTCGATCAGCGACCTGTTCGCCTACGTCAACGCCGGCTTCACGCTGGGAGGCGATGTTTCGGTGGCGGGCAACACGATCACCGTGACCGAGCTGGACACCGTGGGCGGCGGCGACAGCAATTGCGTGAAGGATCTGACCTATCAGATCGAAGGGCTCTCCGAAGGGCAGTACACGTTGGTCGTCATGCGCGACGAGGGCGCTAAAGCGGCGTCGACCATCGTCGAAATAACGCTGAACCTCAGCGGCGGCAACAGAGCCTGGTACGTGCCGCACGTCAACGTTTTCGCCTTCAAGGTATACGGCGACGACGAACTGCCGCCCGGACCGACCGACAATGTGGTCATCCGCTACGGTGCCTGCGATCTGTACAACCTGGCCGATCAGCAGTTCTATTCCCGCGAATGGGACGGCAATACGACCGTCTTCTCCTACGATTGGTACGATCTGGACAATCCCGGCACACCCGACCCGAACTGCCAGATTCCGGTCGAGATCGATTTCGGCGTCCTGGGCAACACCGCGATGCACTTCATCACGCCCAGTTACTACGAAGAGGAATGGGCCGTGAAAACCCTGGATTACCCGGTCGAATAAGCTCGTCATTCAAGACCCCGTTGCGCACCGTGCCGGCGGGGTCTTTGTGCGTTTTGCGAACGCGTAAAGTTCTGTTATCGTCCGGCCCATGAACAAACAAGGGAAATTGATATTGATCGCGACGCCGATCGGCAACCTCGGCGACCTGACGCGGCGGGCCGAAGAGGCGCTGGGTGCGGCCGACTTGGTCGTGGCCGAAGACACCCGGCGCACCGGGCGGCTGCTGCAGCATCTGGGGTTGGATAAACCACAGTTGAGCTTCTTCGAGGGCAACATCAAGCAGCGCATCGGCCAGATAATCGAGCGTATCGAGCAGGGACAGACCATCTGCCTGGTCAGCGACGCGGGCAGCCCGCTGGTCAGCGATCCGGGCTACGAACTGGTCTACGCCTGCCTGGAGCGCGACCTGGTCGTCGAGGCCCTGCCCGGTCCCTGCGCCGCCGTGCTGGCGCTGCAGTTGTCGGGTCTGCCGCCGGATCGGTTCATCTTCGAGGGTTTCCTGCCGCGTAAAGAGGGCGCGCGCCGCGAGCGTTTCGCCGCCTGGCGCTACCTGGGCGGCACATTGGTGATTTACGAATCGCCCAATCGCCTGCTGGCGACGCTCGAAGAACTGCTCGCCGAGCTGGGCGATCGCCCCTGCGCCGTGCTGCGCGAAATGACCAAGCTGCACGAAGAGGCCGTGCGCGGACCCATTTCTTACGCCATCGACCAATTCACCGGGCGCGACATCAAGGGCGAAGTGACCGTCGTCGTGCGCCTGCCGCAGGAACAGGCGGCCGACGAGGCGGCGGCGGTCGAAGGCGCGCGGGCGCTGGTGCGCGAACTGGGGCTCAAAACCAAACAGGCGGCCGCGGCGGCGGCATTGCTGACCGGCGCGGATAAAAAATCACTCTACCGAATACTGGCGGAGGACAACGATGACCGATGAACAAATAAAAGAGAAGATTTTGGAAATAGCGAAGGATGGGCGCATCGCCTGCAAGGTCGCACTGGCCCTGGCCGAACAGTTGGGCGTGCCGACGCAGAAAATCGGCGACGTGGCCACGCGGGCGAATATTAAAATCTCCGCCTGTCAGCTCGGCTGCTTCCGTTAGATTAAATGAAACCGCCCCGGCCGCGCGGACCGGGACGGCTGGTTCGCAGATTCGCTCGAAGGCGGAGCGCTTACGCTTCTTGGACCGCGTCTTTGTGGATCGGGAACGCGGGGGTGCTGCCCCGGCGGGCGATCCGTTTGCGCGCTTTGCCAGCGGCGCGAGTTTTCCGCAAACGACGCAATTCGGTTTTTTTCGTATTCGAAGCCATCTTTCTCTCTCCTGGCCAGTGATAACCTTTGACCGGTTTTCCGGAAGGCTGTATATAACCGACTGTCGCGGTGCTGTCAACACGCTATCGTTGACCGCGCAAGGCGGCGGTGTCACAATGATTCTTTCGTTGGGAGCCGGGTGAGGAGAATCATGGCCGGGAAAATGAAAGTGAAGAGGTCGGACGAATCTTTCGAAGCGCGGATGGCGCGGCTCGAAGAGTTGGTGGACAAACTCGAATCCGGCGAACTACCCCTGGAGGAAGCGGTCGCCACATTCGAGGAGGGAGTCACCTTATCCAAACAACTGCAGGAAGTGCTCGACGCCGCCGAACGCAAGATCGAAGTGCTCCTGGCCAAAGAGGGCGAAGCGCCGGTGCGTAAACCTTTCGAGGCTGACCTGGGAGAATCCGACGAGGAGGAGCGTTGAGCCGCCTGTTGGAGACGATCGACTCACCCGCCGATCTGAAACGACTCTCCATCGACGACCTGCCCCGCCTGGCCGAGGAGTTGCGCGCGGAAATCGTGCAGACCGTCAGTCAAACCGGCGGACACCTCGCCAGCAACCTGGGCGCGGTCGAACTGTCGATCGCGCTGCACTACGTTTTCGAGAGTCCGCGCGACAAGATCGTCTGGGACGTGGGGCATCAGGCCTATGCGCACAAGCTGCTCACCGGGCGTCGCGAAGCCTTCAAAACGCTGCGGCAGATCGACGGGATGAGCGGCTTCCCGTGCTGCGACGAAAGCGAACACGACCACTTTTTCGTCGGGCATGCGGGCACGTCGATCAGTTCCGCGCTGGGCCTGGCCGAAGCGCAGCGGCTGGCCGGCGACGCCGACAGCCGGGTGATCGCGGTGATCGGCGACGGCTCGATGACCGCGGGCATCGCCTACGAAGGGTTGAATCAGGCCGGACGCCTGGACCGCAATTTCATCATCGTACTCAACGACAACGAAATGTCGATTTCGCCCAACGTCGGCGCGATGTCGGGCTACCTCAGCCGCAAATTTGCCGGGGCCACCGGCCAGGCGATCCGCAAGCGCTTGAAGGGCTATCTCAAAGAAATTCCGCATGTCGGCGAGGACCCGTATCGCACGTCCAAACGGATGGAGGATTCCGTCAAAAGCTTCCTCGCCCCCGGCTTCCTGTTCGAAGCGTTGGGCTTCGAATATCTCGGCCCCATCGACGGCCACGATGTCGAAGCGTTGATCGACGCCTTCCGCACCGTCGTGCACCGCGACCATCCGGTATTGGTGCACATAATCACGCAAAAGGGCAAAGGATACGCGCCCGCTGAATTGAATCCCTCGGCGTTTCACGGCATCGGCAAGTTCGACATGGCCACCGGCGAACCGAAAAAATCGACCGGCGCGCCGCCTTCTTACACCAAGGTGTTCGGCGACGCGCTGACCGAAATGGCGCGGCACGACAAGCGCATTGTGGGCATTACCGCCGCCATGCCAACCGGCACCGGCATGGAAATTTTTATGAACCGCTTTCCCGACCGCTCCTACGACGTCGGCATTGCCGAGCAGCATGCGGTCACCTTCGCCGCCGGCCTGGCCCATGACGGATTCCGGCCGGTGGTCGCCCTGTATTCGACGTTCCTGCAACGCGCCTACGACCAGATCGTGCACGACGTCTGCCTGCAGAATCTGCCGGTTATTTTCGCGATCGATCGCGGCGGCGTGGTCGGCGACGACGGACCGACGCACCACGGCGCGTTCGATCTCAGCTACCTGCGGCATATTCCGCGCCTGACCATCATGGCCCCGGCGAACGAGGCCGAGTTGGTCGACATGTTGGCCAGCGCCGTCAGCTACAACGAACCCGTGGCGGTGCGCTACCCGCGCGGCAACGGCGAAGGCGTGCCGCTGCCGGCGACACCGCGGATCCTCGAACGCGGGCGCGGCGCGGTCATGCGCGAGGGCGACGACCTGACGCTGATCGCCATCGGCAACCGCGTCGTCCCGGCGCTGCACGCGGCCCAGGCGTTGGCCGACGAAGGCATTGCGGCGACGGTGATCGACGCGCGGTTCGTCAAACCGCTGGACGAACAACTGCTCGTGCATTGGGCGCAGAAAACCGGGCGCGTCATTACCGTCGAGGAAAACGCGCGCCTGGGCGGCTTCGGCGCGGCGGTGCTTGAGCTGTTCGCTGACAAGGGATTGGATGAAGTGAAAACGCGACTGGTCGGTCTGCCCGACCGGTTTATCGAACATGGTCCGCAGGAAACGTTGCGCCACCGCGTGGGCATCGATTGGGAAGGGATCCTCACCGTCGCGCGCGACCTGCTGGGCCGTCGCTGAAGCGCCATGCCGAGCAAAGAACGCCTCGATGTATTGCTGGTCGCCCGCGACCTCGCCCCCAGCCGCGAGAAGGCCAAAGCGATGATCATGGCTGGCGAGGTGCTGGTCGACGATCGGCCGGTCACCAAGGCGGGCACGGCGGTGCCGTTCGACGCGCCGATCCGTCTCAAGCGCGAGGAACGCCGCTTCGCCAGCCGCGGCGGCGATAAGCTGGTGGGAGCGCTGGAGGCGTTTGCGGTCGATCCGGCCGCACAACGCTGGCTGGACGTCGGCCAGTCGACCGGCGGCTTCACCGACCTGCTGTTGCAACGCGGCGCCGCGCACGTTACCGGCCTGGACGTGGGCTACGGCCAACTCGATCTGCGCTTACGCAACGATCCGCGCGTGACCTGCCATGAGCGTGTCAACGTGCGGCATCTGCCCGACGATTATTTCGCCGGCGAGCGATTCGACGGCGCGACGATCGACGTGAGTTTCATTTCGCTCAAGTTCATCCTGCCCGTCGTTGTCAAGCACCTGCGCGCCGGAGCGTTGATTGTCGCGCTGGTCAAGCCGCAGTTCGAGGCCGGACGCGAGCAGGTCGGCAAAGGCGGGTTGGTCAAGGACGACGCGGTGATCGCCGCGTGCGTCGACAACGTTATCGGCTACGCCCGCGAGGCCGGGTTGAGCGCGCGGGGCCAACTCCCCTCGCCGGTGGCCGGGGCGAAGGGCAACCGCGAAGTATTCGTGTTGTTGCACAAGGACGAACCATGACCGTGCGCGTGCTGCATACCGCCGATTGGCACCTGGGCGCGTCGTTCGCCGTTTTCGGCGAGGCGGCCGCGCGCCGGCGCGAAGATCAGCGCGGGGCGTTGGAGCGGATCGTCAAGCACGCCGACGAGCGGTCGGTCGACGCGGTGCTTATCGCGGGGGATTTATTCGACTCGACGCGGCCCGACGAGCCAGCGCGCGAAACGGCCAAGGACCTTTTCGATGCGCTGGCGATCGAGGGCATTCCGGCGTTTACGCTGCCGGGCACCCACGATCACACGGCGCACGGCGGCGGCGCGGTTTGCTGGGAGCACGACAACCTCGTATGGTTCAATCGGGTGCAGTGCGACGAGCCGCGGTTGGTCGAAACCGAAGACGAACCGTTGTGGCTGTACGGGCTGACCGCCGTGCCGGGCCAGCGTGCGGAACTCGACAGCCTGCGTCGGCGCGAACAAGAGGGCGTGCACATCGCCATGCTGCACGCGTCGTTGATTCATGGTAGTTATTTTACCTCTGCACACAAAGACATTCCGGTGCGCGCGGCCGATCTGGCGCGGTTGCGGCTGGATTACCTCGCTCTGGGTCATTACCACGGCGCCGCGCCGATCGAATACGAAGGGCGGTTGATCGGGGCGTACGCGGGATCGCCCGCGGCGTTGCGTTTCGGCGAGATGGGACCGCGCACGGCCTATCTGGTGGAGATCGACGACGGCGCAACGAAGCTTACGCCGCTGGACGTGGGCGTCGGGCAGTGTCTCGATCTGCGCCTGGACGTTTCGGCGGCCGAGGACGACGAGGCGATCGTGCGGCTGCTGGCCGGGCATGCCGGCGAGGATGTGTACGCGCGTTTTCGCCTGAGCGGTCTGCTCGATAAACCGCTGGCCGGCGAGGAACTGGCCGCGCGGCTCGCGCCGAAATTCGCACACCTGGTGGTCGTGGACGAAACCGACCTGAGCCACAGCGAGTGGTTGCGGCAGGTGGCCGGCGAGCCGACCGTGCGCGGGCATGCGGTCGGCGCGTTGCTGGCGCGCCTGGACGCAGCGCCGGAGGGCAACGAACGGCGCTTGCTCAAGCGTGCGCTGCAGGAGCTGCTGGCGGCGTTCGATCGTCATCCTCTGGAGCGACGGACATGAGCGTCATCGGCGGCATCACGGTGGAGAACCTCGGCCCGTTCACAACCGCCAGCGTGCGGTTCGCGCCGGGGCTCAACCTGCTGCTGGGTCCCAACGAAGCGGGCAAGTCGACGCTGACGCGGGCACTGCTGGCCGTACTGCTGGGCGACGCGGACGTCGAGCGCCTGCACCGGCGCGGGCACCAAGGTACGTTCGGCGCGGCGGTGCGCGTGGACAGCGCCGGCGACTCGTGGTTGATCGACCGCGATTTCGCTTCGCACCAAGTACGCGTCTATCGTCTGGAAAACGGCGCGAAGGTCGAACGCTTCGGGGCGAAGGTCAGCCCGCGCGGACGCGGCGCGAACGTGCTGGCCTACCAAAAGCTGATCGGCGATTTGTTCGCTTTGCCCGACCTCGAATTGCTGGAACTGGCGGTCGACGGCGGCGGGCGGCGTCTGTTGGGCGGCGACACGGCCGCGCGTGTGCGGCAGATGCTCAACGGTCAGGTGCTGCACGATCATCAGGCAGTGCGCGATGATCTGCTCGATCGCTACTTTGCGCTGACTAACGAAAATCCGTTCGGAAGAAAGCGGACCAAGGCGCGGCCGATCGAAATTCTCAGACAAGAGAGCGAGCGGCTCAAAAACAAACTCGACCGCGCCGGTCAGGCGCATTCACTGCTGGCGCAGGCCGAGCACGCGCACGCCGCCGCCGCAGCCCGTTACGCGGCGGTGGAAGAGGAATTGACCAAAGCCAACGCCGAGTTGGATCAACTCGGACTGTGGCTGGACGCGCAGCAGCGCCTCGACGACGCAACCGAAAAGCGCGAGCGCATCGAGGCCGACCGCGACCGGCTCTTCAAATTGCAGGCACGCAAGGCGGGGCTGACGGTGGACGCCAAGGCCTATTCGACGCTGGCGGCGATCGACCAGGAAGGGTTGTCCAAGCTGCATCGGCGGCTGGCGCTGCTGGTCATCGCGGAGGATCGCGCCGCCAAGCTGCGGATGTTGCATACACAGGCGCACGGCAAGTCGCGGTTCGTTTGGTTGGGCCTCGCGCTCATCGGGCTGGCGATGCTCGCCACCGGTTCGCTGCTGGCCCGGTTGTATCCGCAGTATTTGATAACGATCATCACTGTGACCGCCGCCATGGTCGGCATTCCGCTCGGTTTGGCGCTGCGCTCGTTGCTCCAGGTGTTGACGACCAAGAAAATTCTGCAGGGGCGCTTGCACGACTTGGAGGCGGACCGCGACGAAGCGCTGGCCGAGGCCGAACGTCTGACCGTGGGCAGCGGTTTCGACCGCTTGGCGCGCAATGAGCTGGAGAAGGTGCTGCACGAGGCGCGGCAATTGAGCGAATTGCGCAAGGACGCCGAGCGCGTCGACGCGCAAATCGACATGCTGCCGCCCGAAGCCGATCTCAGCGACACCCTGCGGCATCTGGATCGTCACCTTGCTGAACTGCATCTGTATCGGGATGAACTGCTGGCGCAATCGCCGCATCTGCGCGACAGCACGGCCGAACGCATCAGCGCCCTCGCCGCACGCATCAATGCCCTGGAGTCGGCGGCGGAAAATGCGGCGCACGAACGCGACCTCGCCTATCAGCAACTGGCGCAACGCCGGGCGACGATCGAAAATCCGACGGCGATGCGCGAGCGGTTGTTGGAGGTCGAAGAGGAACTGACCGAAAAGAAGCTCGAGGCGCAGGCATTATGGACGGCCGTCGAAACGCTGGAAGCGGCGGTGGACAATTTCCTCGGCGACGACCTGGCGCGCCTGACCGAAGGCACGCAGGCGCACTTCGACAACCTGGTCGGCGAACAGCGGCGCGCGGTGCGGCTCGACGCACAACTGGCGCCCTCACTGACCGACGCCGACGGCGCGCTGCCGCTGGAGTTGCTCTCGACCGCCACGGGCGATCAACTGCTGGTCGCCGGCCGGCTGGCGCTGCTGGATCTGCTGGCTCCGGACAATCCGCTGCCGCTGTGGATCGACGATGCGGCGGTCGGTTACGACGCCGCGCGCCGGCGGCGTTTTCTCGAATTGATGCTCGCCGCGGCGCAAAAGCGGCAGATCATTCTTTGCAGCCCGCACACGAACTGGGACGCCGATCTGCTCGCGGCGGCCCACGTGGTGCGGTTGGAGGCGCGATGAACGAACCGCGACGGGCGCGCGCGCTGGGCATGCTGTCGGGCGGGCTCGATTCGATTCTCGCGGCCCGGTTGATGTGCGAGCTGGGCGTCGAGGTGCTGGCGCTGAAATTCACCGCGCCGTTCATTCGACCGCTGACGGCCGGACCGGCGGCGGGCGCGGCGACGCATTGGGCGCAAGCGCTCGACGTGCCGCTGCGCGAAGTGCCGATGGGTGAAGCGTTCGTCGAGGCGATCCGGCAGCCGCGTTTCGGGCACGGCAAGCAACTCAATCCATGTGTCGACTGCAAGATCCACATGCTCGCGCTCGCGCGGAGGATCATGGAAAGCGAAGGCTACGATTTCGTGTTCACCGGCGAGGTGCTCGGCCAGCGGCCGATGAGCCAGCGGCGCGACACGCTGGCGATCATCGAAACCAACTCCGGCCTCAAGGGACGGCTGCTGCGACCGCTGTCGGCGCAACTGTTGCCCCCAACGATCCCCGAGGAAGAAGGATTGCTCGACCGCGCCAGGCTGCTGGCCATTTCCGGGCGCAGCCGCAAACCGCAGCAGGATCTGGCGCGGCAATGGAACATCGTCGATCCGCCCGGCGCAGCCGGTGGATGTCTGTTGACCGACGCCAATTACG
>DAINPV010000119.1:0-10538 GCA_036743315.1 bacterium | reverse complement strand
TGTCCAAGAGCCTGGGCAACTTCTTCACCATCCGCGACGTGCTGGAAGTTCATCCGCCCGAGGTGATCCGTTTCTTCCTGCTCGGCGTGCACTACCGCAATCCGCTGGACTACTACGACGGCGCGTTGCAGGAAGCGCACGAGGCGGTCGACCGCATCTACACCGGCTGGGAAGCGCTCCAGGCGAATGCCACCGAGCCGGCGGACATGGATGAAAGCAAGCTGACGCCGCCGCAGGCGGAGATACTCGCCCAACTGCGCAAACAGCAGGAACAATTTACGGAGGCGATGGACGACGACTTCAACACGCCGCGCGCCATCGGCCAACTCTTCGAACTGGTCACCACGATCAACACCCTTTGCGTCAAAGGCAAACTCAAGGCCGAGCCGGGCTTCGCCATGTTGCTCACCGAGGCCGAGCGGACTTTTGACCTGATGAAAGATGTGTTGGGCTTCCCCATCCGCGAACCGCAGGTCTATCGGCAGGCGTGCGCGGCAATGGCCCTCGCGCGACACAATCTCTCTCTGAGCGATATCGAGGAAAAAATCGCCGCGCGCAATCGGGCGCGGCAGGCTAAGGATTTCACCCAGGCCGACGCGTTGCGGAAGGAACTCGAAGCCATCGGCATCTTCCTCAAGGATACGCCCGCCGGCACAACCTGGTACGCGAAGTAATCGCTATCCGCGAATACACACCATGGCCCCGTCCGCGCGACGGGGCTTTTCTTATGGAATGAAAGGAATTAAATCATTCTGAGGAATGCCACAGGCATGACGAAGAATCTATGTTCGCCTACGAGAGATCCTTCACTAGTTTCAGGATGACTTTGTTGTCTACCTTGCCATTTACTGCTTCAGCGCCTTGGCCAGCGAATAGCCCGCCCCGCCGAAGAGAATCGCGCCGGCGATCAGCAAAATGACGATGCCCGAAGCCGGCGGCGAAGGGAAGCGCACCGCGATGTTTTTTGAGATTTTGTCGCCTTCGCCGGGACCTTGCACCGCGATCTGCACGATGCCCGAATCGTCCGGTTTCCAGTTCAGCGCGCCGTTCGCCTGGAACGGTTGCGCGGCGGTGGTCCGCGATGTTTTCGAATTCGGGCGATAGGTGAAGGTCAACGACCATTGCGTCGGATCTTCCGCGCCCTGCAGCGTGATCGTGGTCGTTTGCCCGCGCGTGGGATTTTCCTCGCCGACGAGCAGTTCCGCGGCCGCCGCCGGCGACAGCCATGTCGACAAGAGGACGATCAGAACGAGCAGTGAGGTACGGCGCATTACGCACCTCCTTTCCGCGGCCGGCCGCTCATGTGGGTCAAGGCGGCCGCCAGACCGAAGCTGAACACCAGCCAGGCGATCACCACGAACAGGTGCATGCCCTGGAATTGCCCCAGCACGTGGTTATGACCGTACAGCCCGCCGGTGATTTCCTGGTACGCGCCCGAGCCGAGCACGAGGAGAATCAAACCCGGCATGACCGCGCGGATCATCCATTTGAACCAGCCGCCCAGGCGCAGCGAACTGTACTCGTTGATGTGCGCCAGCAACCGGTCGGTCGGAAAGAACCAGCCCAGGAATAAACATTCGATGAGTCCGCTCAGCAACAATCCGTAGTTGAACGACCAGTGATCGAAGAGGTCCAACAGCGACAGGCCGAGCGTGCCGTTGGTGTCCAGATTGGGATCGATCACCTGCGGCAGCGCGAAGGCGATCGAGCCGACTGTTCCCACGGCGGCGACGGCGAGCACCACCTTGCGCCGCACGATGCCGAAGGCGTCGATGATCGAGCTGACCAACGTTTCCACCAGACTGACCGAACTGGTCAGCCCGGCGATCAGCAAGAGAATAAAGAACAACACGCCGAAGGTTCTGACCCAGAACGGAAATTGCGCGATGCCCTCGGGCACGACAAAGAACATCATCCCCAGTGTGCTGGCTTTGGGCACGATCGCGAAGGCGAACAGCAACGAGAAAATCGCCACGCCGGCGATGTATTCGAAACCGCAGTTCATCAGCGAAATGGTCAGCGCGCTTTGCACGTCGTCGTTTTTCTTCGGCAGGTAACTGGCGTAGGTGGACATGATGCCGAAACCCAGCGACAGCGTGAAGAAAATCTGGCTGAAGGCGCCGAACCAGACCTCCGGGCTTTTCATCACTCCCCAGTTCGGCGTGAACAGCAGGTACACGCCGTCCAATCCGTTGGGCAGCGTCAGACCGCGGAAAATAAGGACGATCATGAACAGCCACATCGTCGGCACAAAAACCTTGACCATCTTTTCGATCGACTTGGCGCCCCACATTACCGAAAAGATGTTCATCATCCACACCAGGATGACGAAGCCGATCGTGTCGTAGCGGGTGATCATGTCGAAAAAGTTGCTCATCGAATTCGACAGCGTGCCCGCCGCCAGTTTAAAAGCCGGCACTGCCGTCGGCGTCCACAGCGGGCCCAAGCTGCGCAACATCATGCCCACCACCCAACCGAGGATGGTGATGTAGTACATCGTAATGACCGTAGCGTTCAAAATGCAGAACCAGCCGAAGTATTCGCCTTTGCGCCCGCCGATCTCCCGCAAGGCCAACGGCAGCGCCTTGCCGGTCATGCGGCCCAGACCCAGTTCGACGATCATCAGCGGAATGCCGACCAGAAACAGCGCGATAAAGTAGGGCAGATAAAACGCGCCCGCGCCGTAGCGATAGGCATTCGCGCCGAAAAAGACGATATTGCCCAGGCCGATCGCGCTGCCGCTGGCGGCGAGAATGAAGCCCATTTTCGAGCCCCAACGTCCTCTCGCGGTGGACATAAAACCTCCCCCTCATGCCGTGATCTGTTGTCGGTTTGGATGATTAAACAAGCTACGTGTTGGCGAGCGGTGCTGTCAAGCGTTCAGCGCACCGCTTCTGCTTGATCGGTCAAAGCGGGATAAAGATCGCGCGCCGACTCGCGGTCGAGCAAGGTGAAGATACCGTTCTGCGGCGCGAAGGTGGTTCCGCACAGCAGGCATGTAAAATCGCCGCTCTCCACACGGCGCACCAACGGCGGACGGTCGATGGCTCCGCTGGGGCAGGCCGTCACGGCCGCTAGCGGAATCTCGGCGGTGAGTGCCGCCGCTTTGCCGTCCGCAATGCGTAGCGCGCCGGATGCGAGCCCCAGACAAGGCCGACCGCACAACTCGGCGCGGCAACGATTGTTGACCGTCAGGCAATGCGGGCACGCCAACGCGCCGCTCGCTTCGCCGGCGATTTCCGGCGGCGGCAGCGCGGGCGACCACAACACGGCCTCGCCGTCGTCGGTGGACAGCACGAAGCCGCTCACTTCGCCGTGCGTTTCGCCCGTGTCGATCGTCAGGCGCACCATGCTGTGCGGCCGGCACGCCTCGGGCAGCGCGACGCGCCGACGATCCGGCTGTTCCGTGGCGGTCGGCGTCAGCGGTCGATCGTCGATGAAGACCTGCATCGTACCGGCGAGCGGTTGGGCAAATAGAATGTCCAACCGCCGATGGATCGCCTGCTTGCGCAAAACAAAATGCCGTCGCCCCTGCGCGGGCGCGGCGACCAACGGCCGGGCGACGCCCTCGTCCAGCCATGCGGCCGTCGGTGCGGGCCGCTTACGGCACTGCGCGCCGATCGCGCCGCCGAACAACATCACCTCGGCTTTGGCTGCCAGCGTCGCACCCAACGGGCGCAGCAACGCGCGCCCCAATGGTCCGGCCGCACGGATGTCGGCGGTGACGTAAGGCTGATCGCTCAGCAGCACGTCTTCGAAATGATGCGCCAGGAGGCGTTTGTATTGCCCGCGGGTGAATTGCATTTCCGTCGCGCCCGCCGCGATCGCTTCCGCGCCGTCGACGTCCACCAGCCACGGCAACATGTGCCCGCGCAGCAGCGCGCGTTGCCACGGCGGCAGCGAATGCAGCGTGCGTGTGCGCGCCAGGTGCAGCGACAGCAACCGCCGCACCGGTTCGTCGCCGAGCACCAGCAGGCCGCCGGGCGCCAGCACGCGGCGGATTTCCGCGAGCACCGGCGCGGGATCGGCGAAGTGATGCAGCGTGCCCCAGACGATCGCCAGCGGCAGGCTGTTGTTGCGCAGCGGCAGACGATGCGCGTCGGCGCACACGCGCCAAGGCAGGCGCGCGAGCTGCAGGCGTTCGGCGTAAGCGGGCATGGCCGCCAGCGCGTCGCGGCTGATGTCCAACGCGATGCCGTCGGCCTGCAGATCGTTGGTCACCAACAGGCTGTTGGCGCCGGTTTCCGCGCCGATTTCCAGGTAAGGCGACAAAACCGCGCCGCGCAACGCCAGATCGCGGAACAATCCCCGGCGCTGCTCGTAGCACATATGGAGATATTCTTGCGTGCGCGGATCGGGCCCCAGCGCATGAAAGCGGCGGAAATTCACCTCGCCGCGCATCTGCCGGAGTCGTCGTTCCTGTTCGGAGGATGACATTTACCGTTCCTGGTAAATTTTACGGATCATTTCCTTGGCTTCGATGCAATCGCGATCGATTTCCAGCGCCTTGATGAAATACAACTCGGCCATCGCCTTGTCCCCTTCCTCCAGGTACAGCTTGCCCAGGGTCAGGAAGCCGACCGGGTCCTTGCCCACGGCGGCGATGCCTTCCTGAATGAACTGCGCGGCTTTTTGGAAGCGGTCGCTGTCGCCGGCGCGATCGTAGTAGTACGCCAGACCCAGGTAGATTTTCGCCAGCGGATTTTCCAACCCGCGATCCAAGGCGGTGCGGATCACCTCGTGCGCCTTGCCGTAAAATTCCTGATCGATCAGTGAAACGGCAAGTTGGAACATATGCTCGGGAGGATCGCTGTCGGAAAATTGAATCGGCGCGCCGTCTTCGATAAAACCCTCGTCGAGCCCGCTGTCGGCGTCGCCGATCAAATGCTCGCCGTTATCCTCGATTTCTCCCAACTTCAAATCCGATTCGCCGTCCAACACGAAATCGACCTCGTCCGGACCGGCGAGATCTTCCTCGAAACCGTCGGGCGAAGCGAAATCGTCGGCGGGCGGTTCGCTCGTTTCCCGATCGACCATCGATTGCAGTTCGTCGTCGTCGCTGATCGACGTTTCGTCCTTAGCCTTATGGCCATCGGTGAACGGATCGCCCATGTCCAGTTCGCCCATCTCCTCGGCGCTGGCCGAGGGCACGGGAATCGGCTCTTGGGGTTCCTCGGCGCGCATCACGGTTTTCACCGACTTGGCCGCTTCGGGAGCCTGGACCGCCGGGCGTTGTTCCTTCAACTGCTGGATGTGATCCTGCAGCCGTCGGCGCAATTCCTCTTCCATGTTGTCCGTTTCGATGGGAATCTCTTCGTCGGCCGTCGTCCGCTCCCGGTAGGCCGGTGTGGGCGGTCGATCTTTGTATTCGTTGTGAATGCGGTCCACGCTCTTTTCGGCCATGCTGAACAACCGCGCCAAACGGTCGGTCGGAATCGTGGAAATCTGCTCGCTTTTGTCGACGTTTTTCTCTCGCTTTTTGGCTGTCGTCGCGAATTTGCACGCGTTGATCGTCAACAGCGCGAAAATCAACGCCCGCGCGTCGGTCGCGCCCAACTCGGATTCGCCGAGAATATACGACAACGTCGCGCCGTTCCGGATCCACTCGTACACCTGCTGTTCCTGCTCGGTAACCAGGAGGTCGTTCAGCGGCAACGGCGATTTCGGATACGGCTTCAGCGGCGTGCGCATCCGCTTCTCCAAGCGCGCTTCGATCATTCCCGGATGATACTTTTCGCGGACGCCGTCCACGATGGTGCGCAGCATCTGCAGTTGATCCACCTTTTCGCTCAGATGCGGCAGGATCGTCGAGTAAAAACTGTAGCCGCCGTGCCGCCAGGAAAACAGCCCTTTGACGTTTTTGCCGTAGAACTCGTCGGCCAGCTTTTCCGTGTCGGAACGGGTGGTGATTTTCAGCTGCAACAGGAACTCGACGAAGTTGCTGCCTTGTTCCCGCGCTTGTTTGCTGTAGGCGTAGAATTCTTCGTCGGTGATGATGCCTCGGCTGCGCAAATACCGGTGGTATTCGCGTTCCTCGTAAATGCCCGCCTTGTAAGGGACCAGACAACCCTGCGAGAGGTACAGGTAAAATTTCACCACGCCGTCGTTGACGAACAACACGCCGGTCTTGCGGGCCTGGAAAAAGCCGAACAGCAGCTTGGCCGGATGAACTTGATCAAAGTTCCCTTTGATATCCGACGTTTCCAGTTTTTGCAGCCAGCTTGTGTAGTCGTTCCCGTTTTTCATGCGCAAGATTCTGGGTACCTGTCGGTTTTTTGTCAAGAGAAGGCTATTGGCGAATCCTTTATGGTCTGATATCGATGATTAATCAAGGCGGGGGTTTCGTCATGCGCAAACCGCAAATGAAAATTCTGTTCATCATTATGTTTCTCGCCGTGCTTGCGGCGGCGGAAGTGGTCGTTTACAAACCGAAATTTCGCCTCGGCAGCGAACTGTTGCCGGCGGTGCAAGCGGCGATGGGCGCGCAAGGCAACGCGGCGTTGGACGAACGCACCGGCGCGTTGGTCATTTCCGGCGACGCCGAAGCCGTCGCTCGTGCGCGCCGCGTGCTGGAACAGTTGGATAAAAAGCCGCGTACGGTTGTCGTCACCGTGCGCCAAACCGACATCAACGCCCTGACCAATCTGGGCTTGGATATCCGCTGGTCCGTCGTGGGCGGCGGCTGGCGTCTGGGCGCGGTGCGCGACGACCAAACCCTCGACGGCGAACGCTGGGAAGTGCGCGCCGGCAAAGCGGTGCGCGTCTATCGTTCGCAGGCCGCAAGTGACCAAACCGTCCGGGTTTTGGAAGGATCCTCCGCCACTCTGCTTACCGGGCGCAAACGCGAGTTCAGTCCCGACAGCGTTTTCTGGTCGCGGTTCACCGGCCCGGGACTGCACGGGCGCGAACGCGAAGTGCTCACCCAATTGCGCGTCACCCCGCGCATCATCGGCGACGCTGTGCAGTTGGACATCGAACCGCAAGCCACGTTCTTTACCGGAACGCAGCGCGAAACGCAGACCGTCGCCGAAGCGCGCACGACCGTTCGCGTACCGATCGGCGGCTCGATCCTGCTGGCGGCGAGTTCCACGCAAGGTTCGTCGGCGTCCTGGGAAATTTTCCAGGGCTTTGCCGTCGACGCCACGCCGCGGGATACGGCCCGGCGCTGCCTATGGCTCCAGGTGCAGGTGGAAGACTGACGGCGTTGCGCGGATAAGCCATCGGCCGGCTGCCGACTGACCGCGTCGACGAACCGGCCGATGATTGTGGTTTTTATTCGGGTTCGATCAGCAAAAACTCGAGCTCTAGTTTTCGTCTTTGTTGCCGAAGCCGCCGGTGTCGTTTTCGTGGTCGATCTTCCAGCGCGCGCCCTTGGTCAACCACGGGCCGAGCAGGCGGGCGATGATCGCGCCGCAGATGGCGAACGAACCCAGCACCAGCCACATCGCCGCCGGGGTGTGCCAGTAATCCAACCAGCCGTATTTGAGCGGCAGTTGCAAATTGACCGCAACGTTGTCGAGCTGAGCCGATCCGCCGGTCTGCAGAATCGCCTCGGCCACCTGGTGTCCGACCACCTTGAGCTTCAAGGCGAAGGCGGCCGGATCGATCGTGGCGGCCAGATCGGCCGCGTTCAAGCCCAGGTCCTTCAATTGCGCCGCCAAGTTGTCGGCGTTGGTTGTCTTGACTATCTCCGCGGCGTTATAGCCCAAGGCGTTGACCTGCGCGCTCAGTTCCTCCACCGGAGCCAGCGCGGTCAGGTCGAGGCTCAATTTGCCCGCCTGCACACCGATTTCCGGCACGTCGAGTTGGTTGGTCAGCTCGTTGACGCTCACGCCGGCGGCCTGCGCTTTGGCGGCCAGCTCGGTGACCGTGTACTTGACCGTCTCGGGGCACCAACGCTCCAGCATGTGGCCCGACAACAGGCTGACCACCGTCTTGGCCAGGAACCACGGCACCATCGTCAGGCCCAGGTACGTGCCTTCCTGTCCCGGCGGGGCGATGGCCGCCGTGTACTCCGAGAGCTTCGGCGACCAGATGATTTCACCGATCGTCAGCAACACCAGGAAGGCGATCGCCATGAAGTAATGCGCCGTGGCGATGTCGGGCGAGAACAACTTCCAGGACATCGCCAGCGGGAACAGCGAAACAGCCGAAACCATCGAACCGTATACCAGCATCTTGAAGATGTTGAACTTGTTGGCCAACGGAATGAACAGAATCAGCCCGATGACAATCAGGAACGGATTGACCGCCTGCAACGTGCCCATCGCCACGTCCGGGCCGATGGTGCGAATCCAGTATTTGGGCGCCAGCAGATACATGTAGGTGAATACCGCGCGCACGCCCAAAAGCAGGGCGATGAGCACCAGCAGTTTCCAGAACGCCGATTCGCGCAACACTTCCCTGGCGATCTGGAAAGGCGTCTTGCGCTTGATTTCCTCGGTCTTGGGCTTGCCGTTGAGCGCCTCGTCCTCGGCTTTCTTCTTCGCCTCGTCCGCGCTCAGCAACTGCTCTTCACGACGCACCATGAGCAGCGAAACGAGGATGCACAGCGCGGCGATCACCACGCCCGACACGAAAATGTACGAGTTGTGAATGTGGAGGATTTTGCGGATCAAGTCGATCAACAAGCCGCCGGCCATCGCGCCCACGTTCATGAACAGGTACCACAGGTTGAAACCCGCACTGCGCGATTTGCCGGTCGTGAACCGACGGTTGGCCGCTTGGAAGACGGTCTGAATCATCGCCATAAACGGCGCCATCAAAAACAACAGCACCGTGGCGATCAGGCCGCGCGAAGGCAACCAGGGCATCAGGCCGATCGCCGCCAGACCCAACCGCAGCAGAAGCATCGAGAACATCGCAATGTAGATCGACTTTTTAATGCCCAGCCAGTCGGTCACCATGCCCGAGAAGAACAGGCACAGCGTGGTCGCCGTGGTAAACACGGTGAGCGAGTAACCGGCCTGCGCGTCAGTCAGGCCCAGGTCGTCGGACAAAAACACCGAGGCGATGGAGATCAACGCAAAGTAGATGGTGCAATCCAGAAAGTTGATGAGCTGGATGCCCCAGTACTCCGAGCGGGTCTCCTTGAGAACTCCGAAGTCCTTGAAGTAGGCGACAATAAAGTTGTCTTTCTTGCCAATTGCGCTTTCGCTCATCGTTACCTCACTTATCCAAGGCGGATCGAATAAAGGTAAAGCTATCGTGATCGATGACGTTGTGCGCCATCGAAATGCTTCCATGGTTTTGTTCTGGACTCATTTGCGCGTGCATTTATGCTTTCCGGATCGGAAAAACTTGCCCCATTGGGGGGCCATCTTCACGCAAACCCGGCGGGGAGTCAAGGATAAAACCGGCGATAAGTTTGTGTCGCTAAAGGAAAAGTTAACCTCTTGGACCGCCTGGGCCTTTCCGGTGGAACTCATGGGTTGCGGCCGGGGTCCCACCTGATGCTATAGTTGCCCAACCGCTTCCCTAGCCGACGGAGATGAACGATGTCGAAACGATGGATTGTTTGCCTGCTGCTTGCGACGCTGGTCATGGCGCTCAACGGTTGCGTGTTCGCCTATCGCGGTCCCGATACGCCGGAGGAAGCCGAAGCGGCTCCCGCGCGCCCGCTGGGTTTGCCCGGTCATGCGGAGCAGGTGTGGACCGATGCTTCCGCCGGGAAAGCGCAGCCGCAAAACCTGCGCACCGACACCTTCGTGCAACTGGCCGACCGGTCCAATCCGGCGGTGGTCAACATCTTCAGCGAGAAGAACATCCGTACCCGCGTCGGCGATCCCTTGGGGATTTTCACCGTGCGCACGCCGAACCTCGATTTCAACGCCCGCGCCCTGGGCACCGGCTTTTTTATCAGCGCCGACGGCTTCCTGCTGACCAACGCCCACGTGGTTGCCGGGGCCGATGAGATCAAGGTGTTCCTCTGGCAGGAGGATCAGGTCGAAGCCGCGCGATTGATCGGCCTGGATCGCATTTCCGACCTGGCGCTGTTGAAGATCGAACACGACAAGCCGCTGCCCTTCATCCGCTTCGCCGATTCCGACGCGGTGCAGATCGGCGAGTTCGTCGTCGCCATCGGCAATCCCTTCGGATTGGCGCATTCGCTGACCAACGGTCTGATCAGCGCCAAGCACCGCCGCTTGCACGAGGACATGCGCGGACGCTACGAGGATTACCTGCAGACCAGCGCACAGATCAATCCCGGCAACAGCGGCGGACCGTTGCTCAACCTGCGCGGCGAGATGGTCGGCGTGAACACGGCCACGGTGCAGGGCGGGCAGGCGATCGGCTTCGCGGTGCCCAGCAACCTGGTGCGCGAAGTGATTCCGCACTTGGTGCGCAGCGGCGCGGTGCGCCGGGCGTACATCGGCGTGACCCTCGCCGATCTTACCGCCCAGCAGCGCGCGTCGCTGGCCCACGGCGGGGCGCTGATCAGCGACGTGGAAAACGATTCGCCGGCCGCCACGGCCGGGTTACGGCGCGGCGACATGATCGTTTCGATCAACGGCCGCTCGGTGTACGACGCGGTCGCC
>DAINPV010000118.1:0-10553 GCA_036743315.1 bacterium | reverse complement strand
GAAAGCAAAACATAGGTTCAGGGATTATCCCCGGCCCTCACCCCCGGCGCCCCTCTCCCACGGGGAGAGGGGAGCACGGATGGCCGTTTTTGCCCTCTCCCACGGGGAGAGGGTCGGGCGCAGCCCGGGGTGAGGGAATTTTCAGGGTAGCCACGGTGGGTGGCGCTGATTCACCGAACAACGTGAGGTGTATCAGTGTTCAATTGACCACTGTTATGCTCGCTCCTTTCATTCGCTCGCAAAACAGTGCCGCCCGCCGTCGCCAAGGCTATGGCGGACAGGTCCGCCGTCGCATAAAGCTTTGGCGGACGTTGCCACTCCGCGATCGCTCCGGTCGAGATGACAGAATTGCCGTCATTCCCGCGCAGGCGGGAATCCAGGACCAGCCAATATCCTTCCCGACCTTATTTCCTCCCTTCGCATCCGTTAGGCTTTACAAAACCATACCCGTACAATAATATGGGTTTCGTCGAAAGTCAACGCGCATCTTCGTTGCGGGGCGACTTTTTTTGCATGAGAATACGTACGCACTTGGGAGGAAGAGAACATGGCCTGCAAAACCGCGAAGGAAAAGCTGCACCAACCGGCCGAGCGGCAGATCAAGAAGATCGACGAGCGCAAGTCCACCTGGCTGGGCGATTACGACACGATGCTCATTCCCACGCCGCTGGACGTGGACGAGGCGATCCGCGCCGTGCCCAAGGGCAAGCTGACGACGGTCAACCGCCTCCGCGAAATTCTCGCGGCGAAGCACGGCGCGTCGACTTCCTGCCCGACCTGCGTGGGCATTTTCTGCAACATCGCCGCCGCCGCGGCCGAAGAGGATCGGCTGGCCGGCACCAAGCGCGTCACCCCCTATTGGCGGGTGCTCAAATCCGACGGCACGCTCAACCCGAAGTTCCCCGACGGCACGGAAGGGCAGGCGGTCCGGCTCGCCGCCGAGGGGCACACCATCGTGCCGGGCAAGGGCAAGAAGCCGCCGACGGTCGCGAACTGGGAAGCGAAGGTAGTTTAGATTATCTTGACAAAGTAGAAGGTCAATCCGGCAGCGGAATGGGCACGCGGTCCAGCGGCCGGGCGAGGGCGACGCGGTCGCAGACCGCTTGTGCTTCCTCTTCCAGACGCAGCAGGTCGTCGTGCTTGTAGCGCGGGCTGACGTGCCCCAGCAGCGCCCGCCGGCAGCCGCCGTCGGCGACCATCTGCGCCGCCTGCCGCGCGGTGAGGTGCTTTTTCTCGACGGCCTCGGCGGCGTGCTCGTCGGTGAACATCGCCTCGATCACGGCCAGGTCGGCGTCGCGCAGCAGCTCGACGATATTCTTGCAGGGCGCGGTGTCGGTGACGAAGGCGAACTTGCGTCCGCGCCGGGGCGCGCCGAGCACCTGCGCCGGCTCGACGATCCGCCCGTCGACCTCGACCGCCTCGCCCAGTTGCAGTTTGCCCCACAGCGGTCCTTCGGGTACGCCGAGTTCGCGCGCCTTCTCGACCGAAAACCGGCCGGGGCGCGGCGCTTCCGTGTAGGAAAATCCCAGCGTCGGCGCGGTGTGGTTCAGCGGCAGGTAGCGCAGGGTGAAGCCGTCGCCGGCGATCTCGCCGCCCTCGCGCGCCAGGTCGACATAGTTGAGCTGATACGACAGGTAAAAGCGCAGCAGGTGCCGCGTGCCGCGCACGTATTCGACGACCTCGGGCAGGCCGAGAACGTCCACCGCGTGGTCCGGTTCGGCCTGGGCCAGCAACATCAGCATGCCGGGGATGCCGGTCAGGTGATCGGCGTGCAGGTGCGTCAGGGCGAAACGCTCGATGCGCCCGATGCCGAACCCGCTGGCTTTGAGCGGCACCTGCGTGCCCTCGCCGCAGTCGAACAGCGTCACGCGCCCGTTGTGGCGCAACACGACGCTGGTCAAAAAGCGGCCGGGCATCGGCATCATCCCGCCCAGGCCCAGAACCATGACTTCCACGCAACATCTCCCATGCCAAGTGTTGCCCTGTTGTCATACGGACAGGGGCGGGGTGTCAAGGGAGATTAGACTTCTTGTAAAATATGATTTTCTATTATATATACATTTATATTGTTATTTGCTATAAACTAATCACAGATATAATTGAAGTTGTGTGGGAAAGATTATGAAAAAGGCAGATTTTGGCATTACTATTGAGTTCAAACGTGGTGTTGATAGCCCATCTCGTGTTTTTAAAACCATGACACACTTAATTGAATCCTTTTCAGCATTAGATAAGGATTTATTAAAAACATTAGATTCTTCTATTGAACCAGTTATGTTACTTGAAGACATAGAGGCTGGATCATTAAGAGCTTGGTTTGTAAATCAGCTTAATAAGGCGGATGATTCTGATTTGAGTAAAGGAGATTGGAAAAGTGTAGTTGGTAAGTATTTAATTGATGCTAAATATTTTTTAGTGGATTTTTTAAAAGATAAAAATGAGATAAGTAGTAAAAGTGAAGTAAAACAAATTACGGATGGAATTCTCGAACGCGCAAAAAATACTGATGTTTTACGGCTACCAATATATGAACCAATTCCATTGCCAAAGGTGTTTTCTCACTTAGAAAACATCACAAACGCGTTAAGTAATCTATCAGATAATGAAAAGGCCATATTGGTTGTGAGTGATGGGAAAACAGCTCCTTTCAATATGGGTTTTAAAATTTCACAAGAAAAATTGGAGGAATTTCTTACAAAAGAGATAGAAAAATCTAAATGTACTATGATTTTAAAAATCAAAAAGCCGGATTATTTAGGTGATTCTAGATGGGATTTTAGACATGGCCAATCAATTTTTTCCGCAAAGATTGTTGATCAAATTTGGTTGCGCGATTTTCAATCTCGAAAGATAGATGTTAGACCAGGAGATGCAATTAAAGCAGAAGTTGAAACCGAAACAAGCTATGGTTATGATGGTGAAGTTGTAAGTGTTAAACATTTTATTACAAAAGTCCTTGAAACAATAGTAGCTCTTACTGAAGATCAAAAGTTATTATTGTAATAACGTTTTTATCAAAAGACGGCCAAGAGCGACCCCCTAGGCATCGTGCGCCATTAAAAAAGAATGGCCGCCGAAGCGACCATTTCTTGAGAGAAGCCGTTGACTCACCGCTGAAGATGAGGCGGCTTTACGAATTAACTGTATGAAACTCATTGTTCGTTGTCAACTTAACAATTATCGACAATTATCGCTTTTTCTCAACGGCTCCCCTTGGTTTGCGCGCGCTTCTCACCTATAATCCCACCGCCGGACCCGGATGCGGGCACAGGGTTGGTTTATCCGTGCGCCGCCGGCGGATACGATTGAACGATTGTCTCGTCCGCGGGGTCTGAACCCTTGAAGAGAACGAAAGGGAAGCTGTGGCCGTTTACAGTTACAAAGCGATGAACGCCAACGGCAAGACGATCAGCGGCATCGTCGACGCCGAATCGGCCAAGGCCGCGCGGGCCAAGCTGCGCCGCGACGGGATGTTCCCCACGGAAATCGCCGAGGTTTCCGAGGAAAAGGGATTGCGCGGCAAGGGCCTGTCGATGGAAATCGACATCAAGTCGTTGCGCGGTAAGGTCGGCATCCAGGATCTGGCGATGACCGTGCGGCAGTTGGCGACGATGGCGGGGGCGGGCATTCCGCTGGTCGAGTCGATCGGCGCGCTGTCCAACCAGGTCGAAGACGTGGTGCTCAAAAAGACGCTCTCCCAGGTGCGCGACAAGGTCAACGAAGGTTCGAGCCTGGCCAATGCGCTCAAGGATTTCCCGAAAATCTTCAGCCCGCTGTTCGTCAACATGGTCAGCGCGGGGGAAAATTCCGGCACGCTGGACATCGTGTTGTCGCGGCTGGCCGACTTCACCGAATCGCAGATGCACCTGCGGCAGAAAATCCGTTCGGCGATGATCTACCCGGTCATGATGGGGATCATCGGCTCGGGCATCGTCAGCTATCTGGTCGCCTTCGTCATTCCGAAAATCACGAAAATCTTCGAGGGCATGGACAAGGCGCTGCCGGCCGTGACCGTCGCGCTGCTCTCGGTGAGCCTGTTCATCAAAAACTATTGGTACCTGATCATCCTGGGACTCGGCGGCATCGTCTACGGCATACGCCGCTGGCGCAACACCGAACGCGGCCGCGAGTTGTCGGACCGCTTCCTGCTCAAGCTGCCCATTTACGGCCGCCTGCTGCTCAAGATCGCCGTGGCGCGTTTCGTGCGCACGCTGGGCACGCTGCTCAAATCGGGCGTGCCGATCATGGCGGCGCTGGAGATCGTCAAGAACGTCGTCAACAACAAGGTGCTGGAAAAGGCCATCGAAAACGCCCGCGAAAACGTCAAGGAAGGCGAGGCGATCGCCAAACCGCTGGAGCGCAGCGGCATCTTCCCGCCGGTGGTCATCCACATGATTCACGTGGGCGAATCGACCGGCGAACTGGAGAACATGCTGTTTCGCGTGGCCGACGCCTACGAGGTCGAGGTGGAATCGACCATCAACGGCCTGACGGCGATCTTCGAACCGATCATGCTGCTGGCCATGGCCGGCCTGGTCGGCTTCGCCGTCATCGCCATTTTGCTGCCGATTATGGATATGACTTCCGGTTTACAATAAAGGAGAGGATCGATGCGTAACGAAAAATTCCAAGCCCGTCGGGATATGCTTCGCGCCGCCGCGCGCGACAATCGCGGCTTTACCCTGCTGGAAATCATGGTCGTCGTGATCATTATCGGCACCATCGCCGGCCTGGTCGGCGTCAAGGTGCTCGACCGCCTCGAAGAAGCCAAGGTGCGCACTTGCTGCATCCAGATTTCCACCCTGCGCGACGCGCTGGATCTGTTCAAACTCGACAATGGCTTCTATCCGACCACCGAGCAGGGGCTGGAAGCTCTGGTCGTGCCGCCCGAAGTGGGTCGCACCGTCAGCGCGTACAAGCCCGGCGGCTACTTGCGCGACGACATGGTCCCGGCCGATCCGTGGGGCTCGCCGTACTATTACATGTCCGACGACGGGTACTTCTATCAGATCGGTTCGGTGGGGCCCGACGCCAAACTCAACACCGAAGACGACCTGTCGGCGGAGCGTTGCTCGCAGCTGTAACGGGCGGGAGAGCGCCGGGATGCGTCAACGTGGGTTCACATTGCTGGAGATCATGGTCGTCATCCTGATCATCGGATCGGTGATGGCCATCTCCATTCCGCGCATCAACGACGCCTTCGAAGTGAACCTGAAAAGCTCGATGCGCCGCCTGCAGGGAGCGATCACCTTCGCCTTCAACGAATCGGTGATCAAGCAGACGCCGCTCCGCCTCAACTTCGACCTTGCCACCGGCGAATATTGGATCACCTACCTGATGGTGCAGGGCAACACCGGCGAATTCCAGCAGGTGGACAGTGAATTCACCCGCCGCCAGCGGTTGCCCGAAGGCGTGTTCTTCACCGACGTGGTCACCCCGCACGATACGGACAAGCGCACCGAAGGCGAGGACATCTACATCGGCTTCTACCCGACCGGCTTCGCCGAGCGCGCCGTCATCCATCTGGCCAGCCACGACGGTCGCGAGTACACGCTGCTGATCAAACCGCTGACCGGCAAGGTGACCATCTACGACAACTACATCGATTTCGTCGACCTGAGCCCGCAGATGGGCGGCTCCAGCAGCCCCTTCTCCTCCAGCGGCGACGTGGGATTGTAGTCATGAACCGCCGGCGCAACCGAGGGTTTACGCTGCTGGAAGTGATGGTCGCCATGGCCATCCTCGCCACGGTGATGATCGTGCTGCTGGAAAACCACGGCGCGTCGGTGCGCATGACCGAAAAGAGCCGCCAGGTGTCCATCGCCATCAACCTCGCCAAGGACCTGATGACCGACCTGGAAACCGAGGGATGGCCGGAGATCGGCGAATACAGCGGCGACTTCAACGAACTGTACCCCGGCCTGTACCCCGGCTTCCGCTGGGAACGCGAGGTGATCGAAAACAACTTCTGGTCCTACGTGCGCGAATGTTACATCCGCGTGTTCTGGCTCGACGGCTCTTTCGAACAAAAGGTCGAACTGACGCAGTACATCGCCGCGACCGACAACGAACAGCAGGAGATCGCCGAGGACGAATCCTCGGCCTCCGAAGAAGGCGCCGACGACGACGCGACCGGCTCGACCGCCGGCGGCCTGACCGGCGGAACGGAGGCGCAATGACGAAAGCGCGCCGCGCCGGCTTTACGCTGCTGGAAGTGATGATCGCCATCGGTATCATCGGCATGATCGTCAGTCTGATCTACGGATCGTTCGCCCGCACCGCCGAGTCCAAGGAGTTGATCGAAAAGGGCAACGACATCTACCACGAAATGCGCTGGGCGCTGGATAAAATGGAAGCCGACCTGTCCACGGCCTATCTGACGACCGGCGACAATTCGTACACGATTTTCTACGGCGTCAACCGCGACAGCGGCGGCCGGCCGGTCGACGAACTGCATTTCACCTCGTTCAACCACCTCAAGTTCAACCCCGAAGCCCGCGAGAGCGACCAGAGCGAAGTCAGCTACTTCGTCATGGAAAATCCGGAAAACGGCGTGCTCACGCTTTACCGCCGCGAGGACGCCACCCCCGACGAGGAAAACACCGACGGCGGCGAATTCTACGACCTGGCCGAGGGCATCATCCTGTTCAATCTGCGCTACTTCGACGGCGTGGATTGGCTCGACGAATGGGACAGCCGCGACTACTCGTCCGACGAAGTCGTCGACACCGAGGTCGAACAGAACGAAGAGATGGTCAACGCCATGCCCATGGCCGTCGAGGTCACCATCATCATGAAGGGTCCGCGTGAGTCGGCTCCCGGCGTGCTGCCCGAGGAGGATCTGGCCAACCAGATCGCGTTCCATACGAAGATCCGCATCGTGCTTTCCTCGATCGACCTGACCGTCATCGAAGGTCTGGAAGGCGAAGAGGACGACGATGACGACGACGCCGGTGCGACCGGCGGCGCGAATCCGACGGCCACGACAGGCAAAACCACGGGAGGGGCGGAACAATGAGCGCGTTCGTTCGGCGCTTCCGCCGCGCCCTGCGCGATCAACAAGGCATCGCGTTGCTGATCGTGCTGATGGTCACCACGGTGATGACCGTGTTGATCCTCGATCTGCACCAGTCGGTGCGCATCAATTTCTACATCGCCTCCAACCTGTCGGACGGCGTGAAAGCGGCCTACCTGGTGCGCAGCGGCGTGCAGGTGGCCGCGGGCGCGCTGCTGTCGGACCGCCAGGATAACAGCGTCGATTCGCTGCACGAGGATTGGTACGACTTCCTGGGCAAGCTGGGCATGCCCGGCATGCCGGTCGGCGACGGCACGGTCATCATGGAGATCAACGACGAGGCCGGCCGCTTCAACCTCAACGCGATGGTCGGCAAACGCGGCACGGCGCGCCAGCAGATCGTCGACATCTTCCGCGAGTTGCTCGAGGGCGAAGAACTCGACCCCGAATTGGCCAACGCCGTCGTGGATTGGATCGACGCCGACGAGGAAACCGTCAACGAAGGCGGCATGGAGGATGCGGTCTACGGCTACGAGGCGATGGAGGACGGCGTGACCTCGAAAAACGCGCCCTTCGATTCGTTGCAGGAAGTGCGCCTGGTGGCCGGCATCACCGACGAGGTCTGGCAGAAGCTCGAACCGCTGGTAACCATCTACGGCGACGCGCAACTGAACCTGAACACCGCCGAGAAAAAGGTGATGAAAGCCGTGCTCAAAGTGGCCGACGAAAAGGCCGACACGAGCCTCATCGACAAGATCATCGAGTGGCGCGAAGCGACCGGCGGCGAACAAGAGGAAGGCGAGGACAAATCCGAAGACATGTTCTCGGGCTTGGCCGGCGGCGAGGGCAACGTCTTTAAAAAGAAGGACATGGTCAAGCTGTTGGTCAACGATATCGGCATGGACCAGACGACGGCGAAGCGCTTCGCCCGTTACTTCACCGATTCCAGCCGCTACTTCCGCGTGTCGGCGACCGCGTTGGTCGGCAACGTGCAAAAAACCGCGCTGGGCATCGTTCAGCGCAGCAAGAACAAAGCGAAGATCGTCTATTACCGCGTCGCCCCAGGTCTGAGTTCCGAATTGCAGAAAAAGCAGCAAGAGGCGGCCGGCACCAGCGAAACCACGCCCTCTGTGCAGGAACTCATGCAGCAGATGCAGGGCGGCACGATCGGTCTGCAGTAAGCCTCGGCTCACGGCCGCAATTTCCAGGGCTATCGCCCTTCGCTATTGACCAAACGCCCCTGCGGGGGCTTGGGCGGTCCGGGCTACTCCAATTCGGAAGGCAGGTAAGAAGACCGGCGCGTCGCTTCAGCGGGTGGCGAGCCGCCCTTCGAGACCGGCCATTTCCAGCAACAGGTTGACGCGGGCGACCAACCGCTTGTGATCGGTGCGCGCCTCGTCCTTGGTCAGTCCCATTTGCTGCAGATAGGCCAGGTAACTTTCGACCGACATGCCGCCGGAAACGCCCACGATGATCGCCGAGCGGATCATGTCCTCTTCCAGGTACGGTAGCGGCTTGTCGCCATCGATTTCCCACAACACCAACTCGAGGTACTGGCGGTCGCGGGCCGATAGGGCGCGCGGCGAGTATTCGTAGCGGTCGCCGCGGAAGGTTAGCTTGGGCAGCACCGCCTGCATGCCGTCCTCAACCTCGGCCACCGCGTTGACGATCGATCGCACGATCGGCTGGTCGATCGTCTGAGTCAGCTCGTATTTCGGCGCGCCCTCGTATTCGACGATCAGGTGGCGCGGTGCCGGCTTGTCGGGATTGACGCACATCGCCTCGACGAAAATATCGCGCGGTTCGCCGGGCGCGACCGTGAAGGACTGGTCGGCCAGCACGAGCATCGATTGCGTCTGGTCGGTGCGGTCGACCATCATCGACCAGCGCTTGACGGTCCACTTGGTCGGCTGGTCGCCGTTCCATTGCAGGCGGGCGCGGAAGCGGTTCTTGAACCCCGCCCCGCTGACCTTGAGCAGCGTCAGCTTCGGCGCGGGCGGCGGCGCGGGCGTGGCGGCGACCGGCGGAGCGGTGAGCGCTTCGTCGGGTCCCGCGGTCTGTTGACAAGTCGTGAATCCGGTGGCCAGAAAAACCATGGCCAACAAAAAGAGGAGCAATCCGCTCCGTCTAATTGTCATCATTTACTCCTTCCACTACCCCCACGACCTCGACCCGGACGAAACCTTCGTCCCCGTTCGCCAGGCGAACGAGGGTAAAATTTCCACTTCTCGCCAAAACTGTCAAGACCTCTCCCAACGCCACGCGGCCGATCACCGCCGCGTTGTCGGCGGGGCCGGCCAGCAGGTCCGCCGCGACTTTCGCCCGCGCGGCGGCCGCCGTCGGCTCCGTCGTGGCGCGCGTCGGTTGGGCCGGCGGCGTTTCGGGCGTCGCCGCCGCGGGCGTTACGCCCGCTTGCGGATAAGCGCAGCGGAAACCCAGGCCGCGCAGCTTGCTGTCGGGCGCAACCGCGAAACGATAGGGTCCGGCTCGCACGACGCGTCGCGTGCCGTTCGCCGGTCCGGTCGGATCGATCACGGACATCGTGCGGTACGTGTCGGCGCCGTACCAGTCGGCGGTCCACTCGGCCAACGCGTCGGCCTGCGCCTTGACGCCGTAGGGACTGACGATCCAACCCGGTTCCTCCGGCGCAGGGCCGCCGCCCAAGGTCGGGTTGCGGCCGGGCGGGGGCGCACCCGCGTACAGGTGACCGCCCCAGGCCGGTCCGCGCATCGCCAATTCGTACTCGGCCTCGGTAGGCAGCCGGCCGCCCCGTGCGCGGCAATAGGCGTCGGCCTCGGCCCAGCTTACCTCGGTCGCCGGCCTTTCGCCGCGCCGTTCCAGCGCCGCGGCGGGCGTCGGATAGGCGTCGAGGCGATAGGCGCCCAGCGTCACGCGGTGCGGCGGAAGCTGCGACAGGTCGGACGCGCCGAAGGCCTGCACCAGGTTGCCCGGCCACACGTCGCCCATGAGAAACTCGCGACCCGCAATGTTTGCGCGGCCGTCATCCAGGAGCGCCGGCGGAGCCGGCACGGCGGCGAATTGGTCCATCACCACATAGAACGAACGATTGGGGAAAGCGCTTTGCGGTTCGCCTTTGAACGCGTAATTGGCCGTCAGCCATTGGCGGTCGCGCGGGAAATCGTCGGTCAGGTATACGTCCGCGGAATGCGGGGCGATGATAATCTGCCCCACGTAGGTTACGCGGCCGCCGACCACTTCCAGCGTCGCCGGCGTGCTCAGGGTGACGGTTTGCACGCCCACGGCGTCCTGGTAACCCACCTTGGTCAGGCGTACGCGCCCGGCTTTGTTTTGCAGGATAAAGTAGCCGTCGTCGGTCATCGCGCACTTGATCGTCGAGCCGCCGGCGCGCTCGAAGGCGACGTAGCCGTCGGCGGCGTCGAAGATCGGCAGAATGCGGCCGAAAATGAAACCGGCGTCATCGTCCGGTTTCAGCGACAGCGACGATACGGTCTGCGGTCCGCAGCCGGCCAGCAACGCCGCGATCAGCAGCGCCGCGGCGTAAAACAGCTTTTTCATC
>DAINPV010000117.1:0-10598 GCA_036743315.1 bacterium | reverse complement strand
TGGCCTGTCTGGCCGGGGTTTTCGCTTGCGCCCAGCAGCAAACAAAGGTTGCCACCAGCGGTCAATATGACGAAGCGCGACGCGCGGCCCAAAGTTATCATGGGCCGATTCACGCCGCGGCGAAACAGTTGTACGACCAGGGCCTGGCGGCCTACAAAGCGGGCCGTTACGCCGAGGCGGCCGATCTGCTGGGTCAGGCGGCCGACGTGGGCGTGACCAATTTCCCGATGCGCGACGACGCGCGCGTGTATCAGGCTTATTCGCTTTTGAAGATCCGGCAGCACTATGAAGCGTTCAAGGTCGCCGAGCAGGCGGCGCGCGACTATCCGCAACGGTGGGAGTTGCGGTTGATCATGATCGAGTTCTGGCTGTGGCGCGATCGGCTGGACGATGCGCAGCGCGAACTGAACCACGCCCTACGCGTCGCGCCCGACGAGCCGGAAGTGGTGCGCATGGCTGTGCGCATTCTGCATTACCGCGGCGAACTGGTTGCGGCGTGCGAGATGGCGCGGCACCTGCTGATTCTCCAACCCGACAACCAGACCTACAAAAGCCTGGCCGCCGAGGTATATGTCGATTACGGGTTGCAGGTCGAACGCGAAGGCGATCGCGAGGCGGCGTTGACCACGTACTTCGCGGCGGCGGCGCTGGATCCGAACGACCCGACCTCGACGTTGTTGATCGGCCGGGTGCTGCTGGCGATGAATCAGGTCGACGCCTCGCGACGCTACACGCAGGCGGGCCGGGCGAAAGTCAAAAATTCGGACGATTTGCGGCGTGATGTGTTTTCGTTGGAAAATTATTCCGACCAGGTCGACGCCGACGAGCATCTGCGCATGGCCGATTTCTACTTTGGCCGCGATCAGGCGGAGATGGCCGCGCAGGAGCTGGAACTGGCGCTGATCGCCGATTTCCGGCAGGCCGAGGTCTGGAAGCGCTTGGGCCTGCTGCACGCGCATTACCTGGGCGACGTTTTGCGCGCGCGCCAGTGCCTGCACGCGCTGTGGGTGCTCGACGCGCCGGGCGAGGCGGCCGCCGAGTTGCAGGCGGCGCTGAAGCTGGAATCCGAGCCGTCGCTGCCGCCCTCGCCGGGGTTCATCGAACGCGCCGAAGAGGGCTTGGCGTATTCGCCGGAGCAGCGCAAAGTGACGCAAACCGGACCGGCGGCGGCGGGGCAGCAACGCGTGTATTTGACCTTCGTGGTCAACAAGGCGGCCGGCGAGCATTCGATTCGCCTGCGGGTGGAAAATCCGGCGGGTCGGCCGGTGATGGACGAACGGTTTGTCATGGAATTTTTCGGGAACGAGATTGCGATCGTGCGCACCGGGGTCTGGACGACCCCCGGCCAATACCGGGTGCAATGGTGGATGGACGACATGGAGCGGTCGGTGAAAAATTTCGTCGTGCAATAGGTTGGATCGAGACGCAGGGAGACTATTATGAACGATGGACAAACCAAGGGTGGAAAAGGGAAGAAGGATGCGGCGGAAAAACGGCGCGATATCCGCGTTCATCTGAAAGCGCGCGTCGATTACGAGCTGCTGTCGGAAGACACCTTTCTGTTTGAGTACACCTCCAATGTCAGCCGCGGCGGAATTTTCCTGGCCACCCGCAACCCGTTACCGGTGGGCACGGTGATCAGAATGCATTTTTCACTGCCCACCAACAACCGGAAAATCGAAGTGAAAGGCAAGGTGGCCTGGATCAACGAATTCAAACCCGGCAAGAAGAATCGCAACCCCGGCATGGGCGTTGAATTCGTCAATCTTACCGAGGAAGACATGACGGCGATTACGCAGTTGATCAAAAGGAAGGCGTTGTTGGCCGACGAATAAGGAGGCGGCGACATGTGCGATGAACTGCAAGGCAAGGTCGATGCGCTGCAGGAGGAGAATGCGCGGCTGAAAAGCGAAGTGCATGCGCTGCGCGAGGCGTTGCACCGCGAAGGCGAAGCGCTGGCCACCGGCGAAATCCGCTTGAAGCTGGCGTATCTGTCGACCATTCAGGCCCTGGTGCGGGCCATCGAAGCGCGCGATCCCTATACGATCGGTCATTCGACGATGGTCAGCATCATGGCGGTGGCCGTGGCGCGCAGGCTGGGTTTGTCTGAAGACGAATGCGAGCGGGTGCGCATCGCCGGGACGCTGTTGGACGTCGGCAAGATCGGCATCGCCGGCGAACTGCTGACCAAGCGCGAGGATCTGAGCGAAAAGGATCTGCTGGCCATGCGCGAACACGTGCACATCGGGGCGCAGATCGTCGAGCCGATCATCTATCCGTGGGACGTGAGCACGTTGATTTTCCAGCACCACGAGCGGCTGGACGGCAGCGGCTATCCCGACGGATTGGCCGACGGCGAGATCCAGCGCGAGGCGATGATCCTGGGCCTGGCCGACGCCTTCGTGGCGATGATCGTGCGCCGGGCCTATCGCGAGGCGCACAAAGAACCGGAGGTCGTTGCGTTTTTCCAGAAACAGGCCGGGAAAACCTACGACAAACAGTGCGTGGACGCGTTGGTCGAACTGCTGAGCACCGACCCGGATTTGCGGCGCGAAATCGACCGGTTCAAACTGACGATCGAGTGAGCCATTTGACAAGGCGGGCGAACCGTAGAATATAGAACGCTCGTGAAGGCTTCATTTTCTCAGGAGGAATGGGATGAATCAGCAAGGCCAGAACCGCCGTCGACGGTACTTCATCGATAAGCAATTCCAGAGCAAGTACGTCGCGCTGCTGGTGGTCTTCATCGTCGCCTTGGGCGCCGCAGGCATTTTGATCCTGATGGTCGGCGGCAACGAACCGGTGCCCGCCGAATCCGCGCAAAGCGATCTGAACGGGGCGATCATCGCGATGTTGATGGTCATCCTGGTGTTCGTGGCCTTCACCATCTGGTCCGGCGTGCGCTTCTCGCACCGCGTGGTCGGCCCGGTGTACGCCTTCAACCGTCACCTGAACTGGATCAAGGAAGGCAACTACACGCGCAATCTGCAATTGCGTGAAAAAGACGAATTCAAGAACCTCGCCGCCTCGCTCAACAGCATGCAAGAAGCGTTGCGCAGCCGCGTGCGCGACGACATCGAAACGCTCGGCAACATCGAAACCGGTCTGGGCGAATTGACCGAGGTGCTCGGGCAGGACGGTTTCGACCGCGAACGGGCGCTGGAGATGATCAAGCGCTTGCGCGGCGAAGCGGAATCCACGCGCGTCAAGAACGAAGGATACATCACGAAATGAGCGAACGCGCGCCGCACAACGATCCGCACCCGGACGCCATGGAAGCCAAGGACCTGTGGCTGTTGCTGCCGGCGATGACCGTGAGCGGACTGGTCGGCTTATCGGTCTTCTTCCTCTACTTCTGAGGCGCATCCGTATCGAACCGACCCGGCCCCGCGGCCGGGTTTTTTCTTCGGCGAACTTGTTAAAAAACCTTGTTTGAGGCACAATACGTTTTCACGTGCGGCAGGCGGGGGAACCGATGGCGAAGAAGACGACGGCGATGGAATTGTCCATCGTCGTTCCGGTCTACAACGAAGTGGAGAGCGTCGCGGCGTTGGTCGCCGACGTGCGCAGGTACGTGGCGCCGCTGGGCCGCCGCTATGAGGTCCTGCTGGTCGACGACGGCAGCACGGACGGCTCGGACAAGCTGCTGGACGAACTGGCCGCGCAATTTTCCGAAATCGTCGCGCTGCATTTGCGCCGCAACTTCGGGCAAACCGCCGCGCTTTCGGCGGGCATCGACGCGGCGCGCGGGGAAATCATCGTCACTCTCGACGCCGACGGGCAGAACGACCCCGCCGACATCCCGGCGCTGCTGGAAAAAATCGCGCAGGGCTTTGACGTGGTCAGCGGCTGGCGGCAGAAACGGCAGGACGAGGCGCCGCGCATGTTCGTCTCGCGCGTGGCCAACCGGATGATTTCCGCGATCACCGGCGTACGCCTGAACGACTACGGCTGCACGCTCAAGGCCTACCGGCGCGAGATCATCAAAGACGTGCGCTTGTACGGCGAGATGCACCGGTTCATTCCGGCGTTGGCCAACTGGGTCGGCGCACGCGTGGTGGAACTGCCCGTGCGGCATCATCCACGGCGGCAGGGGACGAGCAAGTACGGCATGGGGCGCATCTACCGCGTGCTGTTGGATTTGGCGACGGTGGTGTTCATGCTCAAGTGGTCGACCAAGCCGATCCGCATTTTCGGCGGCATCGGCCTGCTGGCGGCGCTGGCCGGCGTGGGCAGTTTCGTCGCGGTGGTGCTGATGAAACTGTTGGGCGGCATGGACATGACCGGCAACCCGTTTTTCCTCACCGGCATTTTGTTCACGTTGGTCGGCGTGCAATTCGTCATGATGGGCCTGTTGGGCGAAATCAACGTGCGCGTATATCACGAGGCGCAAAACAAACCGATTTATTATCTGCGCGACCCGGCCGGGCCGCGAAAGGAAGACCGATGAGCGACGCGAAACGATTGCTGGACTTTTTCGCCGCCTCGCCGACCGCCATGCACGCGGTCGCCTGGGCCGCCGACGAACTGACGCGGGCCGGCTTCACCCGGCTGCGCGAAGAGGATGGATGGCAACCGCTGCCGGGCGACGCCTTTTTCGTCACGCGCGGCAACAGCTCGCTGCTGGCCGGGCGCGTCGGAACCAAAGCGCCGGCCGACCGCGGTTTTCGCATCGCCGGCGCGCACACCGATGTGCCGGGGCTGCGCCTGATGCCCAACCCGACGGTGGAAAAAGAGGGCTACCTGCAACTGGGCGTCGAGGTGTACGGCGGGCCGATCCTGGCGACGTGGACCGACCGCGACCTGACCCTCGCCGGGCGCGTGATCGTGCGCGGGAACGACGGTCTGGTCGAGCGCGCGGTGCACGTCAAGCGGCCGGTCTGCCGCATTCCCAACCTGGCGATCCATTTCAACCGCAAGGTCAACGACGACGGCCTCAAGCTCGACAAGCAAAAGCACATGCGGCCGCTGCTGGCGCTGGGCGACAAGAAACGGCTGGAGACCGATCCGCTGCGGCAACTGCTCGCCGCCGAACTGGGCGTCGAACCCGCGGCGATCGTCGATCACCGCCTGGAGGTGGTCGACGCGCAGCCGCCGGCGCTGGGCGGGCTGGACGAGCAACTGCTGTTCACACGCGGGGTGGACAACCTGCTGTCGTGCTATTGCGCGGTACGGGCGTTGACGGCGCTGCCGGCCGATCCGGCGATCGGCGCGCTGATCGTGCTGTTCGACAACGAGGAGTGCGGCTCGAACACGGCGCGCGGCGCGGGTTCGACCTTCCTGGACGTGGCGCTCGAGCGCCTGACCGGCGAGCGCGAGGCGCTGCACCGGGCGATCGCGCGCAGCCTGCTGGTGAGCGTCGACGGCGCGCACGCGGTGCATCCGAACTACGCGGACATGCACGAGCCGCAGCACAAGCCGGCGCTGGGCGGCGGGCCGGTGATCAAGATCAACGCCAACGAGCGGTACGCGACCTCGTTGGCCACGCAGACCTATCTGGAGCAATGCGGGGCGGTGGCGCGGGTGTCGGTGCAACGCTTCGTCCAACGGGCCGATCTGCCTTGCGGCACGACCATCGGTCCGATCAGCGCGACGCGCCTGGGCCTCGCCACGGTCGACGTCGGCGCGCCGATGCTTTCGATGCACTCGATACGTGAAACGATGCACGTGGACGACGCCGCGTCGATGACCGACCTGTTGAGCGCGCATCTGGGCGGATCGATCGACCCGGTGCGCTGACGGCGGGGGATGATGAACCGCAAGCGATGCCGTTGGCTGCTCTGGCTGTTGCCGCTGTTGCTGCTGGCGGCGGCTTGCCAAGGGTCCGACGACAAGGTCGATCGTCCGCCGCTGGCGGATGACGACGACATCGTCGACGACGACGGTTCGCTCGGACCCGGTCCCGCCATCGACGACGATACGACGCCCGCCGACGACGATACGGACGAACCGCCGCCCACCGACATCGAGTGGGTCGATTGCGCGACGTTCTTCGAGCCGAACCTCCAGGCCTTCATCCCTTGGGACACGCGTTGCGGCCAGATCCAGGCGCCGTGGAAGCGCAACGACCTGGACAGCGAAAAAACCATTCCCATCCGCTTTGCTGTCGTGCCCTCGACCGCCGAAGTTCCCGCCGGCGTGCTGGCCGTGCACCTGGGCGGCCCCGATCCGAACCTGCGCAACTTGACGCTGTTCCGCCTGGCCCCGCGCGGCATTCTGGCCGACGAGTTGCGCGGTGCGTTTCACCTGTTGTTCGTCGAGGGGCGCGGATCGTCTTACTCTTCGACGCCGCTGGTCTGCCCGGCGGAGATGATCGGCGAACCATACCGCAACCAGGTGCAGTTTCGGCGGCTGGTGCGCCAGTGTCTGGATGCGCTGCCGGCGGAATACAACCCGGCCTATGCGATGACCATCGACAGCGTCGACGATCTGGACGACGTGCGCCAGGCGCTGGAAATCGAGAAGCTGTACCTGTTCGGCAACAGCTACGGCGCGCGGCTGATGCTCGAGTACCTTCGCCGCCACGGAGACAACGTCGAGGCTTACCTGTTCGATTCGATGCTCGCGCCGCAGATGAGCGGCAAGCACGACATCGACCGCGTGCTCAAGACGCTGGCCGACGATTGCGAAAACGACCTGTCGTGCCCGGTGGCGGCGATCGACATCTGGACGCTGACCGAGCAGGTGCTCACGACCCTCGACGAAACGCCGCTCCTGCCGCTGCTGCTGGGCATCGACGGATACAAACTCACCGACGTGCTCTTTCACCTGGGCGACCAGCCGCAACTGCTCGCCCAATGGCCGCGCGTGCTGGCCGACTGGCGCGAGGGCAACACCGACACGCTGGTGGCCTGGTACGTCGAGTCGCGGCTGACGCTGCCCTCGCGGGTGGATCTGCCCTACGACGGCGAGACCTTCCAGTACAATCCGTACAGCGACAACATCATGTGCCACGAATTCCCGGGCTGGAACGAGTTCGCCGACGATTACGCGCTCGACCGGCTCAGCCCGCCCTATGTGCCCTTCGATCAGATCACCTGGATGGCAGCGGTGTCGTGCGAGGAACTGGCGTTGCGCGCGGCCGAACCGCCTCGGGTGGACCGCTCGGCGGTCAAAAGCGACCTGCCGGGGTTGGTCATCGCGCCGCGTCTGGACGAGGACACGCCGTTCGTCGACGTGCTCGCGGCGATCGCCGACGGGTTGGGCGGCGCGTATTACGTGACGGTCAACAGCGATCATTCGATTCTGATCGACCTGGGCTCGACGCAACTGGGCCTGACCACCGAGGATCAGCAATGTCTGCGGCAGTTGGTCGTCGATTGGCTGCGCGCCCCCTTCAATCCGGCCGAGCGCACGTGCGTGGCCGGCCTGACCGCGCCCCTTACCTTCACCGAAACGCGCTAGGGCGCGCGGACGGAATCTTGACCCTGCGGGCCGCATCTGTTAGAAAAGCAAAGTATTTTGCGATGCGCGGGCAATTAATGGGGAGTACATACCGATTTGTGGAGGACAAGATGAAATTCAGACTGTTGTTGGCGCTGCTGTTGGCGCTGACCATGACCATGGGCGTGACGTTGCTGGCGTGCGACGACGACGATGACGACGACGACAACGACGACGAAGCCGACGACGACGAAGCCGACGACGACGATACGACCGACGACGATACGACCGACGACGATACGACCGACGACGATGACGACGACGATACGATCGACGACGATGACGACGACGATACGATCGACTGCCCGGCGTTGACCGAGGGCGAGGCGGAGAAATTCTTCTGGGCCGGCGAACCTCCCTTGATGGGCGGCCAGACGCTGATTGCCGGTATCGAAGCCTACGGGCACCAGATCCTCGGCGTGGCCGGCGTGATCGCCATGCACGGTTTGAAGGTCGACCAGTTGCAGTGGACGATCATCGATCCGGACGATTCGCTGCTGGGCGCGCACGACCTGAAGATTCCCGACGGCGGCACAATCGATGACGGCGATCCGAACATGTACGTGGCGATGATCTACAACGCCTCGGTGACCGGCACCTACGACGAGATGTGGGTCAGCGTGTCCGGCTGCGTGCAGATCGACGAAATCGGCTGGGTCGGCGAAACCTTCACCGGCTCGCTGGAAAACGTCATTTTCCGCAAAGTGACCAACGAGACCACGGGCGAGCTCGACTGGGCCGGCCCGGTGGGTTTCATGGGCAGTTGGACCGCTTCGGGCACGGTCATCGCGCAGTAAAACGCGAAAGTCTATGAATGAACGGGCGGAAGCGATTCCGCCCGTTTTTGTTTAAGGCTAGGGTTTGCGGGTTATTGTGCCAAGCGGGCCTATATATGGGGGTGGGCGCAGGTATGCAATTTTCGAAGAAAAACGCTTGACAGGTCGCGCGGTTTTATCTATGTTCGCCCCCTCGTGTGAGAGAACTATCTGGCTCCTATGTCCCGAGCTAGACGATAGATGTGTCTATAGCGAGTAAGGAGACTTCGACTCATGAAGCGGACTTTTCAACCAAGCAACCTCAGAAGGCTGCGGAAACACGGCTTCCGGCGCCGGATGGCGACCAAAGCCGGTCGTGAAGTGATCAAGCGTCGGCGGGCCAAAGGCCGTAAACGGTTGGCGGCGACGATCCCGAGCAAGTAAGGGGGAAGCGGGCGACGCGGCGAACGTTTACGAAGGATGATCGAATCCGCCGCCGGGGAGATTTCGCGCGCGCGATGCGCACCGGCCGCCGGTTCAAGACGCCGAATTTCGTGTTCGTCGAGGCCAAGTCGATGGGGGCGCGACCGCGCCTGGGGATCACCGTCAAGCGCACCGTCGGCAAAGCCCATCTCCGCAACCGCATCAAGCGGTTGTTGCGCGAGTATTTTCGGCTCCATCGTGAACGCTTCGCCCCGTATCGGGATCTGGTGGTCATCGTTCGGCAGGAACAGCAGGTTCGCTGCCTGGCCGACGTGGAAACGGACATGACCGCTTATTTCGCCGCGCGCGAACAATTCCCGAATTCCCGCCCGCGTTAGGCGGCGGTTCCATGGGCCCTGACGAACGAAAACCCGGTTGGCCCGCGCGTTTGTTGATGAAACTGGTGCGCGGATATCAACTTGCCCTCAGCCCGTATTTGGGCCGCAACTGCCGATTCACTCCTACCTGTTCCAATTATGCGCTCGACGCGTTGCGCCTGCACAGCCTGCCGCGCGCGTTGGCGCTGACCGTCTGGCGGATCCTGCGCTGCAACCCGTTCGTTCCCGGCGGATACGACCCCGTGCCGCCGCCGAAACAGAAGGGACGTTAATATGGATCGCAACTTTATCATTGCGATGGTGCTGATGGTGCTGGTCCTGTTCGCCTGGCAGGCCCTGTTTGCGCCCAAGCCGCCGCTGCCCGACGAGGCGGCGACGACCCCCGGCGGGCCGGCCGCGCAAGCCACCGTCACGCCCACTCCCGCCCCGACTTCGGCGACCGAGTTGAATACGCCGACGCCGTCCGCCGAAACGCCGCCGTCCGCCGCAACGCCGCCATCCGCCGAAGGATCCGGCGAGGAGGTTGTCGCGGAAGCGCCGCCCGCGCCCGCGGTCGTCGAGCCCGCCGAATGGCCGGTGAAAAACGAACGGATCGACGGCGCGCTGAGCAACGCCGCCGGCGGCAGCGTCAGCCGGTGGAAGCTGGTCGACTACAACCTGTCCACCGCCGACAAAGACCGGCCCGAGGCGCAGCGCGAGAAGGTCAACCTGGCCTTGATCAAGCGCGCGCGGGAGAAAAAGAAGAAGGAAATTCCCCAGACGTTCGCCGATCAACCGCAGCTCGTGTGTGCGCTGGACGGTCTGGCCGAATTGGATGGCAGCCGCGCCTGGTCGGTCGTCGCGCAAAGCCCGACCGAACTGGTCGTCGAGCGCAGCGCCGGCGACATCACGATCAACAAAGCGTTGCGTCTGTACAGCGGCGGCGCCGTTCCGGCCGATCGGCCTTACAACATCGACGTGGCGATGCGCATCACCAACCAGGGCGCGCAGCCCGCGTCGGTCAAGCCGTTCTGCGCCGTGTACGAGCAGATCGTCGCGGACACCTCGTCGTTTTTCTACCGCGACTACAACCAGATGATGCAGCTCAACTACATCGACAACGATCTGGAGATGAACCACATCTCCAAGGTCAAGCCCGACGAGGTGCCGCAGGGTCCGACCTACTGGACCGGCTTCGCCGACAATTATTTCGCCACGCTGGTCGGTCCCGATCAGGACAGCCTCGGCGTGGCGCAGGCGCGGGTGACGCTGCGCAAGATCGGCGAGAACATCATGGAGGCTCGGCTGGTAGCCGAGCAGGTCGACCTGGGTCCGGGCCAGACGAAGGAAGTGATCTTCAAGGCGTACATCGGCCCGAAGCAGCGCGATTACATCCAGGCCGGCGACAACGGTCCGAAGCACCACTTCGATCGCGCCATCGACTTCGGCTGGTTCGACATCATCGCCCGCTGGCTGATGGTCGCGCTGATCTGGCTGGCCAAGCTGACCGGCAATTACGGCGTGGCGATTTTGATTCTGACCGTGGTCATCAAGATTCTGTTGTTCCCGTTGCAGCACAAGAGTTTCAAGTCGATGCGCC
>DAINPV010000116.1:0-10688 GCA_036743315.1 bacterium | reverse complement strand
GGCGCGCTGGTCGGCGAACCGCTGGCCGGCCCGCAGATCGTGCACCTCGATATCGTCGGCGTCTGCAACGCCAACTGCGTCTACTGTCGCGATCACTCGCCCTACGTCAACGACCGCGAGCCCTGGCGCAATCGCGAAATGCCCTACGAACTGGCCGCGCGGTTGATCGACGAAGCCGTCGCCTTGGGCGCGGAGAAGATACCCATCGTCGGCGCGGGCGAAAACCTGCTGCACTCGCGCTTCGCCGACCTGGTCGGCCTGCTGAAACGGCAGCCCGTCGCTTGGGAGGTCTACACCAACGGCCTGCTGTGGGACGACGCGACGATCCACCGTTTCGCCGACGCGCACCGCGCGATGGTCACCTTTTCGCTGTCGGCCGCGACCGCGCCGACCTGGGCCGCCTTCCGCCCCGAAATGTCGCCGCACCTGTTCGACCGGATCGAGGAGTCGATCCGCAAGCTCGTCGAGCGCCGCGAGCCGGGGCTGAAGATCGGCCTCGTGCACGTGCTCAACAGGCGCAACGTGCGCGAGGTGCTGCCGATGATCCACCGGGCGATCGAGCTGGGCGTGGACGAAATCGAGTACAAACTGACGGAGCTCAACGACGCCGCGCGGCCGCTGGCGCCCGACGAAAACGAAATCGAGTCGATCCGCCAGGAACTGCGCAAAGCGCACGAACTGGCCGCGGCGGCGGGCGTGGACATTCACGACAACATCGAGTTTCAACTCGCGCACGTCGACCCGGAATCGGGGCTGTACACCAAGAACTTATACGACCGCATCCCCTGCCACGCGGGTTACGAGATGATCCGCGTGCGCCGCGACGGGGCGATCAGCTTCTGTTGCGGCCTCAAATTTTTCGGCAACGCGCACACGACGACCTTGCGCGAGCACTGGTGCGGCGCTACGATGCGCCGCTGTCGGGAAGCGGCGATCCGCATGCCCGCCGGCGACAACGAACGGTTGCCCGACGGCGGCATGTTGCGCGACGGCCAATGCGACTTCTGCTACAATTACATTCTCAACTTCGCTTCCCGCCGCCTGGCCCGGGAGACCGGGGTGACGCCCTTATTGCCGGGGGATGAATGAAAGCGATCGCCGCGCGCAACCTGACGAAGATCTACAAGATCTATTCGCGCCGCGCGCAGAAATTCAAAGAGATGATGACGCTCAACCGGCGCGTGTATCACGACACCAAGCGCGCGCTGAGCGAGTTGAATTTCGACGTGGCGCAGGGCGAGTGCCTGGGCGTGATCGGCGACAACGGCTCGGGCAAATCGACGCTGCTCAAGATCCTGGCGCAGACTTCTTATCCGACCGCGGGCGAACTGGAGATCAACGGCAAGGTCAGTTACATCCTGGATCCGACGACCGGCTTCAACCCCGATTTTTCCGGCCGCGAAAACGTGCACATCAAATGCGCGCTGCTGGGCATGACCGCGACGGAGATCCACCGCCTGTTCGACGTGATCCACAATTTTTCGGGGTTGGGCGAGCGGATCGACCATCCGATCAAGACCTACAGCTTCGGCATGGTCGTGCGGCTCGGCTTTTCCGTGGCGATTCATGTGCCGTTCGACATCCTGCTTGTCGACGAAGTGCTCGCCGTCGGCGACTACTTGTTCCAACGCAAGTGCATCAACGCCATCCGCGCCTTCAAAGAACAAAACAAAACGATCGTCGTGGCCAGCCACAGCCTGTCGGACGTGTCGACGTTCTGCGATCGGCTGATTCTGCTGCAGGAGGGCCGCATGGCGATGATCGGCAAGACCGACGCGGTCGTGCAGCAGTACATCGAGGCGTGCGAAAAGCGCTACAGCAGCATCGAAGCGCCGATCATGCGCCTGCAAGACGAATCCATTTCCTGCTGCCTGGAACGCACCGGGCAGGCGCACCTGGTAGAAGTGCATCTGCTCGACGACGCCGGGCGCGAAACGACCACGGCGCACAGCGGCAAGCCGTTGACCGTGCGCGTGCGTTTTCGCGTCGAAGAACCGATCGGCAATCCGTGCCTGCGCGTCCAGTTCCGCCGCAACGACGGCTTGCTTCTCGCCGGTTCGAACACCTTCCGGCATCAGCTCGATTTCGGCGCGCTGGACAACGGCGTGTACGAAGCGTCCTGCGAGTTTACCGAGTTGAACCTGCTGACCGGCGATTACTACATCAACGTGGGCATCTGGCCGGACGAATACCAAAGCTACACGGCGAAAACGCCGTACGACATCCACGAGTTCCGCCACATCCTCTCCGTGGTCAGCGATCGACGCGACGGCGGCGGCCTGGTGCGCATGCCCAACCGCTGGAGACTGTCGCGGCTCGGGGATCTGACATGAGCGGCCCGGATCGCCGGCGCATCAACGCGGCGCTGCAGGCGCTGGAACGCGAAAAGGGTTTGACCGAACTGACTTGCCTGCCGGTGGAACTGCAAATCGAAGCGACCAACCGCTGCCGCCGCACTTGTCCGACCTGCGCGCGCAACTTTTACGATCGCGCGGCCAACGCGCCGGGCGATCTGTCGCCGGCTGCGCTCGAGGCACTCGCGCCGCTGCTGCCCTATGCGCAAAGGGTGCTCGTCGGCGGTTACGGCGAGCCGCTGCTGGCCGACATCACCGACGAGATTCTGCGCCGCGCGACCGCGGCGGGCTGCGCCACGACGGTCATCACCGGCGGCGGCGACCTCGACGACCGGCGCGCCGCGCGGCTGGTCGCGGCCGGGCTCGACGAAATCGTCCTGAGCGTCGACGCGGCCGACGAGGAGCGCATGCAACAACGCCGCGGCGTTTCGTTGCCCGCAGTGCTGGCCGACCTGCAACGTTTGCGCGAGCGCCGTCCCGCGCTGCACGCGGTTTTCAACGTCACGCTGCAGGTCGACAATCTCGACGAGCTGCCCGCGATCGTCGCCCTCGCCGGCGCGCACGACGTGCACGAGGTGCGCGTTTTCCATCAGAAGATCTACTCGCGCACGCAGGCCGACAGCAGCGTGTTGGGCGTCGCCGAGCACGCGCGGCTCGTGTTTGCCGAGGCTGAACGGGCCGCGCGCAAACACGCTGTCGCGCTGTCGCTGCCGCCGCTGGCGGGCACGGCGCGGTGCGAGCAGCCGTATCGTCTGCTGGCCGTGCGTCATGACGGCGTGGTGCAGGGGTGTTGTTCGGCGCTGTTCGAGGCGCAAGTGCCCCGCCCGGTGCTCGGCCGGCTGCCCGACGACGACCCGCTCGCCTTGTGGAACCACCCGGCGATGCTCGCCGCGCGGTCCTGGACGCTGGGCGCGGGACCGGTCGATTTCGCCTGCGCCGCCTGCGCGTTCCGCGTGTACACCGTCGCCGCGCACCGGCGCTGCCTGGAGGCGGACGATGACTGAGGTGCGCCTGTTCGCCGACGGCGCGGCCGATCACGATCCGCTGTCCCCGGAGCTGTCCTTTGCCGCCGCGGCCGCGCGCATCCGCAACGGTGCAGCGACGACGATCGTGCCCGGACCCGCGTCGCTCTGGCGCCTGGGACGCACCGCGCGTTACGCTCTGGCGCTGCGCGGACAGTCGCTCGACCTGCCCGACTTTCGCCCGCAGGACCATCACCAGTTGCGCGAGCCTTTCGCGCGGCACCTGGCCGAACTGCGCGCCCGCCTGGCCGACACGCCGGTGCGCCTCGACGAACCGTCGCCCGCGCTGCGCGAATTGCTGGACAAATACGACGCCGCGCTGGACGCGGACAATCGCGCGAACCTGCTGCGGCTGTTGGGCGCGCTGACCGACGGTTGTTTCATCGGCCCGCAGACGTTCCACCTGGACGTGTCGAACCTGTGCAACACGAATTGCCTTTTCTGCGGCCTGCACTCGCCGCTGCTGATCGAGCCGCAAAAACCCATGCGCGGGCGGCGCTTCACCGAGGGCTGGAAAACGCGACGCATCGACTGGGAGATTTTCGAGACGCTGGTCGACGATCTGGCGGCGATCGGCACGCGCGAGGACATCCTGTTTTCCGGCGAGGGCGAGCCGCTGACGCACCCGCGCATCGGCGAGATGATCCGCAAGGTGCGCGGCCGGGGACAGCGGTTGACGGTCTTCTCCAACGGCTTGTTGGTCGACGAGAAAATCGCCGACCTGTTCGTCGAGGTCGACCTGGATATTTTCTACTGGTCGCTGTCGGCGGCGTCGCCGGCGACCTTCGCCAAGCAGCAGCCGGCGCACGGCGCGGAAAAGTTCGCGCCGATGGTGCGCGCGATCAAGGAACTGGCGCGCAAGAAGAACGCGAAGAACCGCAAGCCGTACATCATCCTCGCGCACGTGATCAACCGCCTCAACGCGCACGAGGTGGAAGGCGCGATGGACATGGCGCTGGAGGTCGGCGTCGACGCGGTCCGCTACCAGATCATGCATTCGTGCGGCGCGAGCTTCGACGACCTGCTGATCACCAAAGAACAGCACGCGGCGGTCGAGGCGCAACTGCAACGCGCGCGGCGCAAGGCCGAAGCGGCGGGCGTAGAGATCGTCGCCAACATCGAGTTTCAGCTGCCGCAAGCGGGCAAGACCTTCGACCTGCCGCCCGACGTGCCGCCGTTTCACTGGAGCCGCGATTTGTACAGCCAGACCGGCTGCCTGGCGGGCTGGTTTTTCGGCCGCGCGTTTTCCGACGGGCGGCTCAGCTTCTGCTGCCACGATAAAATCGTCGGCTCGCTGTACCGCGGTCGCTTTGCCGACATCTGGTTTTCCGAGCGTTACCGCAAGCTGCGCCAGGCGGCCAAGGCCTTCGATCTGTCGGTCAATCCGGAACTGATCGAGGAAAACTGCGGCGGGCCGCTGCTCGGGCCCGACTGCGATTACTGCGGCAATTACGAGTTCATCAACCAGGCGCTTCGCGATCTCGACGACCTGCAGTTGCGCCCTCTGCTACGGAAGGATCCGCCCACATGGCCGTGACGTTGTTCGGAAACGACGCGCCGTTGCACGACCGCCTCGCCGGCGAGGCCGGCTCGTTCGCCGCGGCGCTCGCGCAACTGGCCGCCGCCGAGGAAGTCCACGTGCCGGTGCGCCGGGCCAATGCCTTTCATCTGGCTGCGATCATCGATCTGGCCTGCCGCCGACGCGGCGTCGACTACGCCATCGAACCGTTCGATCCGCATCCGGCGACCACGCTGGCGCAGCGCTTCGCCGACCATCTGGTCTGGCTGCGCAACCAGGGACGCCGCTGTCGCGTCAAGCTGATCGAAGACGATCTGCTGCTCATGCCGCTGCTCGAACACATCAGCGAACGCGCCGCCGCCGGCAACGAAACCGACCTGCTGCGGCTGCTGGGCGTGCTGTGCGACACCGCGCTGATCGGACCGCACTGGTTCGTCTTCGAAGTGATCAACCGATGCAACGCGCGCTGCCATTACTGCAACATCCACGCGCCCTGCCGCCAACCGGGCCGCGACTTTCTGGACACCGTGCTGCCCTTCAAGCAGTTCACCGCGACCGTCGACGAGCTGGCCCGCCTGGGCGCCGACGGCGTGACCGTGCTGGCCAACGGCGAACCGATGCTGCACCCGGATTTCGTGCGGATGATCGTCTACGCGCGAAAAAAGGGATTGCGCGTCAACTTTTTCACCAACGGCCTGCTGCTCGACGAGGAAGCGGCGCAGGCGATCGTCGTCGCCGGCCCCGAGGAGATGTTCTGCACCGTCAGCGCGGCGACGAGCGAAACCTACGCGCGGCTGCACCATGCCGTCGGCGAGATGGAGTGGCGCGAGTTGATGGACAACCTGCGGCGCTTCTTCGCCCTGCGCGAGGCGGCCGACACGCCGCATCCCGAAGCGTGGATGGTCAACGTCATCTGCCGCACCAACGCCTACGAACTGCTGGCGATGGCCGACCTCGCCGCCGAGCTCGGCTTCGACGGCCTGCGCCCGCAACTGCTGCGCGTCGACGAATACAACCGCGGCCTGGCGTTGACCGAACACGACGTCGCCTGGCTGCAAGCGAGCCTGCCCAACCTCATCCAACGCTGCCGCGACCTGGGGCTGAAGCTGTGGGACGCTTACCCGCACCAGGTGCAGCATTGCGACAATAATCCCGACGAATGGTCGGGCGACGAGTTCGTCGATCACGGGTGTTTCATCGGTTGGGCGCTGGGACTGGCCAAATCCAACGGCGATCTGTCATTCTGCTGCACGGTCAAACCGGTGGCGAATCTGAGCGAAGGGCCGTTCGGCCAACTTTGGACCGGCGGGTTGTATCACCAGGCGCGCCTGGCGGCGAAGGATCTGCGCCGCGCCGGTTTGCTGCCGATGCGCGACGGCCAACCGTTGTACACCGACTATTGCCACCACTGCGACAATCACGACATCAACCGCCGCTTGCACGAGCAGATGACGGCCTACGATCTGTGGCGTTATCTGGATTGATCAGCGCGGCAGGTTCGTCACCGCGAAAAAGATCTCTTCCCAGCGGCGGCCCATGCGCTCGTCGTTGAACTGTTCCTCGACGGCCCGCCGCGCCGCGCGCCCCATGGCAATCGCCCGCGTCGGATCGGCCAGCAGTTCGCGCAACGCCCGCGCCAGATCATTCGCGTCGCCGGGGATGTAAAACAATCCCGTTTCGCCGTCGCGCAGGTAATCGGTCAGACCGATGATCCGGCTGGCGACCACCGCCTTGCCCAGCGCCATCGACAGCAGCAGCGACAGCTGACCGAGGCTTTGCTCGCGCTCGGGCAGCGGCAGCAAGATCGCCCGCGCCTGGACGATGCGCGCGCGCAGTCGGTCGAGCGGCAGATAGTCGATCAGCTCGACGCCCGGCGGAATGGCGACGTTCTCGCGCTCGGCGGCGGGCAGATCGGCGCGGCCGACGATCTGCAACGGCGGCGCGTTCTCGAGCGCGGCGTAGGCGCGCAACAACGTCGCCCAATCGCGGAAGGCGCGCCCGTGCTTGCCCAGCGCCAGCAGCGGTCCACGGCGACCGGCGTCGCCGATCGGCGGCTGCGCGGGCACACCGATGCCCAAGGGCACGAACGTGCTTCGTTCGCGCAGAAACGGCAAATAGTCCTCGTAATAGGTTGCTTGCGCGCGCGCCGCATAAATCACGTGATCGATGCGCTTGGCGCCGAAGCGCACCAAACGCAGTTTCATTCCGCTTTTGGCGCGGCCGAACGACTCGACATCGAAGACGATCAGCTTGGTTTTCATCCAGAAACACAGGCGCAGCAGCGCGGCGAAGGGCAGGCCGCTTTGCGACGAAAAGGCGATCACCGCATCGTAAAACGGCGCGCGCAACAGGGCGAGCAGCGGTTGCAGCAGGTAAAAGCGCAACCGATTTTTTTCCCAGCGGGTGAAGGCGCCCAACGAAAACGTGCCGAAAAATCTGACGCGCGGCCGGCTGCGCCAATGCGTGAAAAACGCATAATCGCCGGTCGCGCGATGCGTGCGCGACCAGTTGGCGAGAAACAGAATGTCAGGCCTGCGCATTGTCCGGCGGCGCCTCCTGCTCGTCGTGAACGAGGTTGTAGATGATGACACTGAAGGCAAACGGTAGAATCGAAATATACGGCTCTTCCATAAAGTACTCGTGGAAGTACCAATAACCTGACATCGCCAGCAAAAAGATCGACACGCCGACCGACATGGTGCGGATGAACTCATCCTGGGAATGCTGGTAGGCATAGTTGAGATTGCGAAACGCAGTCAACAACAGAAACAGGAAAATCGGGATCGAAAACATACCTTGTTCGGCCAGCATGCGTCCGTATTCGTTGTGCACCGGCACGGCCTCGGGCATGTTGCGTTGTGCGGCGACATCCCACCGCACTTGTCGCCATGGCACTGGATATTTCTGCATGAATTCCCACGAGCGGTTTTCGTACGTGCCCACGCCGATGCCTAGAAACGGATTTTCGGTGAAGGCGCCCAGGGCATTCCATAAAAAGTACAGCCGGTCCCGGTAGACTTCGTCGTCCTCGTCCCCGAAACGTTGGCCCAGGGCGTATTTGACGTCGGCGGGGATGAGCAAGGCGACGACGCCCACGAGCATCGTCAGCACCAACAGGCCGGCGATGCTGGCCAACAACGCTTGTCGGCGGCGGGTGAAGAAATTGTAAAAGATCACGTAGACCAGGCTCAGCGCGATGGCGATGCGCGTCAGGCTGACGAAAATGCCGAAGACGAACGGCGTCAGCAACAGCAGCCAGGTGCGGCGGTGAAAGATCGTCCGCGAGAGGAAGCCGGTTACCACAATCGCCAAAGGCAGCATCAGGAACATCGCGTAGCGGGGGCCGATCTGAAACGTTCCCGACGCGCGCCGCACGCCGCCGACCGAATAGGCGTCGACGATCGGCAGGCCGAAGGTTTGGAAATGATACGCCGGGAAAAACTTGATGGAGACGAACGTCTGCAGCATGCCCAGGACGGATTGCGCGACGCCCCAGCCGATAAGGATCAACAGCAAAACGCGCAATTGTTCCTTGGTGCGCACGCTGACGATGAGCACCCAACCCATTGCGATGGCCAATAAAAAATATTTGGTGCCCAGGTAGGACAATTCCAAATCGCTGGAGTTGATCAGGCTCAGTGCGCAACTGACCAGATACAACCCGAAAGCCAGGTACACTCGATTGAAGCGCAACGGCTCGCGCGCCAGCAAGATCTTGACCGCATGGTAGACCACGGCGATCAGCGTGAGCATGGTAATCACCCGCAGGCTGCGGCCCAGCAGGTTCAGCCAATAGATCGGCAGGAGCAGCAAAAGCGTGTAGGAAAGCATGATCGGCTTGCGCAATAAAAACAGCACGGCGAACAACACCACGACCGCGCCGATGGCGTAGTACGGCGACTTGGCGATGAACAAATACACCAGAGCCACGGCGGCAAGAAAAATCAACACCGCCTCGAAAACGCCGTGCGGGGCCGCCGCCATCGATTCGCCGACCCGTTGCAGGCCGCGATCGATCATCGGTTTGCCGCGATCGCTTGTCCCGTCGCTCATTGGATCAGTGTATCCCGAATATCCCGCGGAGCCCATCCGGCCGCCGGCGCATCGTCGCGCACCGCGAGCATCACGCCGGCGTCGCCGCGTCCCAGCAGATCCAACAGCGCCAGTGGCCACGCCGCGAGTCGATGCGCCCACCGGCGGTTATCGAAACGCCCCAGCCATTCGCCGAACGGCCCTTCGGACAGGCGATAATCCACGCTGCGCGTCCATGACGTCGTGCTGGAAAAATCGTAGGCCGCCACCGGCCGCCAACCGGTCTGACGCAACAACGCCTGCAGCTGCGCGCGGGTAAACAACACGAGATGACGGGGTTGATCCAGATGGAACCAGTAAGGTCCGGTCAAGCGCGCCCACCAGCCGTCGCGGAAGACGGTCTGCACCGCCAACACGCCGCCGGGGGCGAGTAGGCCGCGCACGGCGCGCAACGTCCCGGCCGGATCGTGCAGGTGCTCGACGACCATGCGCATGGCGATCGCGTCGAAAGGTCCGGGGAGCTCGCCCGCCTGTTCCGGCAGCGCGCCGGTGACGACCGTCAAACCGCGCGAGCGCGCCAGTTCGGCCGCCTGCGGGTCCGGTTCGAGCCCCGCCGTCCGCCAACCGAGCGCGGCCATTTCCGCCAGATAATCGCCGCTGCCGCAACCGAGATCCAGCAGCGCGCGTCCCTCGCCGGGCACCGCCAGCGGGTTGAAGCGCAACCGGCGCGACAAGGCGAACAACCGCGCCGGCCACAACGCCAGGGCGCGCCGCCAACCGATGTCCGTCGGGCCGGGACGATTTGCCGTCACCCATTCCAGCCAACGCCGTCGCCAGACGACGGTCCGCCCGCGGCCGACCACCGGCGCGCGCATTCGGCTGTGCGCCGCGTAGGTTTCCGGATAATACGCGCCGATCGCGGCAAGCGGCACGCGCGGTTCCTGCCGGTCCAAGCCGCAACTGGCGCACCGCTTCACCGAAAAGAGGCCGGGACCGCCGCAAAAACGATCCGGCACGCGGGCGATCGTTCGGCCGGCGGGATCGCCGCACAGCGGGCACGGCGCGTTTTCCCGGGGTGCGCCGTCGTCGGCTTGCGCATCGGCCAGTTCCTCGCGTTCCAGCATACGCCGATCGAAGATCAGCTTGACCAGCATCGCCGCGCCTTGTCCGCCGCGCACCAACAGGCGGGCCCAGATCGCGCCGAAAACGCCCCACCAATGAATGAAAAACGGCAGCAGGACGATCACGCCGACCGAGCGCGCCGCGGCCGCCACGTAGTACGTGCGTTGAAAACGATCCTGACCGATGTAAAAGGTTTCCAGGTAGATGAGCACGACCGCGAGCAAGGTCGACCAGAACATCCAGATCGCGTAAGGCACCGCTTCGGGATACCGGGGAAACAGCCAATGCATCACCGGCGCGAACAACAGCGAACCGGCCACGCCCAGAACGATCAGACCCGCGATCAGCGGCACGATGCGCGAGAGGAACCGCCGCGCCACCTTGGCGCCGGAAACCCGCACCACCCGCGGAAACAACAGCTTGTTGAGGAACACGCCGAGGTTGCGCATCGGATCGGTCAACCGGTAGGCCAGCTCGTAAGCGGCGATCGCCTCGAGGCCGAGCATGCCGGCGACGATGATGCGGTCCAGTTGGTTGCTGGTGCCGCCGACGACGCCGACCAGGCTCAGGTTCCAACCGAAGCCGTGAAACTCGTCGTCGATTTTGTCGTTGGTCAGGAATCGCCGGCGGATCAAGAGA
>DAINPV010000115.1:0-10704 GCA_036743315.1 bacterium | reverse complement strand
TCCACCCCGGGCGGCTTTTTTTATTGGTCGAAAACGAACGTGCCGACAACGATCGTGTGCGGCGGTAAGTCGTATTTTTCCCGCAGTTGCCGATCGTCGTCGGTCAGCGTCCAGCGTCCGGGCAGACCAAGTTCCCGCGCGGCGAAATGAATGTGGCACATGCCGATGCCCGCGTCGACGCCCTGGAAATTCAGTCCCTCGGCGCGGTTTCGCGCAATGATTTTCGGATAGTTGCGGATGCGTTTGCTGTCCAGCGCAAGCACGATGCGTTGTTCGTCGAGCAGATAAATCCACGGTTGCATATTGCTGGCTGACGGCGCCCAACGCGCCATCTCGAACATCTCACGCAGCTTGGCGTCGCCCGCCAATACATCTTTCGCCGATCGTCCCCATCGTTGATGGAAGACGATCTCATGCAGCGGCCGCCGGTTGTCGAGGCGGCCCATGGCGCGCATCGACCGTTCGGCCAATCGGCGCGGCGCCGCGTAGCCCAGCGGCGTGATGCACACGATGCGCTCGTCGGCTTCCTTCTTCAGCGCTTTTTCCAGGACGCTCATTTTGAAATAGCCGCCGACCCAGCAGGTGCCCAGGCCCTCGCGTGTGCATTCCAGAATGAATCGTTCGGTGACGAAACCGAAATTTTCCTGGTATTGCGGACCATCTTGCGAAATGCCGATCATCCACAGCGGCGCGTTTTTGATTTTGCCGTAGCTGCCGACCAGACCGGTCATCGCCGCATCGACCTGTTTTGCCGGAAACGGCAACAGCTTGAGCCGCAGATCGTTGAGCCGCTCCGTTTCCGCGAAGGTGGTCAGCAGATGGTTGATTGTCTCCAACGGAACCGGCGTATCCAGAAAGGAACGATCACTGCGACGCACGCGCATGGCTTCGAGCAGATTCATGATTTCTCCCGGATGTTAATCGTTATACGGACTAGGAACGCCTTCCGCCTGCACCTTCCAGCGGCGGTGTATCCAATGCCAGATCTCCGGCTTTTCGAAAATGATCCGCTCCACCGCTTTGGCCTGGTTGCGGGTGTTGATCAACAACTCCATGTCGGGATCATCCGGATGGGTTTCCCAGGGTATTTCTTCCGTAATGACCAATTTAAATTTCCCCGGCGCCACCCGATAGGCATACCCGGCGACCACCGGCGCACCGGTTTCGCGCGCCACCCAGGCGTTGGAGCGCACAGTCGAAGCCGGGCGTCCCATCCAATCGATTATCACGCCCTGGCTGCGCTTCATGTTCTGATCGATGGCCATGATGATCCCCTCGCCGTGCCGCAATCCGTCCATCACCCGCTGCATGGAATCGCGATGCGGCACCGAGCCCAGGTTCATGCTCAGGCGCGATTGCACAATCACTTTTTCCACCACCGGATTCGCCAGCCGTTTGGCGACAATCGAAATCGGATAGCCGGCGATGCCGACCCGCCCGGCGGCGATTTCCCAAATGCCGATGTGCCCGCCCACGACTATCACTCCCTTGCCTCGGTTATAGACATCGCGCAGCAGTTCCTCGTTCTCGAATTCAAACGACTTATCCCAGAACGCATCACCCATGCGCGGAATGACGAGGTAATTGAGCACGTGCCGGCCGAGATTGAGCAGCGAAGCCTTGTATATCGCCTCTTTTTCGGCGGCGGTCTTTTTCTCGCCGTACACAATTTCCAGATTGGTCATCGCGACTTCGCGCCGGATGCGCAGCTTGTACATCAGCCAGCCGATAGCCGTGCCGAAGCGGTCGACGTTACTCCAGGACATACCGGCAACCAGCGCCGTGATCAACCAAACAACCAGCCGGGTCCCCCAACCGCCGCGCGGCTCTTCGACATGAGTCAACTTGCCTACATACTGAGCAACCGCCTCTCGGGTCCAGGGAAAAGTTGTAGGAGAAGTATCTTTCATCGCGGATTCCATCATCTGCTCCATTCGAAGGAGAAGATGTTGACATAGGAGGCGATGAATTTCAATTATCGTCCATAATCTTCAACGATGGTGGGACGCACGGCTTATCTTTCGGGCGACTGAAAGCGGACAGCAATCAATCGTCTCGCAGTTCCTTGTCGAAAAATTCCAGGATCTCAAGGATTCCGTCGATAAAGCCATACGGTACGATCTTCACGGGAATCGGATAGCTTTCCAGAAAATTGATCGCATTGTGGTACGGGTACAACAACGGCGTAGTTTCGTCGATAATCACCTGCTCGGGAATGATATTGAAATAGTTGCTATGCAGGTCCGACACATAAGCGCGAATACCGGGTAGAATGCGCGCCGTGAGGTTGCCGGCCACGCTGCCGCCCGAATGGCCGATTAGACCGATGTGCCTGTAATCGTACTCCGGCCTGTATTGCAAATATTTAAGCGCCAGGGCGGTTTCGTAGATCCGCAACGCCATAAAAGAAAAACCTGCTTCCAATAGGCTTTCGGAGACTTGCGATTCGATATCATCCGCTTCGTCCGCTCGCATCGACAACGCCAACAAGGCGATGCCGACTCTGGGAAAATCGGCGCCGCCATTGTAATGGATGAAGGTCGAAGCATCATCGTGATGTCCGTGAATGGCGATCACCGCCGGATGCGGCCCCTCGGTTTTCGGGGTTATCAGAATGCCTTGGAAATCGCCGACATACGGATCGGAGAAAACCATTTCGCGCTCGTAATAGAATTCGGTCGTGGTGCGGCGGATGGTTGTAACGATCAACTCCCGTTCTTCAATGCCATCCAATAGAAAATTCAGGTTCATCGCCTCGGAGATAAGCGAAACCAGCGTCTCATTGTTTTGCAGCTCTTTTTCTTGTTCCGGATCATGTACTTGCACCAATCCTTGTGCGATCTTAGCGAACTGCTGCCACAAGCGTTGGTGAGAAATCGGACGTGAGTGATCCGCAGCTAAATCGATAAACCGCAAATAATCACGCCAATCAAGCGCAAAAACCTGGTTGGACTGTTCGATTTCCGTCACATTGAATGGATTGTGAAGGCGGCCGGTTTGTATCGCGCTTTCGGCTACGGTGGTTTCCATCGCTAGGTTAATGGAAATGGGATTGAAAGTTACATCGGAATCATCATCGCTGCCGTCATCATCGTCGGTGTCGTCGTCGTCATCGTCGGCGCCGCCGTAATCATTTGCCGCGGGATGAGCAGCTTCTTTATTCGAAACATCACAGGCAAAAAAAATAGCCAACGCACTCAACAACATCACAAGGAGAGCAATGCGCCGCAGCTTCATCCCTTATCCCATTTCCATGATATTGGTTCGACGGGAGTAATTTTTCTCTACTAGCCCCCGAACCCAGGTCAAACGACTATATCCGCGTTACCAAGGACCACTTGGCGCCATCCAGGTTTACGCTACTATTCTATTTTAATATCAAGTTTAAGCATTCTCAATTAAATTGTGAGTGCTAACAAAAAATTAATATTTCTAGGGAAACAACTGCGGAACTTATTGGTAATACAGCAAAATCAACTAGTTAATTTTCAATATCCAGCGAATCGTTTTTCGAGCATGATTTTAAGGATCGTCCGATCAGCTTCGATCATCCCTTGGCGGCTGAGCGTGCCGATGTTCTGCGAGGTTTTCTGGAACGATGCGCCGATAATCCCCTCGGCCGAGTGTACGGTCACGCCTTGCAACGCAAACAAGGCCGCCTGCACCGCCGTACCCGCCGCCGTCGCCAGCTTGAGGGCGCACGAACCTTTCGCCCCGTCGCAGATCACGCCGGCCAGATCTTCGATCAGGTTCGAGATCGCCCCGGCGATGTGGTGAATGTCGCCGCCCAGCAAGTAGGTCACCCCGGCCGCCGCGCCGGCCCCGGCGGCGATCGAACAACCGCATACCGCCGACAACCGTCCGGTGTGCGCCTTCACGTAGGCCGTCACCAAATGCGAAAAGGCGATCGCTTCCAGCAGCGTCTTCTGTTCGTATTCGATGAAATTTTTGACCGCATAAATCGGCAGCACCGCCGTCAGGCCGTGGTTGCCGCTGCCCGCCGAGGACATCGCCGGCAGCTTGACGCCCGCCATGCGCGCATCGGAAGCCGCCGAGGCCAGAATGCGCGCTTCGAGGATCATGTCGCGCTTGAGCAGCCGCTGCTTGGCCAGCCGGTCGAAGGTCTTGCCCACGCCCAGCCCCGGTCCATGCTTGAGACCGTACTCAGCCAGGCGTAGATTGAGCGTGATGCTTTCCTGTAAAAAGGCGAAGTCGTCCTCGCTGAGGTTGTCGAGCATTTCCAGCAGTGTTTCGAGCGTAACCGTGCGCAGCCATTCCTCCAACCGCGCCAGTTCGCCGTCGCCCTCCGACTCGCTACTGACGCCCAGGGTCGTCGCGACGGATTGCCCGTCGAGGGTCAGCGAAACGATGTTGTCGTGGACCTCGCGGATGATCGCCTCGCCGACGGACGCCCCGTTGCGCACCGTCACGCGGATAAACAAACCGGTCTGGTTCTCCAGCAGATTGACCTTCACCGCTCCCTGCCCAATTAAACCCTTGGCCAGCCTGACGGTCCGCTCATCGATCGGATCGAGCACCTCGAGCCGGCGCGTCGCATCGCCGCCCAGCGCGCCCAACGCGGCGGCCATGTCTAACCCGGTCAATCCCGGCGCTCCCGGGATCGACACCGCGATGCCGTTCTTATAAATATTGCCGTCGACCCACACCTTGATCGCCTCGATCATCTTATCCGGCAGCACCGAGGCGGCTGCCGCCGCACAATAGGCGATCGCCGCCGGCTCGGTGCAACCCAGGGCCGGCGCCACTTCCATCCGCAGAATGTCTTGTACGCTGAAGGCCATCGTCGTTCGATCCCCGCGTTTGATGATTTCGAATTATACGTAGCCATCGCTTGGTTGCAACACGGCGAACTTTCGCCGATTATTCGAGCCAGTGAGGTAATGATGAAAAAGTATCTGCAAACCAATCGTCGCGTGTGGGATGAGCGGGCCCACCTGCACCGGAAAGATTCCGCGTGCTACCCCGTTTCCGCCTTCAAAGCTGGCGATGAAAAAGCCGTACCGTCCCTGCCTGACGACATCGGATCGGTGGATGGAAAATCGATTCTCCATCTGCAATGCCATTTCGGGATGGACAGCCTCGGCTGGGCGCGCAAAGGGGCGAAGGTCACCGGCGTCGACTTCAGCCCTGTGGCCGTTGCCCAGGCGCGGCAGCTCAACGAGGAATTGGGGCTCGACGCGCGCTTTATCGAGACCGATATCGCCGACCTGCCCGCTCATCTGACCGGGCAGTTCGATATCGTCATGACCTATTACGGCACCATCATCTGGCTGCCGGACTTGCGCCGTTGGGCCGAGGTGATCGCCCATTTCCTCAAACCCGGCGGCTTCTTCTACTTGGCCGACATGCATCCGACCGCGCTTTGCTTCGACGTGCGCGGCGACGATGCCGGTCCGCAACTGCATTACGATTACTTCACCGACGGCAAGCCCTTGCGTTTCGAAAGCCCCGGCGGGTCTTACGCCGACCCGACCGTAAACACCGAGTTCAACGTCACCTACGAATGGCAGCATTCGCTCGACGAGATCATCAATTCGCTGCTGGCTGTCGGTTTGCACCTCAAATACTTTCACGAGTTTCCATTCGCCTTTTTCAATTTGTATTACGAGACGAAACCGCAACTGATGTACCAAGACGAAGCCGGTTGGTGGCGACTGCGCGAAAAGGCGAACAGCTTGCCCTTAATGTTCTCGCTCCGTGCTGAAAAACCTTAAAAAAAAGCCCCCGCCTACCGCGGGGGCTTTTCCATCGTTTCTCAAGGTCGGCGAATCACTCTTCCACCTCGATCTGATCCGGATACGTGATCTTGATGTACATATTGTCGCCGAAATCCTGCCGGCAGGCGAATTCGGCTTCCTCGCCGTCGGGCCACACAACGCGCAAGGCGCACTCGCAGCTCATCGCGCCCAGGCCGAAGTGCTGCACGCGCGTGCTTTCCGAGTTGTAGTGACCTTTGCTCGATTTCTTTTCACGCATCAGCGTCACTTCGTCGGTTTCGAGATACAGCCGCGCGCCGATCGCGTCGCGGTTGATGTGCTCACCGTCGCCTTCCAGCCGCACGGCCAGCCAGCGATTCTCCTGCCCGATGTCGTTGCGCAGCAGGAAGTTCGGCCGTCCGCCGCCCAGGTCGCCTGCGCCGGTAAACAGGTCGAGGTCGCCGTCGTGGTCGATATCGATCCAGATGTTGTTGCTGGTGCTTTTCGCACGGATCCACACCGAATCTTCCGGATCGTTGATGCCGCTGGCTTCGCCGAAGGACTGGAACGTGCCGTCTTCGAGTTGCCGCCACAGACCGAACCAACCTTTCATATCCCACTCGTAGTAGCTGTTTTCGTATTTCTTGTCGCGCGACAGGGATAGGTCGAGCCGGCCGTCGTTGTCGAAATCGACCATCGCGCCGTCGATATCGCCCTCATTGAAGATCAGACCGCGCTCGAGAAACTCATTGGTCAAATAAAAATCCTCATCCTCGCCGCCGTTGATCAGCAATTGCGTCGGGTCCGACCATTTGCGCAGTTCGTCCATGTTGGTCGCGTGCGAAATGGTGGTCAGGAAGATGTCCAGATCGCCGTCGTTGTCGATATCGCCGCAGTCGATGCCGAAGCCGTTGCTGCCCACATAGGTGCCCGGTCCCGCGCCGGGTTCGGGCGCCGTGCCGTGATCGGTGGTCACCAGATAGTAGTTGCCGGTCGCCAGACTGGCGAAGCCGCGCTCGACGGCCACATTGGTAAAGTTGCCTTCGCCGTCGTTTTCCCACAGGTGGTTCAAACCGTTGAGCGTCGAAACGCTGTAGGTCGACACGAAAATATCCAGGTCGCCGTCGTTGTCGTAGTCGGCGGTCAGGCAGCCGTTGGTCGGCTGCGAGGGCATGTCGGCCAGGCGTTCGGAGACGTCTTCGAACGTGCCGTCGCCATTGCCGAAATACAGCAAATCGGGCGCGGCGTACATCGTGTGGCCGTTGCCGACAAACAGGTCGAGGTTCGCGTCGCCGTTGAAGTCGGCGAACAACGCATTACCCGCGTAGGTTTTGTAGTTGTCATCGACGCCCGAGTCGTCCAGCACAGTGAAATGCCCCTCACCATCGTTGAGCAGGATCTCGTTGCGGTAATCTTCATAACGGAAGATGTCCACGCCGGCGAAGGCATCTTGGTCGCCGTCGTTGTCCACGTCGCCGAAGGCGAAGAAGCCGGCCTGAATGTTGCGCAATCCCGATTCTTCGCTGAAATCGCTAAACGTGCCGTCGCCGTTGTTGAGAAACACCAGGTGTTCGAAGGGCACGCCGTTTTGCGGATTGGGGAACAGGCTGTGCATCAACAAGTCGTCGTAGCCGTCGCCGTTGATGTCCGCGCTTTCCACCCGGGCGTGGTCGTTGCGCTGAATGCCCTCGGGCGGATTTTCATAGTAGTTGTCCACCCGCATGCCGCTCTGATCGGAAATGTCGACGAAGAAATCCGCCTCCGGCTCGACCGGATCGGACGAATCGCATTGATAGCCCTCGTCGTCGTCATCGTCGTCGTCATCGTCGTCATCGTCATCGTCATCGCACGAACAGGCGTTGAGGCCCAGCGACATTGCGCCGCACAGCAACAACATAAAAAACATTCGGTTCCAGATTTTCATGTCCTTCTCCCGTCGATTCAGGTCGCATCTTCTTTAACATTCAATTTTGCCTAGAGCAAACCCCCCAACCTCCACCGGCTGCCGAACCTGAATTTCGGAAAATAGGAAAAACTACTCGATCACCTGCAGGCCGTAAGGCGGCGCGGCATTGACCAGCACGCCCGGACGGCATTTGATGCGCGCCTCAGTGAACTGCATGTCCTCTTTTTGCGCGGAAATCGTATATTCCCCCGGCGGGACGTTGATGAACACCACGCCGCCGTCGCCGGTCGTCTCTTCCAGCGTTCGCACCGGAATATCGATGATTATCCCGTTGGGCAGTTCGAAAATCTGGAAGTAGAAGGGCCCCTGCGTCGGCGGCAGCGGCGGATCGATCACCACCGTCGCCCCGGCAATGCCGGTGGAGAATGGGTTGCCGCCCGCCTCGGTCACCGTCGAGGCGATCTGACACATATTCGGGTCGAGTGTCTCGAACAGCACCAGCGCCAGCGCCCAGACGATCGGCCGCGGCGGTATCTGGATGTGGAAATCCTCGATCGTCTCCTCGGCCAGTTCCACCGTGGCCGTCTGCGTCGGATAAAAATCGCGATGTTGCGCCAGTAACGTCAGATCGTCGCCGACCACCAGGTTGTCGAAGGAAAAGCGCCCCTGTTCGTCGGTTGTCACCGGTGGGATGCGCGGCCGCTCGACGATGGATACTTCCGCTCCCGCCAGCATCGAGAACGTCCAATCGAAACGCCAAACTCCGCCGCCGGCCGATGTCGTCACAATTTCCGATGCGGGTCCGGATTTTCTTGCGGCATCGCCTGTCGCTTCGTCGTCCCACTCGTCGCCGCTTTCATTTGCTGCGCCGCATGCCGCGAGCGTCAATATCAGTATATGCAAAATCAACTTCATCGCCCGGTCCACCGTACACCCCTTTCCTCACCACCAGCGGTTCGCCTAAGGTACAGAAATCGGGGAGAGCTCGTCAAGAAAATTGGCGCCCGGCGGCAGAATGCGATTATAATATGCGTAAAGCAACGGAATAGCGATTATGAGCGATTATCCCATCACCCAGGCGGTGCGCGCATTACGGCAGTACAAAATCGACTTCGCGCCCACGCCGTACCCCTACGAAGAGCATGGCGGCACCAAGCGCGCTTCGCAGATGCTGCACGTGCCTGAACACATCGTCATCAAAACCCTGGTCATGCAGGACGAAAACAAAAAACCGCTGCTGGTGCTCATGCACGGCGATTGCGAAGTGTCGACCAAGCAACTGGCGCGCGAACTGGGCGTGAAAGCGGTTACGCCCTGCGACGAGAAAATCGCCGAGCGATTGACCGGCTACAAGGTGGGCGGCATCAGTCCCTTCGGCGTGCGCGCCAAAATGCCCGTGTGCGTTGAAGCCACGATCCTCGAACTCGAGTCGATCCACATCAACGGCGGCAAGCGGGGTTTCCTGGTGCGCATCGACCCGCGCGACATCGAAAAGGCAATGGCCGTCCGCCGCGTCCATGTCGCCATCGAACCTTAGGATTTTCTCCAACCTCCGCTTTCGTTACACTAACGGCGAATCACAAAGGATGCGGATGGAATCGGTCGCCGAAATGTTGGTGCGTTACGGCCGCCTGGTGGCGCAAGGCTGGTGGTTGCCGCTCGTGTGTTTTACTGCCGGTCTGGCGTTATCGTTCGTGCGTCGTCCCCGTTTCATGCGCTGGGCGCTGCCTTTGTCGATCGTCGGGCTCGGCCTCGTGTTTGCGCATCTCCAAACGGCGATGTACGACGATGCCTACTATTCATTTCGATGCGCGTACAACCTGATCGCCGGCAACGGCCTGGTGTACAACGTCGGCGAGCGCCTGGAGGTCTACACCAACTTCCTCTGGACGATTTGGCTGGCGTTGTGGATGCGTTTGACCGGCTTCAACGCGCCGTTTGTCTCCATCGTTTTTACTTTGGCCAGCTTTCTCGCCAATTTGTTGATCGTCTACCATCTCGGCTTGTTGCTGAATGTCGCCAATAAAAACGTTCATTACTGGCCGCTGGCCGCATTGTTGCTCGCCGTACAGAATTCCTTCGCTTCCTTCGCTTCCACCGGCTTAGAAACGATGGCCGGCAGTCTGCTGGTCAATGCGGGTTTGTTTTTTCTGCTGACCGCCGCCGATCCGCGCCGGTCGTTTTTGGCCGGATTCTTTTTCATCCTGGCGACGCTCAATCGCCTCGACCACAGCCTGTTTTTCGTCGCCGGCGCATTGGCCGTGTTGTGGATGAACCGCGCCGCTGTGCGCGAAATGCTGCGCGGCCATTGGTCGGCCGCGCGCGCGCGGGGCCTTGATCGCCTGCTCGCCTACGCCCTCGCGCTCGTGCCGCTGCTGGTCTACCTGGGTTGGAAGCTCGTCTACTACGGCTCGCTGCTGCCCAACACCTTTTTCGCCAAGTCGGCGCACATTCCCTACGCCTATCAGGGCTTCCGCTATCTCGCCGCATTTTACCTGGGCAGCCATTTGTGGTTGGCGCTGCTGCTGATGCTCGTCTGGTTCGTGCGCCCCACCGACGATGACCGCGTGCGCATGATGAAAGCATTCACCCTCGTCGCCTTCGTCTTATGGCACGCTTACCTTCTCTGGGTCGGCGGCGACTACCTCTACGGCCGTTTCATGGTCGTTTTCATGCCTTTGGCGCTGTTGGCGGCGGAAAATCTGACCTTCACCGGCATCAAGCGCAAATGGGCGATGCGCTTGACGGCCGCGTTGCTGGCGGCCACCGCCTGCGGCGTGCAACTGATTACTCCCGGTACGGGCGATTGGTGCATGATGGACGAAACCACGCATTCGCCCGACAACGTGGTGCACCTGTACCGGGAGCGCGATCGACACGATCTTCGCTTCGCCTGCCTGCTTGCTGCCGGTTTCGCCCCGAAAATTCTGGTCGACGGACGCGATGGCTATTCGGTCGCTTTGCCGGCCGTCGACCGCTGGGGGCTGACCGATCCGCAACTCGGCCGGCGGCCGCTGGTCCAACGCACCTGTCCGGGGCACGAAAAATACGCTTCGCTGGAACAGCTCATCGCGCGCGATG
>DAINPV010000114.1:0-10712 GCA_036743315.1 bacterium | reverse complement strand
TCACGCGCTCGACCGAACTATGGCTGATGTCGCGCTCGTGCCACAGCGGTTGGTTTTCCAACGCGGCGATCGCATAGGAGCGCAGCAGGCGACATAGCCCGCTGACGTTCTCCGACAAAACGGGGTTGCGCTTGTGCGGCATCGCCGACGAGCCCTTTTGTCCTTGGTGGAAGAACTCCTCGGCCTCGTAAACTTCGGTGCGCTGCAGGTGACGGATTTCGACCGCGATTTTCTCCAGCGTGCCGCCGAGCACGGCCAGCGCGGTGAAAAACGCGGCGTGGCGGTCGCGCTGCACGATCTGGCTGGAGGCCGGCGCCGGCGCGAGCCCCAAGGCGGCCAGTGCCTTTTCTTCGATTTGCGGCGGCAGATGGGCAAAGGTGCCGACCGCGCCGCTGATCTTGCCCACGCGCACGCCGTCAAGCGCGGCGTGCAGCCGTTGCTTGTTGCGTTGCATCTCGTCGTACCAGATCGCCAGCTTGAGCCCGAAGGTGATCGGTTCGGCGTGAATGCCGTGGCTGCGGCCCATCTGCACGGTGTCTTTGTGCTCGTAAGCGCGGCGTTTGAGCACCGCGAGCATCTGGTCGATGTCGGTCATGAGAATCGAACCGGCTTCGAGCAGTTGCATGTTGTAGGCGGTGTCCAGCACGTCGGAACTGGTCATGCCCAGGTGGATGAATCGACTCGGTTCACCTACGTATTCGGCGACGTTGGTCAGAAAGGCGATCACGTCGTGGCGCGTAACCGCTTCGATTTCCTCGACCCGCTTGGCGTCGAAATCGGCCTTGGCCTTGATCGTCGCGACCGCTTCGGCGGGCACCAGCCCGGCGTCGGCCATCGCCTCCACCGCGGCCAACTCGACGTTGAGCCAGCAACGGTAGCGGTTGTTGTCGCTCCAGATGTCGGTCATAATTTTTCGCGAATACCGTGGAATCATGCCTTACTCCTCGTCCAGGTCGATCCAGTTGCCGATGCGGTGCTGCAGGCCGACGCGCAGATCGGTGGCGGCGCCCAGTTCGTCGAGCGTCGCGCGCATCAATGAATAAGCCCGCTGCGGCGTGTTGTTGTTTTCCGACAAATGCGCCAACACGAGGTAGCGTAGACCGCCGTGATGCACGTGGCGGACGACCTCGCCGGCTTCCTCGTTGGACAAATGCCCCTGCGCCCCGCGGATGCGCCGCTGCAGCCACAGCGGATAATGCCCGTTGCGCAGCATTTCGGGGCAGTGGTTGCTTTCCAGAATCAGCGCATCGACGTCCGTCATGCGCTGCAACACCAGCCGCGTGGCTTGACCCAGGTCGGCCGCGAGGGCCAGGCGATGCCCGTTGGCGCGAAAAACATAGCCCACCGGGTCGCTTGCGTCGTGGCTGATCGAAAACGAGGTGATGGTCAGCGCGCCGATCGTCAGCGTGTCGCCGGCGGGGAAAACCTGCGCCAGATGGGCGTTTTCGCCGACGGGCTTGATTTGGCCGCAAGGGGTGAACAGCGTGCCCTCGGTGGCGTAGACCGGCCAGTTGAAGCGCCGCGACAGGATGCCCGAGCCGCGAATGTGGTCGGCATGTTCGTGGGTCACCAGCAACAAATCGATGTCCGACGGATTGAGGCCGGCTTCCTGAATCCGGCGTTCCATTTCGCGGCCGGACAGTCCGGCGTCGACCAACACGGTCGTGCCGCCGGCGCGAACCAGATACCCGTTGCCTTTGCTGCCGCTGGCCAGTGAAACGAACTGCAATACGCGCTCCTGTCGGTGGTGAACAACGCTAGCCGATTCGCCATTTTTCGTCCAGCCCAACGCGATTGCCGACAGGCGATTTTTGCCGCTCGTTACGGTTTGGCGTATACGTATTCCAGCGCCATGGTCACCGCATGCATCTGGTGCTGTGTTACGTCGATACGCAGTTCGTGTTTCGTATCGCTGGGGCTGAACGGTCCGCTGCGCTTGGCGTTCATCACGCCGCCGATGGCCAGCGGATCGTCGGTCGGATTGTCCACCAGGAACTTGCATTGGTCGGCCAGCGGACCGCCGATCTGCCAGGCTGTCAGCTTGTACAGCGAACGGTCGATGACGTAATGCAAATCGACCATCGCCGCGACGTCGCCGCGATCTTGCGCAATGCGATACGAGCTGATCAGCCCTTCCAACGCGTAAGCGTGGTTGCGGCCCTTGCGCAATGTCCGATGCACGTGGATCATCCAGTTGCCCAGCGCCATTGTGATGTCGCCGTACAATTGGTAATCTTTCCACTTAGCAAAATAATATTCGGTAAAGGCCATGGAGCCCCATTGGTAGAAACCCTTGGTCTGCGCCGAATCGCGATCCTTGCGCCAGGCGCGTACGGTGTAGGTTTCCGCCATGCTCCGCGCCGCGCGTTCGATGGTCGGCACCAATTTTTCCATCTGCAGCAGCCGCGCCGCCTTGCACCAGGCCAGCAACGTTTCACCGTCGTAATAGGGACTGGACGTGTTCGACTTGTTCTTTGTGCTGACGAAATAATCCTTGGCCACATGGCCGTTGTCCAGTTGCAGCCATTGCAGGAAAGCCAGATAACCGTCGAGTTTTGCGCGCAATTGCTTTTCGTATTCCGGCTCGATCGGCTGCCCGGCGGTCAGGTACTCGATGAGCGAAAGCGCCACCAACGCCACGGTGCCCGCCGACGTTTGACGATCGCTTTTGTATTGCGGAAACAGCGTGTTGTCCGGCCCGGCCACCGTCGCGTCGAACCAGAACTTCAATCCCTTGTCCAACGACTCTCGCAGTTGCGTGGTCGGCCGATATTTGTAGCACAGCGCCACGCCCCACAACGCGCCGGCTTGCCGCACCTGGCTGTCGCCCTGAAAGTACTTTTTCTCGATCCAGTCGTACATGTAATTGAAGTTGCCTTCGGGCGTCTGGTTGACCACCAGGAAATTCGCGCCCAACTCGAAACTCTTTTCCAGGAGCTCGCGGTTCATGCGCAGTTCCATGTGCTCGCGCAGATCGGCCGGCGGCTGCGCGCCGATCTCCTTACGCACGGCCTTTTTACGCGGCGACCATTTCTGTTTCGCGCGGATCTTTTTGATATCCTTGGCCAGGTTCACTTTTTTCTCGGTGCCGCTTTTTTTGCCCGTGCCTTTCTTCTCGCATCCGCCGCACATGAAAGCAAAGGCGATGGCGAGCGCCGCCATTATCATCAAGGTCGTGGTCGGCAACCGTTTGCTCATCGTCGCATCCTTCCTGATAAGGTTGTCTTTGCCGGAGGATCGGCAGCCACATTTGTTTTCATAGAACCTTGGGCAATGCAACCCCGCCGCCGATGGGCGATTGCGCCGCGATCGGGTTCGGGTTAGTGTTGCGCCCCTGGTCGTTTGTGCGGAGCGGAAACGATGTCCACTCGGATTCGACTTTTGCTATTGCTGCTGTTGCTGTTGTGGACGGTGAGGTGCGATCATCCGGAACCGGCGGCTGTCGCGGCGCGCCAGGCATCTCAAACCGACGCTGCGGCGCAATACACTACCTCGGAAATTTTTCCCTATCGTCTGGAGGATGACCGCGACCTGGACGGCATCGTTGACAAGCGTGAAGCGATCGACGGCACCGACCCGGACGATCCGGCCAGCGCCCGCTCGTGGCACCCTTACGAAATCGGGCCGTTCCCGCGCTTGATCGCCGATACGGACCGCTGGGCGTTCGTGCGCGAACAGGTGCAGGCTTCAGCCGAGCCTTATCGCACCCATTTTCTGCGGGCGGTCTCCGGGGCCGACGCCGCGCCGGCCGAGCCGAACATCAGCGATTACGATCCGGACGCCTGTTTGTACAACGCCCGCCTGGCGCGCAAGGCGGCAGTGCGTTTCTGGGCGCAGGGCAACGCGGCCGACGCGGCGAAGGCTTCGTTGTTGATCCGCAATACCGATCCCAACTTCGAGGTTTGGACCTACGAAACGCTGGATCACGGTGGCATCCTGGTCAGCCAAGCGCTGATTTTGTTGTGTCAGGCTTATGAGATTCTCGCGGTGACCGATGGCTTTGCCGACGGCGAAGCCGAGCAGGCCGCCGCGACGATTAAACAGCTCGCCGCGAGCATGCACCATTTTTACGTCGAGTTCTTGCCGCTGTGGCTGATGGCCACGCGCAACAACCATACGATCAAGTTCTGGGCCGGCATCGGCTACGTCGCGCTGACCTTCAACGACTGGGACCGCGCCGCCGAGTTGATCAACGGCGGGCTGACCGAAACGGTTTACTGGCAATTGGAAGTGCAAAATTGCCCCGGCGCCGGCTGCTGCCCGGAAGGACCGAACTACCTGGCCTACAGCGCGATCAACTACCTGCCGTTTTTTCTCGCCTACAGCCGGTTTGCGGCAGGGCGCTTTTATCCGTACAGGACCTCCTGCGCGCATCATGTTTGGCCGTGGTGCGAACCGGAAATCGTCGAGATGGGCGATCCGCTCGACGATCCGCGTTTCTTCGAATTGCATGAATGGTGGCGGCGTCTGCGCCTGCCCGGCGGCTACGGTCCGCCGTTGGACGATGCAAACCTGCATTGCTTCCCGCTGGGCGTGATCGGCGCGATGACCGGCGACGGGCGCTACCAGTGGGCGCACGAGAACGGAGCGCAATGCGTCAATTTCACCGGCGACTTAAGTTGGGAGCAACTGCTGCTCGCACCGGATGCCCCGGAAGCGCAAGCGCCGTCGGACGACGAATTGTTTTGGTCGTCGCCCGAAGCGGGGCAGGCCGTCGCCCGCAGCGGTTGGGATAACGGCGCGCGCTACCTGCTGCTTAATGCCGAGCACGGCAAGGCGCGTGTGCAGGGCATGGGCCATGAGCAGCCCGACGCGACATCGTTTCAGTTGCTCGCCTTGGGCGAGATGTTTTTGATCGACTCGGGGTACATCAGCTTCGACGAGCGGCACCACGTCGCCGGGCCGGAAAATCACAACCTGATTCTGGTCGACGGGCAGGGTCCGCCGCGCGGCTTCCAAGGATTGGGCGTCGACGTCGACGCCTTTCTGATCGAAGCGCAGCGGGACGGCGACGTGGCGTATTTCGTCGCGCAGTCCGCCTGGGCCGGGGCGAGCATCACGCGCTGGACGGGGCTGATCGCCGACGATTATTTTGTCGTCGCTGATTGGGTCGACGGCAACGGTGCGCACGACTACGATTGGCTCGGGCACACCCAGGCCGGCGGCACGACCGACGGCGAATTTCTGCCGACCGACAACGGCGCAATGCTAGGGCGGCCGGGCGGCGACATGACCTTGGCGGTGACCGCCGTGCCCGGCGGCGCCGTGCTGTCCGACTACGAGGACGAACACGGCTACAGCCACGGCGGCATCCAGTTGCACCGCGTGCTGCGGGCGCGGGCGCAGGCTGACGATCCGACGTTCCTGGCCGTTTTCGCGCCGCGTTCACCCGACGAAGAGCCGCCCGTGCTGCGCTCGCCCGACTGCGGGCGCAACGTGGCGGTGCATATTCTCGAAAAGGACGACGTGATCGACGTGTGGGCGGCGGCGCTGCCGGGCACGGACAATGTGTTGTCGCCGCTGATGACCGATCTGCCGCGCATCGCCAGCGACGCCCAACTGTTTTGGGTAAGCCTGGACGCGGCGACACTGACCGTGCGGCAAACCTGGCGGCGCGGCGGCACGTACCTGACCGTCGGCGATTGAGCCGGAAAGGAAGAACGATGATCGATGTCCGCTCCCTGACGCTCGCCCAGGTCGCCGCCGTCTGCGACCACACCTTTTTGCAGCGCCCCGAATGCCTACGCGGCGCGGTGACCGATCCGCCGGCGGCATACGAGCGGAATGTTTCTGCCTTCATCGAGGGATTACTAGCGCTGGATCCCGCGCCGTATGCGGTCTGCGTGCGCGCCGAGGAGGTGGCCCGGTTGCGCGCGGCTTTATCCGCGGCAGGCAAGGAGCAAATCGTCATCGCCGCGGTCGTCGGCTTTCCGTTGGGCGACCAGGCGCCCCGCTATTTGAAGGTGCTGGAAACGCAATTCGCGCTGTCGCAGGGCGCGCGGGAGATCGATACCGTGTTGCGATGGCGTGCGCTGCAAAACGGCGAAGATGAAATCGTGCGCGCCGACGTCGCCGCGGTGGTCGAGGTCGCGCACGCGCAAGACGCCTTGGTGAAGGTCATTTTGGAAACCTGCGAGCTGAGCGATGAACAGATCCGCCGCGCCTGCGTTCTGTGCGCCGAGACGGGCGCGGATTTCGTCAAAACCAGCACCGGCTTCGGCAAGGGCGGGGCGACGGTCGCGGCGCTCGCGGCGATGCGCGAATCCTTTGCCGGCGGCATCAAAATTTCCGGCGGCGTCAACGCGGACAATCTGCACGAGTTGCTGACCGCCGCCTACGGCGCGCAGATCGCAGCGCTCGATCCGCGCCGCCTGCGCATCGGCGAGAGCTCACTGCTCAAGTAAGTCTACCAGGTCACTTCGTTGGCGATTTGTTCCCACAACGCCCACGGCCAACCCGAGGTCATCAGCGACGGATGGTTGTGCCCCCAGGCGATGCCGCCGGTGCAGAAAAACGAGGCGTTGAGCAGGCCGGTCAGGTGCGGAATGACCGTCGAGTTGCGGCAGATCGACATGTCGGCCATCGCGCGTTTGATCAACCGATCGAAGCCGTGCGTGACGGTTTCGCTTTTAAAAACGAACTCGATGCCCTGCGCGAAGCCCGGCATGCGTTTCAGGTAAAAGAGCGTCTGGTTGACCGGCTGTACCAAGCGATAGCGCCAGCCGCGGTTTCCCTCGCGCAACAGGCGGAGCGCGCTTTTTTGCACGCGCTCCTCTTCAACGTGTTCCCAGGCCGCGCAATCCCAGCCGATAAGGTCGATCAGGCGGCGCAACGTTTCCGCATTGCCGCGCACGATCGCGACGTCGGGCGCGACGCCCGCGCGCATCTTGCTCAGCGTGGTCAGGTAGACGCCGGCGATCGGGTGTTCCAGGCGCGGCTCGATGCTCTGCCCGAATTCGCCGGTCGCCGCTTTCATGCCCAGCGCCACCGGCGCCCAACCGCAGACAGTCAGCGACGAGGCATCGAGCCAGCATTCGCCCAGGCACGGCGTTTCGTGCACCGCGCGGCAATAGCTGACGCCGCGATACGGCGGCAACGAGTCGACCCAAGCCGGGGTGGCGGAAAAGATTTTCACGCCGATCGGCTCGATCGGCAGACGGATTGGTTCCATGCCGTTTCCTCCCAAGAGCTCGAGTAGGATACCCAAATTCCGGATGCGGCGCAAAAGCGGTCGTTGACGCGAATCGGGGCGGGATGTACCGTGTCCGGGAAAGAGCATCGCTTGTCAATCAAGTGGGAATAACCAATCATGATCGTGATTGCCGACCGCCTCAACGCGAATGCCCGACCCGTGGCGCGAGCGCTGGCGGAGCGCGACGAGGATTTTCTGCGCCACCTGATCAGACGTCAGGTCGATGCCGGGTGCGACTATCTGGACCTGAACGTCGGCCGTCCCGGCGCGTCGGTCGAGACGATGATCGAGGACATGCAGTGGCTGATCGACCTCGCGGTGAACGTGTGCATCAAGCCGTTGAGTTTGGACAGCGGCTCGTGGCGCGTGCTGGCGGCGGGCGCGGCGCATCTGGCCGGCCGGCGGCCGCTGCTGCTCAATTCGATCAACGCGACCGCGGAGAGCCTCGCCAACGTGCTGCCGCCGGCGATCGAACATTGCGCCGCGCTGATCGCCATGGCCTGGGACGAACACGGCGTGCCGCCCACGGCGCGCGAACGCACCAAGGTCTGCGGGCGCATCGTCGACGCGATGCTGTCCGCGGGCGTAACCGCCGAACGTCTGTTGATCGACGCGGTCGTGCTGCCGATCGCCTCTGAGCCGCGGGCCGCGCGCGTGACGTTGGATACCCTGGAATTGCTTAAAGAGGAATTTCCCGGCGTGCGCACGCTGATCGGCCTGGGCAACATCAGCTACGGTCTGGCCGAACGCACGCCCGTCGAGCAAGCCTTCGCCGCGGCATGCGTGCAATGCGGCGTGGACGCCATGCTGCTGGATCCGCGCAACCGCGCGGTGCGCGATGTGATCGCGGCGGCCGAAACGCTCGCCGACTATCCGCACGTTTTCTGAGTCGTCATTTATCGCAAATCGCTTCGAGGGTCAGCGGCACGAGCAGATCGCGCGTGGTGAGCGTCCACTCGGCTTTGTTGCCGGTGATCACCGTCGCGTTGCTCGTATGAATGTCATGGGGCATGGTCACGGTCACCTTCACCGCCACCGTGCCGGCCGCTTCGGGCGGACGATGCTCGGCGAATGCCAGTTGCGGCAGGTTCAGGCGAAACACGTAGCGGTCGCTCTCGCGCCCGGCGAACAGGTGCGGGCTTTCCGTTTGGTCCAGCCGCAACGGTTCTTTGGTCGAGAGGCGGTAGAGCAAGCGGCCGCGCTCGTCGCGCTGTGTTTCGACCGTCCAGTCCGGCGCGACGGTCGGCAAGGTCACCAGCGGCAGCGTGAGCAGGCTTTCCAGCGGCCGGTCGATGCGCTGGTCGACGCGGTAGGCGACGGTCATGCGCGAACGCTTGGCGATATCCAATTCGATCTCCAGCCGCACCAGATCGCCCAGACTGTCCAGCGCGCGCCAGACGTCGCCGATGGTCGCGTGCGGCCCGGCGGTCAACGGCGTGGACGGCGCGGGGAACGACTCGTCGGGCGCGGCCGGGCGCGCCTGTTCGTCCTGCGGCGCGCTCGTCGTGGAGGTCGCCGAGGCGGTCAGTCCGTACAAATACAGGTCGAGCAAACGCGTTTGCCAGATCGGATAATCGCCCGCGTCGACCTGTGAAGCGTCGGTCGCGCCGATTTTCCCCGGCAGCGCCAGACGCAGGCGGAAGCTGCCTTTGTAGTATTCCTCGACGACCTGTTTACGCACGTGCAGCGGTTGGTTGGCGAAAAGCGTGCCGGTCAGGGCGTAAATTTCCGTGGCCGGTTGCGCGGGAAAGACGAGCCTGGCCTCGTAACGCGCCTGGTTGTTGTCGCCGGTCTTGGTCACCGTCAGTTGCGCGTTGCGCAAGGTGACATCCTGGTCGCGGTTTTGCGCGACAGCCCAGAACTCATTCAATTGCCGGGGGCTGTCGAAGGCGTAGCGATAGCGCAGCACTTCCTGGTCGGCTTCGGTGAACGTCAATCGCTCGACCAATTGGATACCGTCGCGTTCGGCGAATAATTCATCGAGATGCAAGAGAAGATCGCGGCGCGCATCGGCTAGCGACTGATTGCCCATCGCCGTGCCGATCACCGCGATGCGCGTGGGCACGCGCGCCCAGACGGTGACGAACCCCGAGCCGTCTTCGAGGATTTTCACCTCGGCTTCCAGGTCGAAACAGCCGGCGCACGACAGGGCCAGCGCAATGAATAAATAAATGAGGCGATGAAATTTCATGCGCTCCAGCCTACTCGCGCCCGGAAATCGAGGCAAGGCTCTTGCCGCCGACGCATAATCTCGAGTGAACGCAAAAGATCAGGCGACGGTCGCCTTCGGTTGCGGCCTTTTCGGACGGATGGTGCAACGCTTTTTCAACCGGTTGCGCAGCACCGGGTATAGGAAAGCGTAGGAGAAACACGCGCCGTACGCCACTAACGTGCCGGCGTGGAAGTGGCCGCGCGCCAACAGCAACAGCGCCGCGAAGATGCTCACACCCATCACCGTCCAGACTTCGGTGGTAAAGCTCTTGCGTCGCGACCACAGCGTGCCCAATTGCGTCGCCGGCCACATCAGCGGCAGCACGATGAGGCAGGCGACGATCCAGCGCAGGTGGATGTTCATCTGCGCCGGCACCCAGCCGACGGCGGCCAGGTATTCCCAGGCGGCGACCAGCAGCAGCAACATGAACCAATGGAAAATGAAAAAGATGAACGAAGCCACGCCGAGAAATTCGGTGTAGCCGTAGATAAACCTTTTCAGTTTGCTTTTCGCGCCCGGCACGCCCTTGTACCAGCGGTGGCAACTCAGCCAGACCAGCCCGCACAGCCCGGTGGCCGTCAGTGTGTGATAGGGCACGTGACGGTAGATCGCGTCGATGTTCTGGTCGACGTACCACAGACCGTATTCGATGCCGTGCGGGATCCAGATGACGGCGAAGCCGGCGACAAAGCAGACGCCGAAGCCGAGCCACCAGCGCAGTTCGTGTTCCGGATGCCGGCGCAAACTGCGGAACGCGGCCGCGCCGATCAGCACATAGCTGGTCCAGGGCAGCAGGCTGAAGTTGGTGAACAGCGCCCGCGACACCGGCCCGATCGAGGTCATCACCTGCAGCGAATGCAGCGCTTCGAGGTTGCTTCCCGGCGGACCGGGCGGCAGGATGGCGCGGTACCACATCAGCACCGGCTCGATATTCAAACGGAACGGCAGGTAGACCAAATACATTGCAGCGGCGATCAACAACAGCACCGGCGTCGAAAGGCGCGTGCGTAAAAACACATAGGTCAGCGCCGTCGCCGCCGCGATGCCCTGGAAAATCTGCCAGGTCAGCAGCGCCATGCGCGCGAAGCTGTAGGTGTATCCCAAAACGAACAACAGCGCCGCCGCCGTCAGGTAGTAGCGATCCAGGCGGAAGTTTTTGTCTTTCTGGTATCGTTCCATGAGCAACACGATGTTCATTCCCGAGGCGAAGAAAAAAACCTGCGCCCACGGCGGATGAAACATCAACCACAGTTTGGACGGGAGACTCAAATCGCCGATTTGAATACGCATGGCGTGGGAGATCAACAT
>DAINPV010000113.1:0-10866 GCA_036743315.1 bacterium | reverse complement strand
GGTGATCGGCAGCGCGTCGGCCGACGACAGTTGCTCCTCTTCGAAGTGATAGGTTCCTTCCTGCCAGGTGAACAGCGCGACGAGTTTTTGCTCGATCTGCGCGATCAGCGCCTCGAACAGCTCGTGCGGGGAGAGCAAGCTTTTCGCCAACAGCGTTTCGCCCAACGGACGCCCGGTTTCGGCCGCGGCGGCCAGCGCTTGGTCGCGTTCGAGCTCGGTGATTTTCCCCTGGCGAATCAACAAGTTTCCCAACGCGGTGGGACCGATGCGGTTCGAGTGTATTTTCACCGGCATGCCGTCGGCGATGGTGATCGTCTCTTCCTGGTTGCCCTGGGCCAGCGTCAACGTGCCGGTCACGCGGTTGGAGTACAGGTAATACAGGAAGCGCACCAGCGGCACTTGAGCCAGATCGCCGTCGTTTTTGAATTCCTCGTGCTTTTTACCCCCGCCTTCGATCTCGTCTTCGGCGTCCAGCGGCGTCTGCACCTGACCGGCCTCGCTGCGCGCGCGTTGCACGACCGCTTCGTCCAGCCGGAAGAACAGGTCACCGCCCTTGAAGCGCACCAGACCGAACAGCAAAAACAGGTAGAGCACCTGGAAGGTGCGGGCGAAGTTCAGGTCGGCGTCGGCGATCAACTCGCCCAGCGTGCGCCGGCCGTCGACGAGGTTGAGGATGCGCCACTCGTGCTTGGTCAGGTTCAGATCGTCGGGTTTGAGCGTGGTCGAGTCAGTCCGCTCGACGACCGCGTCCTTGTTCAGGAACAATCGTTCTTCAAGCTTGGCCATGTCGTAATGGCGCACGACTCCCGCGATGATGATCGACAGCATGCTCTGCTCGATCTTCAGGGCGTTGGTGAAGTCCAATTCGCCCTCGCGCAATTCGAACACCCCTTCCTTCCAGCGGAAGGCGGAATTGAGCTTGCGTTTGGCCTGGGTGCGCAACACGCTGTTGAGCTCGTGCAGCGCCAGATGGCCTTCGGCGAGCAGCACTTCGCCGAGCAGGCGATTTTCCTTCTCGGCCTTGAGCAGCGAAGCGTCGACGACGGTGCGATCCACGATGCCGCGGGCGATCAGCAACTGGCCCAGCGAATCGTCGGGGATGAAATTGGAGCGGATCGCCACCGGGATGCCGTCGCGCAGGAGGATTTCCCGTTGTTCTTCGAGCGATTTGACCACCAGCGTGCCGTTGGCGCGCGCCTGGTAATAGTTGAGCAGCAATTCGGGCAGCAAGATCGGGCCGAGCTGGCCGGACTTCTTCGGCTCGGACGAGAAAGGCGCGGGCGCGGGTCGGCGGGCGGGGCTTTTCTTCTCCTCGCGACGCGACGGGGCGGCGCGCTCGGGTTCGGGCCGGGTCGGTTGGGTCGGTCGCGCGGCGCGTTCGGCGCCGATGATCACATCCGTCGCGGGTTTCTTGCGCGGCGGCGGCGTGACGAAATCGTCGTCGGGCACCGCTTCCCAGCCCTGCTTGGGCTTGGGGGGCGGCGTCGGGCGCGAGGGAGCCGCCGGATGCGTCGTCGGTTTGGCCGCCGGCGCGGCGGCCGATTTGCGCTCCTTGGTTCCGGGTTCCACGCCCAGCAGTCCGGCGACCGACTCGAACAACACCGGCGGATCGATGGGCATTTCGAAATATTGGTCGACCAGGAATTTGGTGCGCGCCTCCATGCTGAATTTGGCGGAGCGCTTGAAGGTCGAGACGACCATGATTTTCACCGCTTTCATGGTCGGTTCGGTTTTAAGCCGCTTGCACAGCTCCAGGCCGTTGCCGTCGGGCAGCAGCACGTCGAGCACCAGCAGATCCGGATTCTTGCCTTGCAGTTGGGCGAGCAGCGCGCGGCTGGAGCCGAAGCGCATGACCTGGTATTCCTGCGACACCAGCAAGGCCTCCATGTCGGCGGCGATGTCCTGATCGTGCAAGGCAATGAAAATCCGTTTCGGTTCGCTCATAGTATCTTCCCAAAGATCGATTTCTTCTTGGTCGGCGTCTCTTTGAGCCGTTGTTCGGCGTAGCGCACTTCCCGCCGCAGGTCGGGATTCTGCGGTTCGAGTTCAAAGGCTTTTTTCAGGTATTTGAGCGCCAGCTCATCGTCGCCTTCCTTGGCTTTGGCCCGGCCGATGATCGCCAGGGCCTCGGCGTTTTTCTTGTCCACCGCCAACACCTGTTTGGCGGCCTCCTCCACGTCGGCCCACTTGTAAATCGGCTCGGCGACAAACTTGTACAGCGCCTCGGCCAGCTTTACCCGGTATTCGACATGTTGCGGAAAGTCCTTGACCATTTGTTTGAAGTGGTGCACCGCCTTGCCGTACTCGCGGTTTTCCATCGCGACCAGGCCTTTTTGCATCTGCAGGCGCTCGTCGGGCGTGCCGACAGCGGCTTGCGCGTCGTGCTCCGGCGCGCTTTCGCTACGCCGGTGCGGATCGAGCAGGGCGGTGTGCGCCTCTTCGAGGCGGCGGACGATGCGCGCGGCCTGGCGCTTGATGCGCGGCGGCGTGCGCGGCGGCAGCGCGTCCGGATTGAAAACCTCCATGTACTCGGCGAAGGCCGTTTCGACGCGCTGGGCGTCGGCGTCCGGCTCCACGCCCAGGATTTCCGGCAGCGACATTTCATCGACGCGCACGGCGAATTCCTTGATCCGGCTGAAAAGGTTTTCGTGGCGCGGATCGGTCAACGGCTGCTCGCCGTCGGGTGTGACCGAACCGCCGTAGGGCGACAGCTCCGGCTGGTCGGCGACGCCGGCCACGCGCAACGCGCCCAGGGCGATCAACGCGCCCAACAAACGCAGCGAGTCGATCAGTCCCAAAGCCGAATCGCCGACGAGGTCGCTCATTTTTCGGCGGCCGTCGGCCTGGCGGAGCATGACCGTTTCGTCCTCGGACAAGAACGGTTTGACGGCGGCGACGGCGCGGTCCTCGCCGAGGAAGACGTATTTGGCGCGGTCGCGCTCGTAGGCGGCCTCCAGCAGCCCGGCGTCCAGGTAGCGGCGATAGCCTTCGAGCACGGTTTCGGTGATGTCGACCTCGAAAGTCGGCGCGTTTTCGGGGTAGCGCTTGTCGGCCTTGAGGCGGTAGTCGCCGTCGGGCCAGGCGAAGCAGCGGGCGATTTTCCGCCGTGTCTGCGCGACCAGATGGAAAAAAAGCTGGTCGTTGGTCAGGTAACCGCGCTGCACGACGATCGTGCCGAAGCGCCGGCCGGTTTCGGCCAGCTCGATCATCGCCTCGCGGTACTGCCGGTCGGTGATCGCTTCGTCCTCGACCAGCATGCACCCCAGCGTTTCGCTGTCGATGTTCGACTGCACGAAAACGGGGCGGCCTTCGACGAAATAGATGTTCTTGGCTTCCGCTTCGCGGCGCACGATGAGCGAGCCGTCGAATTTTTCGCGCTTGAGTCGGTCGAGCAACGCGGCGAACCGCATGCTGTCGAACTGACCCTCGTTGCTTTGTTCCATGGCGACCGCGGGTTCGGGCGCGGGCGCCGGCGCGGGTTTGGGCGGCGGCGCGGGCGGTACGAAGTCGCTGATCGCGCGCGGCTTGGGCGCCGGCTCGCTCGGCGGCGGGGCGAGCTTCTCATGGATGCGCGGCGTGCCCAGCGGCTCGCCGATCAGCCGGTTGATCGTGTTGACCAACTCGACCATCGGGAAGGGGCGGGAGAAGTAGGCGTCGGCCTGGTAGCGGTTGAGCGCGTCGTATTCCATCGCCCGACTCTTGTAGACCTTGCTGACCACGACGACCTTCACGTGCCACGGCTCGCCCTGTTCCTTGACGATCTTGCAGACCTTCAGCCCGTTCATGCCCGACAGCAGCACCTCGACGATCACCAGGTCGTGATGGCGCTCGCTGAACGCGCGCAAGCCTTCGTTCGCATTGGCCGCGCCGTCGACCTCGTAGCCCATCTTGCCCAGCAACGCGGCGGTTTCGGTCCGCTCGATCTCGTCGGGCTCGATCAGCAATATGGTCTGCGCCTTGGCCAATTAACCGACCTCCAGCTTTTTCAGCTCCTGCTCGGCGTTTTCGTTTTCCGGGTTGTATTGCAGCGCCTTCTGGAAGTACTCGCGCGCGCGGTCCTTGCGGCCGACGCGGTGTTCGAGCATGCCCAGGAAGGTGTAGCCCTGATCGAGGCCGGGGTTGATCGACACCGCTTTTTCCAGCAGGTCGCGCCCCTGGGCGAGGTGTTGGGGATCGTGCGGATTCTGCCTGAACGTCGCCCAGCCCAGGTAGGCGAAGTACTCCGCCTCTTTCGGGTTGAGTTCCAGCGCCTTGCTGAACAGCTCGGCCGCGCGCTCGTATTGTTCGTCGTGCAGCAGATCCTCGCCCTGCTGGAACAGCAACTCGCTCTTCACCGCGTTGGCCATCGAAACGGTGACCTCGCTGGCCTCCTTGAGCGTCTCCTCGTCGCCGCCGTCCTCGAACTTCTCGAGCTCGACCTGCGTGTCGTCCTGATCGCCGACCGCCAGATCGGCCTGCACGTCCCACTCGATGTCCGGACCGACCAACGATTCCTCTTCGGGCTGGGACACGTTGACGTATTTTTCCTCTTTCGCCTCGATGTCCAGTTCGAGGTCGAGTTTGGCCTTTTGCTGCGCCTCGTCGCTGATGCGCTCGGTGGTTACGCGCTTGTCGAGCGACGCGTCGTATTCTTTGCGTTTCTCGGCGTTCATCAGCGTTTCGTAGGCCATGGTCAGCGAGCGGAAGATGCCGTCGCTCTTGGCTTTGAGCACTTCGTTGACGTCGTTGTACAGGTCGTACGGATGATACTTGCGCGTCAGCGTGTGATACGAGCGCTTGATGTCTTCGTTGGCGGCGTCGGGTTGCAGTCCGAACATTTCGTAGTAGTTGAGCCGGTCGATGTCCTCGAAGAAGCGCGAGAGGTCGCGGCGGAAGGTTGTCATGCGGTCGGCCTGCACGCCTTCCTTGTCTTCGGCCAGCCGGCGCCAGGTCTCGCGGCGCTCGCGCCGTTCGGCGGTGTAGGCCGCGTGCGTCTTTTCGCTGCGGCTGCTGAAGCCCGGATCGCCCACGAAGCGGATCACCTCGATCAGCAGCAGGAAGTACAGAATCTGGAACGTCTCCGACAGGCTCAGGTTGCTGCGGGCGATGATCTTGCCCACCGTCCGGTCGCCGTCGATGAGCTTGATGAACTTGGCTTCGTGCGGTTTGAATTGCATCTCGCCGCGATCGAGCATCGATTCGGGCACGCGCACCAGCCGCTGGTTTTTGTATTCGTTGAAGTACTTCTCCAACCGCGCCAGCGTGTAGAAGCGCTTGATGCCCTCGAAGATCACCGACATCGACTGGATGTTGAGCTGCATGCTCTGGTCGATGTCGTATTGCCGGGGCGGAATTCGTACTCGCCTTCCTCCCAGGCGAAGATGCGCAGGATTTTCTCGCGGATCTGCGCTTCGAGCGCCTCGTACAACTGGTGCGGCGAAATCACGCCCATCTCCAGCAGCACGTTGCCCTGCTGTTTGCCGGTGGCCAGCATGCGTTCGAGCGAGGAGTTGTAGGACTCGACGGTGATCATCCCCTTGGCCACCATGAAGCGGCCCAGCGATTCGTTGGAGAGGTTCGAGGTGACGAACACCGGGTTGCCCTGGCGCAGGTAGATCACCTTGCTGATGTGTTCGTGCACCACGCGCAACGCGCCGGTGCGGCGGAACTTGTGTAAAAAGTACAGCAGCTTGGGGAAGGGCGTTTCGCTCAGGTTGCCCGCGGCGCTCAGGCGGCGCTTGGGCTCTTCGAGCACCGGTCTTTCGCTTTTACCAGTCGGCGCGATCGGTATCGCCTCGGCGACGATCTCGGCATCGGCGACCGCCTCGGCGACGGCTTCGGCCATCGCGGGCGCCGGTTTGTGGGCGGCCGTTGCGGGTGCGCCCATTTCCAGTTGCAGTTTTTGCAGCACCTTTTCCAATTCGGCGACGTTCACCGGCTTTTCGCCGTAGGCGTCGACGCCGACCTTGGTGCGCGATTCGTATTGTTTCTGGAACTGACGATAGACCTTGGACAGCACAATCGTGCGAACGTTCTCTTCGCCGTCGAGTTTTTTGATCGCCTGGCAGACCTTCAGACCGGTCATGCCGGGGATCAGCGCGTCCAGGATGATCAAATCCGGTTTGATTTCGGCGTAGGCGCGGATCACGTCGGGACCGCTTTTCACCCAGTGCACCTGGTAGCCTTTGCCGGTCAGGAAGTCGTTGAGGACTTCGAATTCGGCGTAGTTGCTTTCGCCGACCAGGACCGTTTTCATTCGTCCTCCGCCGGATCCCACAGCCGCCGGCAAACCGCCGTGGCCAGCAACGGGATCATGATTTCGTGATGTCCCACCAGGTTGATGCCTTTGCCTCCGTCCGCCGTCGGCCGCTGCACGACGTTGGTCAGCGGCCGGTACTGCCGGATGAAATCGAGATTGGCGGTCGTCAAATTGCGCAGGGCCACGCCCGTGTTGCGCACCGCCGAGACGGCCTTGAGAAACACCTCGGGCAGGACCACCGCGCTGCCGACGTTCAAATAGACGCCGTCCTCCAGCCGTCCGACCAGCGTGGTGAACGTCCGGAAGTCGCGCAGCAGCGCCCGGCCGAGCTTCGCGCCGTCCAGCTCGGCGGCCATGTGCACGATGTCGGCGCCCAGCGCGACGTGCGCGGTGACCGGCACGTTGTGATGATAGCACGCGGCCAACACTGATTCATGGCCGTGCGGCGGCTTGGCGAAGGCGATGTGCCGCGCGGCCGCCTCGCCCAGGCCCAGCTCCAGTTCCTCGGCCAGATCGACCATCGCGACGAAGGCCTCGGCCGTCTGCTTGCTCATGCCGAACGATCCTTGGCCCAGCACCGCGCCCACGTCCTCGCTGGTGAAGCCGGCCGTGGCGATCTCGAAATCGTGAATGATGAACGCGCCGTTGACGCTTACCGCCGTGACGATGTCCCGCGCGATCAGGTCGGCGAGGATCGGTCCCAGGCCGACCTTCACCGTGTGCGCGCCCATCGCCAGATGCACCGCCCGCTGGCCGCTGCGCGCCGCGACGATCGCCTCGACCAGGTCGCGCAGATCCTGTCCGGCCAGGAGGCGGGGCAGGCGGTCGAACCAGTCGGCGAACGACGAGCCGCCGCCCGAGGGTCGGCCGAATGCGGCCGTGGTCACCTTGCCGCCGCGCGCGGCGAGATCCTCGCGCGTCAGTCGGGAAAAGTCGAAGGGCGGCACGCGGTCGCTCACGGTTCCTCCGCCAGGGTTTGCTCCACCAGGTCGACCCACAAGTGGCCGACCGCCTCGTGCACCTGCTGAATCACCGGCGTGTGGTCCGACGGGGCCAGCAGCAGATGATCGCACCACGCGCGCATTTCGCCGCCGTCGCCGCCGGCGAAGCCGACGGTCACACAACCGCGTTCGCGCGCCGCGCGCAGGGCGCGCAGGATGTTTTCGCTGCGGCCGCTGGTGCTGATGCCCACGGCCAGATCGCCGGGGCGGGCCAGGGCCTGGATTTGCCGCGCGAACAGATCGGCGAAGCCGCGATCGTTGCCCACGCTGGTCAAGATCGACGTATCGGTCGTCAAGGCGAGCGCCGCCAGCGCCGGTCGCTCGGGCAGCAGATAGCGATTGACGAATTCGGCCGCCCAGTGCTGCGCATCGGCCGCGCTGCCCCCGTTGCCGAACAGGAACACCTGGTTGCCGCGCTGCAGGGCCGCGACGGTGGCCGTCACCAGGTCGAACAGACCGGGATAGCCTGCCTCGCGGTATGCACCCATCGCCGCTTCGCTGCGGCGAAAAAATTCATCGGCCCATGCATGTTTGTTCATCGGCAACCATACAAATGCACATTCTCTATCATGCCTTATTGGCAGTCTTATCACGTTACCGTGAGAAAAGGTAAGTTGTCAAATGAAACCGAAGGGTTAGCGCTCAAGCAATCGCCCGATGGCGAACGTTGCGCCCAAACGCAGAATGACCGGATGGGTCATGGTGACCTCATATTTACCGTATGGATCTTCCAGATCGAAGGACGAATCGTTGAGCAGGTAGTCGGCGCGCAGCTCCACGCCGATCGCGCCGGTGCTCATCTGATGCAGGTAGCCCAGCCCTGCGTTGAGCCGCCAATTGGGGAAACTGGCGTTGTCCGTGTTCGAATCGTCGCCGGTTTCCGTGGCCAGCTTGGCCGATTCCCACACGTAACCCGCGCCGGCCAGTGCGTAGAGGCGATCCGCCCCGGACAGAAAATACCGCACGTAGTTGGTGGATATCGACAGCGCATTCAGCGCCAGCGTCGATTTGCCGGAGTAGTGATCGACGCTGTCGTCGACCTCCTGCTTCCATTCCATGGCCAGCACGTCATAGCCGGCCTCGACCATCAGCGCGTTGTTGCCCCAGGCGGGGATCATGCTCACGTGCGCGGCAAAGCCCGGAAAAACGAAGCGGTCGTTTTTGATTTTGTACGCGAAGTTGTCGTCCGCCGGCTCGGCCTCGGCGCCGAAGGCGGGCATGTAGGCCAGCCCCAGCGACACCGCCAGAAACCCGGAGACGTTCTGGCCCAGCGGCGTGTCGTTCATGTCCGGCCGCGTTACCACCTGCGCCGAAGCCGCGCCCGTGCCGGCCGCAAGCAACATCGCCGCCGCCAGCAAGATCCTCATTGCGCGCAAGGCATACCCCCTCAAGCCGATGAAATCGGGCTTCGAATGTAGCCTCCCCGCGCCCGGGGGTCAAGACAACAGATGGTTCGGTCGGGATCGGGAATATTTCCAGCCGCGGTTTTTGGTCGGTCTTGCCAAATCTTTGGTTTTCGGGCATAGAAGGCAACCTTTTGTTATTCGTGGGTGTCGTTTGACCGGCGCGGGTCTTGCCGTGACCGGCGCGGCGGCCTATGGTATGTTGATTGTATTATGTTCATCGTGTGCGGCGGGTGAAAACAATGACGGACGAACCACAAGGCGATTTTATCGCGACGCTCGACGACCTCGTGCGGTCGGTGCAGGCCATGCGCTCGCTCGGCCGGCGGCTGTCGGTGCGCGAGGAGAAGCTCGTCGCCCTGGCGCAAGCCCGTCCCCAACCGCGGCTGCGCGTACGGGAGCAACCGCCCGCCGATGATCTCCGCCCGCAGGGCGACGAAGCCGTCGCCGCGCCGGAATCGCTCGAAGCGGTGCGCGCCGCCCTGGGCGATTGCCGGCGCTGCAAGCTGGCCGGCGGCCGCAAGCATATCGTCTTCGGCGAAGGCAACCCGCGGGCCGAACTGATGTTCATCGGCGAGGCGCCGGGGGCCGACGAAGATCGGCAGGGCCGGCCCTTCGTCGGGCGCGCGGGGCAGTTGCTGACCAAGATGATCGAGGCGATGGGCAAAACGCGCGAGGACGTGTACATCGCCAACATTCTCAAGTGCCGACCGCCGGACAACCGCGACCCGCAGCCCGACGAAGTGGAAATGTGCGAACCGTTTTTGCAGCGGCAGATCCGCGTCATCCGCCCGCGGGTGATCGTCGCCCTCGGGCGCATCGCGGTGCAGACGTTGCTCAAGGACGCCACGCCCATCGGCCGCCTGCGCGGCCGTTGGCATTCGTACGCGGGCATCCGGCTGATGCCGACGTTCCACCCGGCCTACCTGCTGCGCAACCCGGCGGGCAAAAAGCCGGCCTGGGAAGATCTGCAGCAGGTGATGGCCGAACTCGGCTGGCCGCTGCCGAACAAGAAAGGGTAACGCCGTGCGCCACGCGCGAATCGCGATTTATCTGTTGTTGCTGCTCCTGGGCCTGGGCTTGTGGGCTGATGCGCAAGAAGAACCGCCCGCCGCGACGCCCGTGGTGCAGGTGATCACGATCAACGGAACGATCAACCCGGGCAGCGCCGAGTTCATCGTCGCGTCGATCGAAAAGGCGGAAAAGGACGGCGCGGCGGCGTTGGCCATCGAGCTGGACACTCCCGGCGGCCTGGTCGATTCGACGCGCGACATCGTGCAGAAGATGCTCGCCGCCAACGTGCCGGTCATCGTCTACGTCACGCCCAAGGGCGCGCACGCGGGCAGCGCCGGGGTGATGGTCACCCTCGCCGGGCACATCGCGGCGATGGCCCCGTCGACCTCGATCGGCGCGGCCAGCCCGGTGTCGATGACCGGCGAAATGGACGAAACGATGAAGGCCAAGGCCTTCAACGACATCTCCGCCTTCGTCGAGGGCATCGCCGAAGCGCGCGGACGCAACGTCGAATGGGCGAAAAAGGCGGTCACCGAGGCCGACGCGGTCACCGCGACGCGCGCGGCCCAACTCAACGTGGTCGACTTCGTCGCCGAGAACCTCGACGACGTGCTGGCCCAGGCCGACGGCCGGCAGGTGAAGCTGGGCAACGGCGCGACGGTCACGCTGGCGCTCAAGGGCGCGCGGCAGGAACCGCAGCCGATGGGCCTGAAGCACAAAATCATCTTCTACCTGGCCGATCCGAACCTGGTGTACTTTTTCATGATCATCGGCATGCTCGGCCTGTACGCCGAATTTTCGCACCCGGGGCTGATTTTCCCCGGCGTGCTCGGCGGCATTTGCATTCTGCTCTTTCTGGTCAGCACGCAGATCTTGCCGATCAACACGGTGGGACTGATTCTGATCGCGGGCGGCCTGGTCTTGTTCATCCTGGAATTCAAATTCACCAGTTACGGTCTGCTGACCTTGGGAGGGATTGCGCTGATGGTGCTGGGTTCGCTCTTTTTGTTCGATGCGCCCGACGAGGTGTATCAAACGCCGAGCTTCAAGCTGCAGGTGTCGTGGGGTTTGATTCTGCCCAGCGTGCTGGCGTTGGGCGGTTTCACGCTGTTCGTCGCCTACAAGGTGCTGCGGGCGCAGATCGGCAAAAGCCTGACCGGTCAGGAAGGCATCGTCGGCGAATTGGGCGTGGCGGCCACCGACGTGCACC
>DAINPV010000112.1:0-10932 GCA_036743315.1 bacterium | reverse complement strand
CGTTGGCGGCAGTTCTACAACCAATTCATCAGCTTGAAGGGGCCGCCGGAAAAAGTGGCCCGCGCATTCTCCATCGGGTTGTGGATCGGCTGGTTTCCGATCATCGGCACGCACAGCATCATGACTGTGGCGGCGGGCGCGATCTTTCGTCTGAGCGTCCCGGCGATTTTTCTCGCCTCGTGGATCTGCAACCCGCTGACCATCCCTTTTTTGCTGCTGGCCGATTATAAAGTCGGCAGTCTGTACGTCGGCGAGGCGGACATCAGCGGCGTCCAGTTACACACGCTGACCTTTCAGCAGATGATCGCCCTCGGTTGGAACGTCCAGTTCCCGATGATCGTCGGCGGCGTTATTCTGGGCACGCTCACCGCGCTTGTCGCCTACTACCCGATCAAATATTGGGTCGTGCGCATTCGCCGGCACGGCGCCCAACCCAAACCGCTCGAGCCCCAATCATGACCGCCCAGCCGCCGGTGGAGGCGAAAAAGTCGCTCGGCCAGAATTGGCTGACCGATCAGAACATCGCCCGCAAGCTGCTGGACGCCCTCGCGCCCGTTGCCGGCGAAACCGTATTGGAGATCGGACCGGGCGGCGGCGCGTTGACCCAGCCGCTCTTGGCGCGCACCGACAAGGTGATCGCCGTGGAGATCGACGGGCGGCTGCTGGATCACCTGCGCGAAACCTTTAGCGAACGCATCGAGTTGATCCACGCCGACATCCTCGACATCGACCTGACCGAGCTGGCCGCGCGTTGCGGCGGCAGCTTGGTTGTGTTGGGCAACCTGCCCTATTACGCCTCGAGTCCGATCCTCTTCCATCTGCTGTCCCACCGAACCGCTTTGTCGCGCGCCGTGCTGACCCTGCAGAAGGAGGTCGTCGAGCGCTGCATCGCCGGGCCGGGCACCAAGGATTACGGCAGCCTCGCCGTGCAGTTGACGCTAGCCGCGAAGGTCAAGCGTTTGTTCACGATTTCGCCGAACGTCTTCCGCCCACGCCCGGGCGTGGAATCAGCCGCGATGCTGGTGGATTTCACGGCGCCGCATCCGCGCCAGCCCCGCGATCCCGCGCTGCTGGAGAAGGTCGTGCGCGCCGCCTTCGGCCGTCGTCGCAAAACGCTGCGCAACGCTCTGGCCGCCGAACTGGGTGAAGATACGGCCGCTTACCTGCTCGAAGCCCTGGCGGAAAATCCCATGATCCGCGCCGAGCAACTGAGCGTCGAGCAGTTCGTCGACCTCGCCGACGCCCTGGCCGCGCGCGGACAATAAGGCCTTATTTCGTCTCGATTTTTCTTGCCGAAATCGCCCTTGTGTCCGATAAATCTCGGTGGTATGTTAAGCCGCCATTTTCGGGAGGCGGCGGAGTGTTTTGCCTGCGCTCCGACGTTTTTCACAACGTGACAGACGAAAAGGGAGCTTGTGGACAAACCGCGGCATATCGTGGTTGAGGGGCCGATCGGGGTAGGCAAAACCAGCCTCGTCAGCCTGTTGGCCGAACGGCTCAAGGCACGGGCCATTTTCGAACGGCCCGAGGAAAACCCTTTTCTGGAAGGGTTTTACCGCGACAAAAAGCGGTACGCCTTTCAGACGCAGCTCTTTTTTCTCGTGTCGCGCTACCGGCAGCAGCGCGAACTGATCCAGCAGGATCTGTTCGCACGCAACACGGTGTGCGACTATATGTTCGCGAAAGACAAGATTTTCGCGCACCTGAATTTATCCGACGACGAACGTCGGTTGTACGGTCAGATCTATGAGATTCTGGAACGCGAGGTGGTCACGCCGGACCTGGTCATCTATCTGGTGGCCGATCCGCGGATTCTGATGGAGCGGATCCAACGTCGAAACTTCCGCTATGAACGACCGCTAACCATCGACTACCTCGAGGAACTGACGGCCGCGTACAGCAAATTCTTTTTTGCGTACGACGCAAGCCCGCTGTTGGTGGTCAACACCAGCGACATCGATTTCGTCTACAACCCCGACGATTTCGAAGCCCTGGTGCAACAGGTGACCTCCCATCGGCGCGGCACGAAACAATTTATTCCGCTTGGATCCGGCTGAGCCGGACCGGGACGGGCAAAGCGATCGGATTTCGCTGTACATCGTTGCGCGATGTGGTGGCCCCTTCCGGTATATCCATGCACCGGGAAGGGGTTTTTATTTAAAACCCCGCCCATGAGAGGATGCGGATGCTGGTTCTGGAAACCGCCGCGAAAATGCAGGCCTTCTCCAAGGCGCAACGGGCCGACGGCAAGACCATCGGTTTCGTGCCGACGATGGGCTACCTGCACGAGGGCCATCTGGCGCTGATGCGCAAGGCGCGCGAACTGGCCGACGTGGTGGTGCTGAGCATCTTCGTCAATCCGACGCAGTTCGGCAAAAACGAGGACCTCGACAAATACCCGCGCGACTTCGACCGCGACAGCAAACTGGCCGATTCGGTCGGCGTCGATGTGATTTTTTTCCCCAAGCCCGAGGAAATGTACCCCGCCGGCTACCAGACGAGCATTTCGCTGGCGAACCTGCCCACCGTGTTGTGCGGCAAAAGCCGGCCGGTGCATTTCGGCGGCGTGGCCACGGTGTGCTGCAAGCTGTTCAATATCGTGCAGCCCCATTTCGCGGTCTTCGGGAAAAAGGACTACCAGCAATTTCTGGTGGTCGGCCGCATGGTCAAGGATCTGAACATGGATCTGGAGATCATCGGCGCGCCGACCGTCCGCGAAAGCGACGGCTTGGCCATGAGCAGCCGCAACGTCTATCTCACGCCCGCGCAGCGGGCGCAGGCCCCGGCGCTCATCGAAGCCCTGCGCCGCGCTGAGAAGATGGTCGCGGCGGGCCATCGCGACCGCGATGAAATCCTTGCCGAGGTGCGGCACATCGTCGAAAGCCGCCCCGACGCGCGGATCGACTACGTGGAAATGCTTAAGTTGCCGGATCTTGTTGACGCCGCCGCCCAACCGGCGGGTGCGCACCTGCTGGCCCTGGCGGTGTTTTTCGGCAAGACCCGGTTGATCGACAATACGGTCCTGGAATTCGGACTTGCCGGTTAATTAAGGGGGGACGCACGATGCAGCGGAAAATGCTCAAATCCAAGATTCATCGCGCGACGGTGACCCAGGCGGATTTGCATTACGAAGGTTCGGTGACCATCGACGACTATTTGATGCGCGCCGCCGACATTCTGCCCAACGAGTTCGTTTCGATTTGGAACATCTCCAATGGGCAGCGGTTCGACACCTATGCCTTGCGCGGCGAACCGGGCAGCGGCGTGATCTGCGTCAACGGCGCGGCCGCGCGGATGGTCGCTCCCGGCGATCTGGTGATCATCGCCAGTTGGGTCCGCCTCGATGAAGCCGAAGCGCAGAATTGGGAGCCGCACCTGGTCTTCGTCGACGAACGCAACCGCATCAAAGCCGACACGCACATCGCGAGAATGAGCGCCATATGAACAAACGCCAAGAATTGATCGCCCTGTTGCACGAAAAATCCTTCCGCACCGGTGAGTTCATTCTTACCAGCGGCAAGAAAAGCAATTACTACATCGACGTGCGCGCCACCTCGACCGACCCCCACGGCGCGGCGTTGATCGGCGACCTGCTGCTGGAACGCGTTGCGTCCTTGGGCGGCGTGGACGCCGTGGCCGGTATGGTGCTCGGTGCGGTGCCGGTCGTCATGGGCGCGGTCGCCCGCAGCGTCGACGCGGGCACGCCCGTTTCCGCGCTGCTGGTGCGCAAGGAAGCCAAGGGCCACGGCCGCGGCAAGCGCATTGAAGGCACGATCGCGCCCGGCATGCGCGTGCTGATCGTCGACGATGTCGCCACCACCGCCGGCTCGACGCTCAAGACGATCGAGGCCGTGCTCGATGAAGTGCCCGCCGCGCAAATCGTCGGCGTCGTCGCCGTCGTCGACCGCAACGAAGGCGGCCGCGAGGCTGTCGCCGCCGCCGGCTACGAGCTGACCGCCCTGGTCACCGTCGACGAACTCTTCGCCCTCGGCGAGCGTCCGGTCGAATAATCCCCTGTAAATGAAAAACGGAAGCGCCCATCTTGAGCGCCCCCGTTTTTTTTACTTCCCGTCGGTGTTATTTCGCGCAGTTCGCGCAAGCGCAAGCTTCCTTGGCGCAGGCGCAGGCGCCGTTGTTCAGGCAATTACCGTCGGTGCATCCGCAATCGTTGCCGCATTGGCTCGCCGCAGCCGCGCATTGGCAATCGCCGCACTGGCAGTCGTCACCGCACGGACAGGTTTTCGCCGCCGAGTCGCCCCAGGCGGTTTGCGTAGTCATGATTCCCAGCGACAGCAACATTACGGCCGCGAAGGCCAAGGTAACCAGATTGATCTTTTTCATCGCTTTTCTCGCTTTCCGATCCGGCTATGGCCGAATCATTCAATGATTGTTGTGCTATTCCTTTTTCTCCAAACCGGAAGAAAGCGAATCTCAACAACGCATCACGCAAGAAAAGGCGGAAGGATGAAGGTTGGCAGGAATTTTCGCGAACGCCGGCGGCAGGGGAAAATTCGGAGTAGACAAGACCGAAGACGCTCCGGCGAAAGTGATTAACACCGTATCGGTGCGCGCCGGCTTCTCGGTGATAGCCATGGGACGATTCGTCCCATGGCACGTCGTGGAGGAATCTCGATGCGCGATGCCGCAGGCGTTGCATGGAGCGGGATCCGATGACGCCGCGGCATCATCCTTTTGCTCGTTATTGCGGCAACAATCGTGTGTTTCGGCGGCGCGGCCGGCGGCGAAGTTCTCGTGTGCGGCGCATACGCAGGGCAAGGTGAATACTGAATTCACCAAGATCACCACCAGAATCATCGAGCCGTATGCTTTCATCGCATCCCTACTATAATTATAAACATAGTAGGTAATTGTCGGTCGACTGTCAATGTTTTTTGATCCCCGGCCCAATTTTTCGCTATGGAATAGGTCGAAAACAACAAGGCGACCGCCGCCATGGCGATCGCCCCGTTGTTGTTTTCGTTTGCTTGGTTGCTTACATTTTATGCAGGATGGTCGAGTATTTGGGGAGGGCCCAAATCGCATCTTCCACTTCCAACTCGATCGCGTTGCATACCTGCCGCATTTCTTCGAGCGTCGCGCAGCCCGCATTGCCGAGGTAATCGGCGCAGCCGGCCAGATCCCTGTGCACCATCGCGTCGGCCTTGGCGAACACTTCGTCGATCGCATTCAGCCCGCTTTCGAAACGCTCGAACAGATTCTCCAGTTGGCCGATGTTCTTTTCCAGCAGTTTTCGGCCCTTGCCGCCGGGTGAAAGCACCGCGGCTGATGAAGCCATGCTTTGCAGATGTTTGATCAACGCCGGACGCACCTGTGTGCGCGCAATTTCTGCCAGCACGTTGAGCTCGAGCATCTTGATTTTCACGTACTGTTCACGCCGGACTTCCACCCGCGCATGTATTTCATGGCTGGTGAGCGTCTCGTACTTTTCGTACAGTTCGATCACCTCGGGCTGCAGATAGGTGCCCAATGCCTCGGGTGTGTTGCGGGCGGCGGGCAGATTGCGTTTTTTCGCCTCGGCGTGCCAGTCGTCCGAATAGTTGTTGCCGTCGAAGCGGATGTTTTCCACCTCATTGAGCGTGTCGCGGATGGCGGCCAGCGCGGCGTCCTTCACGTCCTCGAATTTTTCCTGATAGGCCGTGATGCGGTCGATCATCATTTCCAGTCCGGCGGCGACCATCAAATTCAGCGCCGTGGTCGATTCGGAAGTGTTCTGCGACGATCCCACCGCGCGGAATTCGAACTTGTTGCCGGTAAAGGCCACCGGCGAGGTGCGGTTGCGGTCGGTGGTGTCCAACGTGACGCCGGGTAGGTGACGGACCTTCAGGTCCAGACTCGCCTCGTGCAAATCGGCGATGTCCTTGCCGCCGGCGATCGCATCCAGCACCGCTGCAATGTACCCGCCGATGAACACCGACATGATCGGCGGCGGCGCCTCGTTCGCGCCCAGGCGATGGTCGTTGCCCGCGTCGGCCACCGACGCGCGCAGCAGCCCACTGTATTTGAACACGCCCAGCATGAACGCCGACAGAAACGCCAGGAACTGCACGTTGCGCTTGGGCGCTTCGCCCGGCTCCAGCAGGTTGTTTCCGTCGCTGTCCATCATCGACCAGTTCAGGTGCTTGCCCGAACCGTTCATCCCGGCGAACGGCTTTTCGTGCAGCAATACAGTCAGGTTGTGTTCGTCGGCCACCTGCCGCATGATCTCCATCGTTTGCAGGTTCTGGTCGACCGCCAGGTTCGCCTCGACAAATGTCGGCGCCAGTTCATATTGGTTGGGCGCCACTTCGTTGTGCCGCGTCTTGAATGGAATGCCCCGGTCGATCAGGATCTTTTCCACGTCTTCCATAAACGACAGCACGCGCGGACGGATCGACCCGAAGTAATGATCCTCGAACTGCTGCTGTTTCGCCGACGGCGCGCCCAGCAACGTGCGCCCGGTCAGCAGCAGGTCGAGCCGATCCTGGAAAATGCTCTTGTCGACCAGGAAGTATTCCTGCTCCGGCCCCACGGTCACCTTCACCTGCCGCGCGGTGCGGTTGCCGAACAGCTTGAGCATCCGGTACGCTTGCTTTTCCACCTGACCCAGGCTGCGCAGCAGCGGAGTTTTCAGGTCGAGCACTTCGCCGTTGTAGGACATGTACACCGACGGAATGACCAACGTCGCCGATTTGCTGCCGTTCATGATGAACGCCGGGGAGGTCGGATCCCACGCCGTGTAGCCGCGCGCCTCGAAGGTGCTGCGCATGCCGCCGGAGGGGAACGACGACGCGTCCGGTTCGCTCTGTATCAGTTGGCCGCCGGAGAACCGCTCAATCGGCCGGCCGTCTTCCAGGGTCAAAAACGCATCGTGCTTTTCGGCGGTGACGCCCCGCTGCGGCTGGAACCAGTGCGTGAAGTGCGTCGCGCCGTGATCCTGCGCCCATTCCTTCATCGCGTGGGCAACCTGGTCGGCCAGTTCGCGGTTCAGCTTTTCCTTCTGCTCGATGACGTTCATCAACGCTTGAAAGGCCGGTTTGCTCAAATGGCGTGACATGACGTCACGGGTAAACACCTTGGCGGCAAACTTTATATGCATCTTTATCCGTCTCCTTGAAAATGAGAGTTGCTGGCTTATTGCAAACGATCCGGCTGTTTGTTTTCTTCGCAGTCGATAGAAGGTATTTTCTGCATTTGACGCAGTTTGTCAATGTAAAAATGTCCGATTTTGGAAATTTATACACTTGAAAGAGTGGAAAATAGTGCAAAGTGACTGTTGTTGTCATTTGGCAATAATCATAAAACATCTTCAACATGCCGCGCTAATGACACAATATTCCGACGTAATTCCGCAGGTGAGGACAAACCGGTCAAGCGTTCGCAACAATCGGTCGATATTATTGATTTGCTTTTTACAAAAAAAACAGGCTGTAATTTGAACGCTTTCGCTTGCGCGAAGGTCTTGTAAGCGGGGAGCGGGATAGAGTATGGTGAGGCAACTTTTTTACGCTTCCAAGGAGTGATTCGACCGTGCGTCGTATAATTCTATATCTGATTGTCCTTTTGATGGGCTTTTCCTGCCTGGCGGTCACTTGGCATCTTGAACCGCCGATTCAACGCATGCCCAGACTGAACGCGAAAACGACGCCGATTGTGACGGAAAATCAAAATTTCCATGTCCGACTGTTCTCCCGGCAAAAACTCGAGCTCGACGAACTGACTGTCGAAATCGAATGGGACGAGGGAGTGCTTGATCAACCGGTAATTAAATACGGCATGGTGACCCGCCGCGCCCGGCCGCGCTTGCGGTTGACCGGCAACCACGCGGTGATTCATTTCAAAAACATAAACGGCGAAAAGGCGCAGATCGTCGGCCGCGGCCCGATCGCCCGCCTGTCGTTCCGCCGGGTGGATCGGGACGCCAAGCCCGGCGCGCGTTCCGTGCGCGTCCTGTCGGCCAAAGGTCTGACGCCGGCCGGGGAGCAGGTCGATATTGCCGGGATCACCGTGGCGCGGTATACACCAAGGGTGAAAAAAGCGCCGCCACAGGCGGAAACGCCGAAGGGGAATGATCAGTGAGCGAAACCTTGCGTCAGACAAAAAGTCTCGATATGGAAACCAAGCGGTTTGCCATCGAGGATTATCTGGCCATTTTGCGTTACCGCAAGTGGCTATTGATCGTTCCCGCGGTCGTGCTGGCGCTGGCCACGGCTTTCGGCAGCCTGTTTCTGACCGACATCTACCGCGCGCAGACTTCAATTTTAATCAGCGCCAGCGACGTTCCCGAGGATTTCGTGCGCACGACGGTCAACGATCCGATTCAGGAACGCATTACCACCATTCGCGAGCAAATTCTCTCCGAAACGCTGCTGCTCAACGTCATCAACACGTTCAACCTCTACCAGGACATGGCCAATCGGCCGGCCGAAGAGTTGCTCGCACGGATCAAAAGCAACATCCGTTTGCAGATCTACGGCAAGAATGCCTTCACGCTCAGTTTCACCGGCACCGACCCGATGGTCGTGCAATCGGTGACCAACGGTCTAGCCCTGAAGTTCATCGAGGAAACCGTCGGCGATCGGCAGAAGAAAGCCAAGGATACCATGGACTTTCTCGCCCAGCAGTTGGACGAGGTGAAGGTCAAACTCGACGGCCAGGAACAGTTGGTCGCCGAATTTAAAAAGCGCAACATCGGCCTGCTGCCCGAGCAGATGGAAGCGAACCAGCGAACGTTGGACCGCTACCAGCTGGAGTTGCAGAGCGTCGACGATCAACTGCGCGCCTACGAGGGCAACAAAAGTCTGCTCGTCAGCCAGATGGTGCAGTTGCAGGGCACGCTCATGGCCGCCGGCGGCGGTCAGTTGATCACCGCGCAACAGCAGCTCGAAGCACTGGAGGCCGAGCTCAAACAGGCCCTGCAGGATAAAACGCCCGAACACCCCGACGTCGTCGCCCTCAAGAGCAAGATCGCCGCGCTCAAAGCGGAGATCGGCACCAACGTCGTGGTCGACGGGCAGCAGTTCCGCGTGAACTCGGTCAACCGCGACCTGTACAACAGCATCCAGCAGACCGAAGTCAAAATCCGCTCTCTGGCCGGTCGGCGCGCGGCGGTGCAGGGCGAAATGTCCAAGCTCAACTCCGACGTAACCAAGGCGCCCGCCGTCGAGCAGGAATTGTCGAGCCTGATGCGCGACTTCGATAAGCTGCGCGAGACCTACCAGGACCTGCAAAAGAAATTCATGGAAGCCAAGCAGGCCTCCGCCCTCGAAGCACAGCAGAAGGGGCGGCAGTTCAAGATCATCGATGAAGCGCGCTTCCCGGAAAAACCCTACAAACCCAATCGGCCACGGCTGGTCGCGCTGGCCCTCGTTATCGGCCTGATGATCGGACTGGTCGCCATTTTCATCACCGAGCACATGGATCACAGCATTCGCGACGACAACGACCTGGCCGAGTTCACCGGAAAAACGGTGCTCGCAACGATCCCGCGTTTCGAACTTGAGCAAGACCGCATCGCGCGCAACAAGATGATCAAACTGGCCATCATCGCCGCCGCCGCGATCGGCTTTTTGATTCTGCTGTTTGTCATTCTCAAGGTGGGCTTCGGCTTCAATCCGCTCAAGCTGCTGGGCCGCTGAGCCGAGCGGACGCCTCGACTTACGCCTTCAAGGTGGCGACGACATCGCCGAAAAACAGCGCATCCTTCACCCGCGCGCCGCGCGGGCGCATGGCGTCGTCGGCATAGAACCTGGCTTCGCCGCTCTTGATCGCGTAGACGTCCTTGTCGAGCTTCACGGTAAACAACCGCTTGGCGCCGACCTGCTTCATCCATTGCTTTTCGTCGTCGGGCAGTTCGGATGTTTTAGCGATGTACACGTCGATGCGATCGGTCGACACGCGCTGCTTTTTGCCGTCTTTCTTGATCGTGCGTTCCCACGGCATGGTCGGCAACTTGAACAGTTTGCCTTCCTCGATCTTGCCGTAAACGCCGGCCCGCATGTTGAAAAAGAGATTGACGATGTCGTCGTAAAACACATTAGGCGGAATGTGCCGCGCCTCCGGCTTCTTGCGTTTACCGTTTTTAACCCGCGTTTTGATCCAGCGCCGCGAACCGTAGTTGAAATAATGCCGCGATTCGCTCGTGCCCTCGGTCGAAATCAGCTTCGTATAAAAACTCGAGGTCACGAACCGCATGCCCTGCGGCGTCTGTTCCGGGCTGAAAGTCGAGGTCAACACCTGCTTGCGGTACTTGACCACCTGCGCCGCCAACCCGGTAATCGTCGCCTCCATCGACGCGGTGAACGTATTCTCCGCCGTGCGCTTAAAGGTGATCTGCCCCTGTGCCGTCTTCGCGGTCATGAACCGAATCTCGAACTTGATGCTCTCGTTGATGAACTGTCTCGCGATCGCCGCCGGCGGCGCCCAACTCGACGGATCCGTCTTCTGTATGCCTTCGACTTTTTGCGGCTGAGCGGTCTCTTGCTCCACGATAATTTCGAATTGTTCGGCCAACGCCGGTGTGCCGAACAATAAAATACTGGCCGTCGCGCCCAATCCCGCGATCATAAAACCGCGACGGTCCATCCCGGATTCCTGTGCAGCGTTCTGGCGGCTTTTTTCTTTCACGATCCGGTCCTTTCATTTTGCTTAACGCCAAGATAATTGGCGGCTCCTATGCTGTCAAACGGCCGCCCGCGGAAACGTATGTCTCCTTGGGCGGCCCCCTTATATTTTATTAGACACCGTCGGACCGCAAAAGGATCACCACAATTCCTAGTACCGGTCGTTGCGGATGTATGCGGGAGCTTTAGGATGGTTAGGTTTTGTTAGCCCCGCCAGGGGGTGCGTAAGAGACTGTCGATAAATGCGTCGTCAGGCCGCCTTTAGCCCCATCAGGGGCGATAGAAGGTAGCCCGGCACGTGAGTGCCGGGAAA
>DAINPV010000111.1:0-11056 GCA_036743315.1 bacterium | reverse complement strand
GCCGCGTTGCGCAACGAGGGATTTTTTCTCATTCGTCGTTTGGCCTACGACCGCGGGGTCAAGCGCTTCGCGATCGACCTATTCACGCGCGACCGCGCCGAAGCACAGGCGGCCTATGCGCCGCAGCTCGACCTGAATGCCTCTTACAACCCCGGGCAGTTGCTTGCCGGCTGGTATCCACCCGGCGACAAGGGCGCATGGATCGGCGCGAGCGCCGCCGCGTTGTTGCCTTGCGCCGACAAACAGCGGGCCGTCGCCGTACTCTACATCCATCGGCCGTTTTACAACGGTCCGGTGCCGCTGCGTTTGTATTTGGGAGAAAATTTACTGGCCGAGCGAGTCGTCGAGCAAACCGAGTTGGTCACGCTGTCCGGCGCCTTGCCGATCGATCTGATCGCCGGCCCGCTGCAGGAAATCCGCCTGGAGGTCGGCCGCACCTTCATCCCCGCCGACGTGTTCGCCACCGCCGACCGCACGCCCAAAGGCGCGCTTGTGCAGCGCCTCGCCTGCGAATAAACCAAGGGCCTCCCGCATGGAGAGGCCCTGGTGGATCGAACATGCTTTCGCTTAAAAACGTAGACCGGTCGACAGGAACGCGCTCAGCGGCAGGTAGACGGTCGAGAGTTCGTTATGGGAGTCCTCGAACTCGTACGGCTGCCAGTTCCAGATGAGGTCCAGGCGCAGATTGCCGCCGACGAACAATTCGCCCATTTTTTTGATCTTAGTCACCGTGACGTCAACGCCGACTTGACCGAAGGGGCCGATCGCCCAGCCGGAAGCGCTTTCGTCTTTACCGTTTTCAACGTCCATAAAGAAGCTCATGTAATGCACGCCCAAACCGGCGCCGGCTTTCGGGCGCACGCGCTTGTTCTTGCCGAACACCTTGCCCAGCCCGGCGTCCAACAACATGAAGCGGTTGACCACGAAGTCGAAATCCTGGTCGTCCAGGTCTTCGTCTTCGGGACTCAAGGTCGCCTCGCCGCTCTGTCGCTGATAGGTAAGAAAATCGAACTGGATGTACCAGCCCCGGTCCGGGTACAACGCCCCGTGCAAACCCAGATAGGGAAAGCTCACGTTGCCCATGCCCGAGATGCTGCCCAGGTCCTCGCCGTCCTCGTCGTCGATCGAACCATAGGGAAAGAACCCGGCGATCGGCAGACCGAAATCGACCGCGACGTCGAAGCTGGTCATGCCCACGCCACTGGAGCCTTTTTTTGCCGCATTCGCCGCGGGCGCGAGCAAAACAACCGCCAATAACACAACCAACGAAATGGTGAGATGCCGTTTCATGGATTTCCTCCGTATTTTTCATCCATTGGCATGATTTTGACGCGTACCACGTGAACCGTATCGTGTCAAGAACAAGGCTTGCGGCGCAGTGCTTCGCCCTTTACCATGAAGCGCATGCAAAAACGATTTCTTCGTCTATCGGTCAACATTTTCTTGCTTGTCACGCTCGGCCTATGGTTGTCGACCGCCGGTTGCGCCAAGGTGTTTTTCGTTGCCGATGAGCCGTTTCTCATCGCCGAGCAACCGCCGGAAATGCCGCACTTTCCCTTGCGCGTGGCCATTGTGCGCACTGCCGCAATGGGTGCATTTTCCACGCCCTTTCCCCAAAAGGAACGCGTCGGCGAACGCCTGGCCGAAGCGACCATCGCCGGTCTGGCCGCAGGCGCCTCGCTGGTCTTCGCCGAAGTGCACATCCTCGCTGAGGAACCGGCTTCCGGTTTCGACTTGGTGTGCCTGCCGACCAACCCTTATTTCGAAATGCGCGAGGGCCGCGAGCCGCGCGTGAACATCGAACTTTCGTTGGAGGTCGTCGTCAAAGAGCCGGCGACCGGCCACGAGCGCAGTCTGTTGCTGTCGGGCAGCGGCGGACCCGGACGCCGACCGGCGGTGCCGATCCGCATCAGCGACCCGGACACCGGTCTGGGCGTGACCGCAGGGGTCACCGGCGCGCTGGTGCACGGCGGCGCGATATCCCAGGCCATGAACAACGCCCTGTTTTACCTGTCGTTGGATTTCGCGATGAAGATGCAGCATCGCGGCCGGCAAGCGTACCGCCGTCGCCTCGACAATCCGTGATTTCGCTTATTGCGACCCCAGCGCTTTGTACTGGTGCAACACTTCCGGATCTTCCTTAAGCGCCTGCAGGTTCGGTTTGGCGATGCAGAACAAAAGAATTTCCAACTCGTCGATCAGCCGCTGCAGCACTCGTTTGACGCGCTCGGGTCCGACCAACGCCGGTTTGAGCAGCGGATCGGCCATCGCCGCCAGGTCCGCCCCCAGCGCCAGGCTCTTGGCGATGTCCTTGCCTGAGCGGATGCCGCCGGTGGCGATCAGCGGCAGACGCGGCGCGACCTCGCGCACGTTGACCAGCGACTGCGCGGTCGGAATGCCGAAGTTCTGGAAGCTCTCGGCGATCAGTTTGCGGTTTTCGTCCTTGGCAATCATCCCTTCGACGATCATCCAGCTCGTTCCGCCCGCGCCGCCCACGTCGATGCCGTGTACGCCCGCGTCGACCAGCAGCTTGGCCGTGCGCGGGCTGATACCGTTGCACACCTCCCGCACGAACAGCGGCACCGGCAGCTCCTTGGCCAACCCGGCGATCTTCTCGGCAAGGTCGGCGAAGTTGACGTTGCCGTCTTCCTTGAGCGCCTCCTGCAATGGATTGAGGTGCAGGCACAGCGCGTCGGCCTCGACCATCTCGACCACGCGGTTCATTTCCTCGACGCCGTAACCGTAATTAAGCTGCACCGCCCCGATGTTGGCGAACAGCAGCACGTCGGGCGCGACGTCGCGCACACGGAAGGTCGCGGCCAGTGCGGGCTCCTCGATGGCCACCTTCTGGCTGCCCACGCTCATGGCGATGTTCAATTCCTGCGCCGCCTGCGCCAGGTGCTTGTTGATTTTTGCGCCGGTTTCCATGCCGCCGGTCATCGGGGCGATCATCAACGGCGCGGCTAGCTTGCGGCCGAGAAACTCGGTGGAAATATCGATTTTCTCGCGGTCGAGCTCGGGCAGCGCCTCGTGCACGAAAAAGTAGCGGTCGAAACCGCTGGTCTGCCACGGGCTGACGTCCTCGTTGATGCAGATATCCAACTGCACTTCTTTGTCGTTGCGTGGCCGTCTGGTGTACATGCGGTTCCTCCCTTGCCCCGGGGCGCGGATACGATTTCGCCGTTATTGCGTCGGCTGCAGACCTTCGGGAATGGGAACGTTGATTTTGGTCAGGCCCGCCGGCAGTTCGAATGTTTTATCCGCGATGGTCTGTTTTTCCAATTTGCGCAGAGTTTGGATTTTCTTGACCGTCTGCCCGCGCAAGGTCATCGAGGATTCGGTTTGCACCGGGTAGCCGTCGATGTTGGTCATCTTCTCGAAAAAGCGCATGGTCATCGCGTCGGTCTCGGTGCCGAAGGTGATGGCCATGATGTGCCGCAGGATTTTTTTCTCGAGGCCCACGTCGTTGCTCACCCACCAGACCGTCTTCATTTTCTGGCCGAACTGGTCGGTTTCCTCCGCGACGATCACCTCGCGGCAGTTCCAGTTGTTGATTTTTTTATTGCGACCGGTCACCCGGTAGGTGGGATCGGCCGCGAGCATCGGCATCGCCAGCTTGGCCGCACGCCGATAAATGGAAATCGGTGTTTCGCTGTAGATTTTACGCTGCATGTTGATGTTGTAGACCATTTCCAGGTCGGGCCGGATAATCGTTACGTCGTTGCCGCCTTCGGCGTCGGTGCGCATCTTCACGCCTTTGATCCAGGAGCGCGTGACGGTGCTGGATTGTTCGCTGCCCGGATACACCACCGTGATCAGCTCTTCCTCACGGTACAGCGACAGATCGGCAAGCAGTTCGTTTTCCGCCTGCACGACCAACGGCCAAATCGCGCCGGCAATCAGCGCGAGCGACAAGACGATATACGCGATTTTCCGCACGGGACACCTCCTGAGCCATTCGGCAAGAATCTTGGCCGATGCCGGACTTGGATGCAAGGGGTTTATACGCGCTTGGAAACCAACATCCCGGGTTGATTGATGCCGGCGGTGATATCCGCCATCTCGTCGTAGAAAATGGCGCCGGGCGGGATTTGCTCTTTCCACGGACTGGTCGGGCGGCTCGTGCGCTCGGCCGTCGTCGCGGCAACCGCAGTTGCGGCTTGGGAAGACGAACGCGCTGCCTGCCGTCGGTTTTCCACGTTGAGGCGAACGGCGTCCCGCCGCCGGCGCGCCACTCCCGTCCGGTCCCGGCGTGCCGGTTCCAGCGAAGTGCGTTCCTGCTGTGGACGAATGAGGCTTTCGGCCGCCGGCTCGACGAACAAGGGCGCCGGTCCGCCGTTAATCATTTCACTCATGATTCCGTCCGCACACTGTCTGGCCGCCAATGTATTCCTTTTCCCGGTAAAGATAAAGCGAATCGTGTGTGAAAAAATCACGCCGAACGCATGGTCAAAAGCCGGTTGACATGTTAGACTGCACCAGTCAAATTTCATAAAAAGTTATCGCCATCGCGGAGGTCTCGATGCCTGCGGATACGAAGGACCAGGCGCCGGAAAAAGCAAAAGTCGTACTCGTCTCGATTCCCGAGGCCAAAGATCAATACGAGGTTGTCAAAATCCTCGCCTCCCAATTGGGAATCACCTTCGAGGAAGCCGACGAAATCGTCGGCAATATGCCCTCCGAATTGCTGCCCTCGGTGCCGATCGAAGCGGGCGAAAGTTTCGCTGAAGTGCTGCGCAACGCCGGGGCGGAAATCGAAGTCCTGCCCATCGGTCCGGCCGCCGGCCGCTTTTGTTCCACTCACCCGTATCGGCGGGCCCGCGCCCGTTGCAAGGATCCGGGGTGCGATAAATACATCTGCGAAATCTGCATCCGCGAATCGGGCATGCGCCTCTTCTGCCCCGAATGCTATCAGCGATATCGGCGCCGCCGCGTGCTGATCGCCCTGGGTTCGTTGCTCGGCGTTTTCGTGCTGTTGGGCATCTGGTACAGCTACAGCGAAACGATCGTCCGTACGATCCGATATCTCGCGCCCGCTTCCACCACCAAGGTCGCGATGGTTTGCGTGTCGCGTACGATGGACCAGGATACCGCCGGCTACTATCTCCGGTTGAACGACATCGAATCGCCCGGCAAGTATCAACCCGAAAAAATCCACGAGCTGCCGGAAATCGACGGCTGGTTCCAACGCGAGTTCGAACGCTTGACCGACGGCGAAATCAACATTCTCGAGGTCGATGTCTACGGTCTTTACGAATTGCCCGGCGAAGTGCCCAAAGCCTCGCGCACCAAAAGCTTGAGCTATCAGGCGATCAAGGCCGACCGGTCTTTCAAGAAATTCATCAAAGAGCTGATCGACGTCAGCAATCTGGACTTGAGTGCTTATGATTTGATCCTGTTGGTCGAACTGACGCCCTCGGTGGGCGTGACCGAAGACGCTGTGGAAAAATTGGGCATGTACGCCGACGAATACGGCTACGTGAAATTCCCTTATCAACAGGCGGGATCGACCGACTATTACGTCATGATTAGCGCCCACTACCTGGCCCGCATGATGGGCGCCAGTCTCAAACTGAATCAGTTCGACAACCCGCTGTTCCCCTTCGGCTTCGCCAATCCGGCCGCCAAGGACAAATACACACAGTCGTCCGCCGAGTTGACCGGCGTGTACATTCCCACGTCGCCCACCACGTTCGAACGGATCCACTCGCTCGACAATGTGGTGGTCGGCGGTCAAACGGCCTACGAAATGGGTTGGATCTCCGGCTCGATGCGCAAATACCTGTACGAAGGGATCGGTGAGTAACCGCGGACAACCGCTTCGCTTCCCCTGCGGGACCCTCTCCCTGGAAGCACGCCTGCATACGCCGTCAGTCACGCCGCTCGCGGCGGCGGTCGTCGCCCATCCGCATCCGGCTTACGGCGGCGATATGGACAACAATGTCGTTCTCGCCCTCTGCGACGGTCTGACGGCGGGCGATATCGCCGCCTTGCGCTTCAATTTTCGCGGCGTCGGCGGCAGCGAGGGCATGGGGAAAAGCGGCAAGGTGGAAACCGAGGATGTCGCCGCCGCGCTTGCTTTTCTCCGCGAACAATATCCGGACCTGCCCTTGTTCGCCGCCGGTTACAGCTTCGGCGCCTGGGTGACTCTAAACGCCATCGCCGGACGGCGCGACTTGGCCGGTGCGATCGCGGTCAGTCCGCCGGTCTCGTTGTTTTCCCATCAAGCGATCGAGGAACTGCAAATACCGGCCGCGTTCCTCAGCGGCTCGCGCGACCTGTTCGCGCAGACGCTGCTGCTGCGGCGCGTCCTCCATGCCGCCGGACGCGAAAACGAACTGACTCTTTTTTCGGGAGTCGATCATTTCTGGTGGGGACACGAACAGCCGCTGGCCGAGGCTGCGCTCGCCTTCTGCCGCCGCGTGCTGGCAACCGTCTAGTTCTTCTCGCGAATCAGCCGATTGATGCGTTCTTCCATGTCCGACAACTGCCGGCCCCATTCGCTCATCGAGCGCACATTCAGTTGTTCGAGCTTATCGATTTTCTGCGCCAGTTCGGAAACCGACTCTTCCATCAGGCGCAACCGATCGCGGATGGAAACCACCTCGGAAGCCGCGCAGGTCTGCGCCAGCAACCGGCCCATCTCGTCCAGCCGGGAATGAATCTCCGACAGGTCCGGCATCGCGCCGTAAGCAGCCGGCGGAATTCGCTGTGCGACGATCGCCTCCACCCGCGCCAATCGATTGGCCACCGATTGCAGATCCGTGTCATAGTCCACGTCGGCCAACCCGACGATCTCCTCCGCCGCGCGCTCTTCTTCTTCGTGTTCGATCACGATTTCGTCTTCCACGAACGCGGCGTGCTCATCCGCTTCGTCTTCTTCTTCGTCGACGAATTCCTCTTCCTCTCTCGCCGCCGATGGCGCTGGTTCGTCCGGACCTCTGGTTTCCGCCGGCTTGGGAATCGACACTTCCTGGATCACCTGCTTGGGCAGATTGTATTGCTGCGCCAACTTGCGCGGCTTGCGCCGCTGCCAAACGGTGAAGCCGACCAGCACGAGCACCGCAACGACCGCCAAATACAGGAATACCTTGCCGACGTTGCATTGGTCGCCCCGCGCCAGGTATTCCTGGTACACCTCGCCGTCGTTCCGGTTCGCCTCGATGCTGTTGGGATCGGTCGGATCGAACTGCTGCCCGTCGAGCGTGAGCGTCAGTTCTTCCTTGTCGCTCAAACCGTCGCCGTCGGTGTCGGCCATACCCGGATCGACCATTGTGTTCGCCGTGCGCAGATCCATCTCCTCTTTATCGCTCAAACCATCGCCGTCGCTGTCGACCTGCGTCGGATCGAGCTTCAGACCCGCACCCTGCCAGCGCACTTCCTCGGCGTCGGGAATGCCGTCGGCGTCGGTGTCGACCGCTTTCGGATCACTGCCGTAGAGGTTCACTTCGTCTACGTCGAACAACCCATCGCTGTCGGCGTCCGAACGATCCTCGCTGCATTCGGCGAGAGCGAACAGACCGCGCACGCGTCCGCGCAGCAACCGCGACTGCCCTTGTTCGGTAAAGACGTTGAGGTTGCGCTCCATCACCGGTCGGCAACGATCGAGCTGCTCGACGCTGAATTCCTTCGCCCCACTGTCGGCCAGAGTCGTCAATTTCAAAAACGCCCGCAACGCCTCATTGCCCGTCGGATGCGCCAACGCCTTGTTCAGGTTGATCAACCGCACCGGCCCCACCTGGTTGGCGATCGCCAACTTTTCGGAAGCCGCGCGTATTTGCTGGGCCGTGTTGGTGCTGAACGAACCGCTGATTCGGGCGCTGACCCCGAACTGTTCGTTCAGCGTCCCTTGAAACGCCTTGATCACCTCAACGCGCGCGGCTCCATCGCCCGGCACCAGTAAAACGCCCAGTTCCTGGCACAACTCCTCGCTGAAATCGCCCCCGTCCGGGAAGATCAGGAATGCCGGGTCGGCTCCCGACCCCGGATCGGCCGCCAGCAGGTTCTGGCCGCGCGCTTCGAAATAATACAGAGTCGGTCCCCCCTCCTGAGCCCAGGCAGACATCCCGCAGACAATCAGCAATGTCAGAGCGACAGTGATGGTGCGCACCGTTTTACTCCTCGTCTAACATATTGATTCAGTGGCGATTTACGGATATTCATCGAGATACTATAGCGGAGTTGCACAAAAAGCAAAGGTTCTTTTTGTCTGGATGGAACATATTTTGCCTTCTTGCCGACGGTTTTTACGGTTGAATTGTTGACAAGCAAACCGACCGTTTTTATAGTTTTTGAAAGAAACATGAACACGGAGGAAATGATGAAACGCTTCTCGATTCCTCGCATCGCACATTGCTCGGAAGGCTGTTGTAGCCGGTCCTGAGCAAGACGCAAAAAGGCTCTTCGGCAAAACCGGATTCCTTTCCGTTGAGGAGCGGAATCCGGTTTTATTTTAATGCATTTGCCGTTTGACAGTTATCCGGCAATCTTTTATCCTTTTTTATCTTATTTCTTTTATTTCATGGGGTTCGCGATGAAAGTTCGGGTGTGGATTATTGCTCTGGTCATGATCTTCGCATTTGCCGCCGCGGCGATGGCGCAATCGACTCAGGAAGAAGGAACGCTGGCGGTCGGCGCTCACGGACTGTATACCTTCTTGCCCGGCGCCTTCATTTCACCCGCTTACTCCGATTACACCAGCATCTCCGCGGTCGGGTACGGCGCGTGGGCGACCTATGGCCTGGGCGCATTCGACCTGAGCTTCCAACTCAACAACTGGAATTTGATGATCGAGGACGGCTACTGGAAACCGCGCGGCGGCGATCTGGAAGACAAATTCTACGTCGAGTCCTCGCTGGGCATGGTCGATTTCAACATGGCCGTGATCTGGAAATGGCGCGTGCATCGCGCCGTCGAACCGTATGTCGGTCCCGGCCTGGGCATCGGCTGGCTCTACGGCGACCTGGAAGTGGATGAAGTCGACGAAAACGGCGATCGTCTCCGCGATCCCGAAGACAAAGAATTGCCGCCGGTGATTCCGTACCTCTCCGTGCTCACCGGTTGCCGTTTCTATCCCGATCCGCATTGGCGTTTGTCGGTCGACACCGGCTTCTATTTCGGCTTCTTCATCGGGGCGAGCGTCGGTTACGTCTTCTGATGAAAAGCGAAATCGTCCGGCTCGACGTCTCCACCGCGGCGCGCGAACAATTGATCGACATTACCACCCGCGTGCAGCAAGCGCTCACAACGATGGGCGCGCGCGACGGCATGATCACCGTCTTCGTGCCGCATACCACCGCCGGCGTGACGATCAACGAAAACGCCGACCCCGACGTTGTCCACGATATTCTCCTTGCTTTGGATAAGGCCGTGCCCGCCCAAAGCCGGTTCCGCCACGGCGAAGGCAACTCCACCGCGCACGTCAAGTCGAGCCTCGTGGGTTCCAGCCTCCAGGCTCTCGTGCAAAACGGCCGCCTGGTGCTGGGAACGTGGCAAGGTATTTACTTTTGTGAATTCGACGGACCGCGCAACCGCCAACTGCTCGTTCAAGCGACCATCGACTGATCACTCGGCCAGCGGATCGATGATCTCCGGCACGCCGGAATCGTACCACGTGCGCAGGTAGTGACCCATTTGCTCGTGCTGCGCTTGCACCAACGGATCGCTGTCGCTGCCGAAAATCAAGTTGTGCTCGTCGGTATCGTACATGTAATAACCTGACCCCGCGTGCGGCGCGGCCACCCGTTCGGCCTCGGGCACCGGATGCACCGCCTCGGCCACCTGCGGATACCCGAACTGGCGCGCGAACTCGGCGTCGGCGTTGTACGGCAGCGTGTAATCGTAAGCCACAAACTGATGCATAATGTTGATCTCGCCGCGCGGATCGTCCGGCCGGCGATCGTGGACGAACTGCGCCATGACGCCCGCATCGGTCCCGTCCATGATGTGTTCCAGCAAGAACGCGATCGTCAGCAGCGGATCGACGAAGTCGATGCCGAACTGGCTTTCGATGATATCGACGATCATCCAGACCGGCTCGACGTTGTCCGATTCCAGCGCGATGGTCATCAGGTCGGCGGCCGGCACATGCAGCGCGAACGTGTCGATCTCGCGCTCGAAGGCGATCACCTGTCCCGACATGATCGAACCCCAGCTATGACTGGCGTAAGCAACGTTGACGGTGTCCAGGTCGTCGATGCCGTCGCCCTTGGTGTTGTAGGGCGCCAAATCGAGGTCGTCCAGATTTTTCACCAACTGTACTTCCCAGAACGTTTCGGCGATCTGCTGCCGCATGCCGTCGCGCATGCGGATGGGATTGAACACGTCGATCATCGACAGCGCGTCGACGATGGTGTTGCCCGTACTGCGCTCGCCGTTGAAGTTCGCGTCGAAGCCGATCACCGCGAAGCCGTATGGGGCCAGGAACCTGCCCACGCGTTTCACCTCGCTCTTCGAACTGAGAATGCCGTGGTTGAACACGATCACCGGGAACGGCTGCGGGTAGTTGCCGTCCACTTTCGGAATGGTCATGTAGAACGGCACATCCCAATAATCGACGATATATGGATCGCCGTTTTCATCCTTGGCGAACCAGTTCGTCGTGCCTTCTTCGATGAACACCGGCGCCAGAAACGTGCCGTGAATGATAATATCGACCGGCGAATCGGGCGCTTGCTGCTCGATGGTAATGTCGTCCCATTCCGGCGGATGCGCCGCCGCCGCTTCCTGTACGCGCTGGTAAACCATCTCCATGTCGTGCGACAGGTTCTGCGTCGTCAGTTCCACCGCGACCAATATCCGTTCGCGCGCAAAGCCCAGCGCGTCCAGCTCCGTGAACATCGGCTCGAAGCGCAGTCGGTAGGGCTCCAGCAACGACACGATCGGATGATATGGATCGATCTCGGTTCGCTTCAGATATTGGAAATGATCGTCGGCGCGATAACAGCCCTCGACGCCGGGCTCCAGACGGTCCTGCACGACCAGCGTGACCGTCGTGCCTTCCGGCAGGTTGAATTTCGGTTCGATGGCGATCGCACCGACATTCAACCTGCCGGAA
>DAINPV010000110.1:0-11099 GCA_036743315.1 bacterium | reverse complement strand
CTCGCCGCCGCCGGTGGTTTTCGTGCGCGGCGACATTAACATTAAGACGGAGTTGGCCGCGTGCGTGGTCGGTACGCGTCAGCCGACACCCTATGGGTTGAAGGTGGCCGAGCATCTGGGCGCCGCCTTGAGTCGTAGCGGCATTTGCACCGTCAGCGGCGGCGCGCGCGGCATCGATGCTCAGGCGCATCGCGGCGCGATGGCCGCCGGCGGACCGACCGTCGCCGTGCTCGGGCGGGTACGGCACGTCCAGCCCCGCGCCCAGCACGTGACGCTCTTCGAGCAGATCGTCGCGTCCGGCGGCGCGTTGCTGGGCGAATTGCCGCCCGGCACACCGCCGTTGCGGGGCAGCTTCCCCGCCCGCAATCGCCTGTTGGCCGGGCTCGGCCGGGCCTGCGTGGTGGTCGAGGCGGGCGAAAAAAGCGGCGCGCTGATCACGGCGCGTCTGGCCATGGAGCAGGGGAAAACGGTGCTGGCCGTGCCCGGTCGCATCGACCGGGCGCAAAGTCGCGGCGTCAATCGCTTGATCCGCGACGGTGCCAAACCGCTGTTGGAAATTCTCGACGTGGTCGAGGAAGTGCTCGGCGAGCATCTCAACCGCGGTCGCGCCGAGGACGAAATCGCCATGGCGATGCGCGCGCAGTTGCCGCCGCCGCCGGGCGACGCGGGAAAAATTTGGGACCGGCTGGTCGGCGCCGATGCCGATGCCGACGAGCTGGCGGAAAAAACGGGATTGAGTGCGGCCCAAGTCAATGCGGCCCTGTTGGAACTGGAGCTGGCGGGTCGGGTGCGAAGGCTGCCGGGTAATCGATACGCCGTCACTCAGGAGGTTTAATGAGTCAGACACTGGTCATTGTCGAGTCGCCGAGCAAAGCGAAAACCATTGGAAAATACCTGGGCCGCGATTATCAGGTGAAGGCCTCGGTCGGTCACGTGCGCGATCTGCCGGCCAGCGAGTTGGGCGTGGACATCGAGCAGGATTTCGCGCCCAAATACGTGACCATCAAAGGCAAGGAAAAGGTGCTGCGCGAACTGAAAACAGCGGCGGGCAAGGCCGATGCCGTGCTGCTGGCCCCCGACCCCGACCGCGAGGGCGAGGCCATCGCCTGGCACATCGCGCAGTCGCTGAACATCAAAGATAAACCGGTGCATCGCATCAGCTTCAATGAAATCACCAAGCGCGCCGTGCTCGAAGCGCTCGAGCATCCGACCGAGCTGGACCAGAATAAGTTCTTCAGCCAGCAAGCACGCCGCATCCTCGACCGGCTCGTCGGCTACAAGCTCTCCCCGCTGTTGTGGAAAAAGGTAAAACGCGGTTTGTCCGCCGGGCGCGTGCAGTCGGTCGCCGTGCGCCTGGTCGTCGAGCGCGAAGAGGAAATCGAAAGATTCAAACCGCAGGAATACTGGGAACTGTACGTCGATCTGCGCGCCGATGCTCCGCCGGTCTTCACCGCCAAGGTCGGCGCGAAGGACGGTAAAAAGCTGTCGGTGACCAACGCCGAACAGGCCGCGGCGATCGCCGCCGACCTGGACGCCGGTCGATATTTCGTCGACGCCATCAACCGCAAGCAGCAAAAAAAGCGGCCCCTGCCGCCGTTCATCACCAGCACGCTGCAGCAGGTCGCCAGTCGCCGTCTGCGGATGAGCCCCAGTCAGATCATGCGCCTGGCGCAGCAATTGTATGAAGGCGTCGACGTCTCCGGCGACGGCCCCCAAGGTTTGATCACCTACATGCGCACCGACTCGGTGCGGATTGCCGCCGACGCGCAACAGACCGCCGCCGAGTACATCCGCCGCGCCTACGGCGACGAGTACCTGCCGGCCAAACCGCCGGTGTACAGCAGCCGTAAGGGAGCCCAGGAAGCGCATGAAGCCATTCGGCCCACCGATCTTTCTTTACCGCCCGAGAGCCTCAAGGGCCAGCTGACCGGGCCGCAGTTGAAGGTCTACGAGTTGATCTGGAAGCGCTTCATCGCCAGCCAGATGAACCCGGCCGAGTTCGAAATCCTGACCGTGCAGATCGCCAACGGTCCGTACCGACTGACCACCAGCGAGCAGAAAGAGGTATTCCCGGGTCACCTGGCGGCGATGCGCGACGACGAGGAAACGGAAAACGACGAAACCCCCAGTTCCAAGCTGCCGCCGTTGAGCGCCAAGCAGGAACTGCGCGGCGAGAAAATCGACCGTCAACAAAAATTCACCCAGCCGCCGGCGCGCTTCACCGAAGCCACGCTGATCAAAGAACTGGAAGAACAGGGCATCGGCCGGCCGTCGACCTACGCGGCGATTCTGGCCACGATCCTGGAAAAGAAGTACGTCGAGAAGGTCAAAGGCGCCGCGAAAAAGGATCAGCCTGAGGAAAAGGAAGAAGGCGCGAAGGTTGTCAAAGGCGGGTTGCGCCCGACCGACCTGGGCCGCTCGGTGACGCGCTTGCTGATCGGCTCTTTCCCCGATGTGCTCAATGTTTCGTTTACCGCGAGCATGGAAACGCAACTCGACGAGGTCGAAGAAGGCCGCGTCGACTGGCACAAGCTGCTCGCCGATTTCTGGAAGTCGTTTTTGGTCGACTTGGAAAAAGCCGGCGAGGAAATGGCCAACCTCAAGCGCGAAGGCGAAACCACCGACATCAAGTGTGAAAAATGCGGATCGGCGATGGTCATCAAGCACGGCCGCAACGGTTCGTTCCTGGCTTGCTCGAATTACCCCGACTGCCGTAACACGAAAAACTATTCGCGCGACGACGAGGGAAAAGTGATCGTGGCCGTCGAGGAGAAGGTGGAAGTCGCCTGCGACAAATGCGGCTCGCCGATGATCAAGAAAACCGGTCGCTTCGGCCCCTTCCTCGCCTGCAGCGCCTATCCGAATTGCCGGAACATCGTCAGCCTCAAGGAGAAAGCCGGCGCCTCGCGTCCGGACGAGGAAAGCGATCAATTATGCCCGACCTGCGGCGGTCCGATGGTCCTCAAATACAGCCGCAAGGGCAGCCGCTTCCACTCTTGCAAGAAGTACCCGAAGTGCAAGGGCACGCTCGCTTTCGACACCGGCGTCAAATGCCCGAAGAAAGGCTGCGACGGTTCGCTGCAGGAAAAAAGTGGTCCGCGCGGCGTGTTCTGGGGCTGCTCCAATTACCCGAAGTGCCGCGTGACCTTCCGAGCCGAGCCGGTCGACCGTCATTGCCCGCAGTGCGACAACCATTTCCTGCTGCGGCGCAAGAGCGGTGAAAAGACCGTCCTGAGTTGTCCGAACCGCGAATGCAACTACGAGGTCGTCGAGAACGAGGGCGCGGCGTCGGATCACGCCGAGGAATGAGCCGGTGGAAATCGTTCGGGTGATCGGCGGCGGGTTGGCCGGCGCGGAGGCGGCGTTCCAACTCGCCCGCCGCGGCCTGCGCGTCCAATTGCTCGAGGCCCGTCCGCATACGCCCACGCCCGCGCACACCAGCGCATATCTGGCCGAGTTGGTCTGCTCCAACAGCCTGGGATCGAACGCCGTGGGCACCGGCAAGGGCGTGCTGTTTGCCGAAATGCAGGCCTGCGACAGCCTCATCGAACGCCTGGCGCGCGCCGCGGCGGTGCCGGCGGGCAAGGCGGTGGCCGTCGACCGCGAACGCTTCGGTCGGGCGGTGACCGAGGCGATCGAAGCCGAGTCGAACGTCGAACTGATTCGGCAAGAGGTTGCGGCGTTGCCCGCCGCCCCGGCAATCGTCGCCACCGGCCCATTGACCACCGATCCTCTCGCCCGCGAACTGGCCCGGGTGGCCGGCGCGGATCACTTGCATTTTTACGACGCCACCAGCCCGATCGTCGACGGCGCGTCGATCGACCGCACGCTGGTTTTTTCCGCCGACCGCCGCGGCGAAGGCGAGGGCGACTACCTCAACTGCCCGCTCAACAAGGACGAGTACGACGCTTTTTTCCAGGCGCTGATGAACGCGGAACTGGTGACGCCGCACGAGTTCGAGGACGCGCGCGTGTTCGAAGGCTGCATGCCCATCGAGCAGATCGCCCGGCGCGGGGTGGACACGCTGCGCTTCGGCCCGATGCGCCCGGTGGGACTGACCGATCCGCGCACCGGCCGCCGCCCCTACGCGGTCGTGCAGTTGCGCCGCGAGGACGTCGCCGGCGACGCCTGGAACCTCGTCGGTTTCCAGACGCGCATGACCTTCGCCGCGCAACGCGAGGTGCTGCGCCTGCTGCCGGGCCTCGCCGACCTGCGCCTGCTGCGCTACGGCGTCATCCACCGCAACACCTACCTCGACGGCCCGCGCGTGCTCGACGCCTCGCTGACCCTGCGTCAGCGGCCGGGCGTGCGTGTCGCCGGGCAGATCGCCGGGGTGGAAGGCTACTTGGAAAGCGCCGCGATGGGGTTGCTCGCCGCGCGATTTACCGCCGATGAGTTGGCCGGGCGCGCGCCGTCGTTACCACCGACGAACACGATGATCGGCGCGTTGTTGCATTACGTAACGACGAGCGAACGGCGTCCTCTCGAGCCGATGAACGCCAATTTCGGCCTGCTGCCGAGTCCGGAAGGAAAGATGGGCCGCGCCGCCCGCAAAGAGGCGATGCACGCCGCCGCGCTGCGCGCTTTGCGCGAATGGTTGGTCTGACCTAGAGCCAGAAGATGTTTTTCACGTCGGTGCGATTCACGTAAATGCGGTAGTTGTTCTGCAACCGTTCGGGCACGAGCATGATCATCGGCTCGTTCTCGTGGTAGGCCTGGACGTAACCGGTGACCTTTTCGCCGTCCTTGAACAGCAATTCCGCCTTGCGTCCATAGGCGTTCTGCTTCTCCCCGTCGCGCAGGTGACCGAATCCGCCTTGGACTTCGCCATCGAAGGAGCGAACGAAAAACACGGCCTTGAGCTCGTCGACGTTGACCAACTTCGGTTGTTCTTTGGAGTTGAGAAGCGCCAGGTGGAACATCGGTTTGGCTTTGTGGATGTCATTGGTTGTGCCTTTGATAAGGCTTCCATTCCGATAGTGTACAACGACGTTGTTCATTTTTCCGTCCTCCCCTAATTCGTTTTCCTGCAAGGCTTTTTTCTTTCACCATAACAAGAATAATAATTGAAATGCAATATGTTTATTGACACTGTCCGCTTGCGGCTTTAGCTTGTGAGCGGTTTACGTTAAAGCCCTGGAGTATCGTTGGAAAATCAGACGAATGTCGTCGGTGCGTTCCGCGAACACTTGCGGTTTGAGCGAAATTTGTCGCCCCGTTCGGTGGAAGCCTACCTGCGCGATATCGAGCAATTTTTCGCCTTCTGCCGCGAACACAAGGTCTGTCTCCGCGACGGCCGGGTCGAACCGGCGGTGGTGACCAAACTGGAGTTGCGCGCCTTTCTCGCTTCGCTGACCGGCGACAGCGCCAAGTCGACGATCGCCCGCAAGTTGGCGTCATTGAGGGCTTTTTTCAAATTTCTACGCCGGCGCGGCCTGGTGGAGGCCAACCCGACCGCCCAGGTGCGCTCACCGAAAAAGGAAAAGCGCCTCGCCGCCACGCTGTCGGTCTCCGAAGCCGCCGCGTTGATCGAAACGCAGGCGGATAACGATCCCGGGCATGCGTTGCGCGACCGGGCGGTGCTGGAGATGTACTACTCGACCGGTTGCCGGGTCAGCGAACTGGCCGCGGCGACGGTCGGCGATTGGGAGCGCGAGATGGGCACCATCCGCGTGCACGGCAAGGGGCGCAAGGAGCGGCTGGTCGGCGTGGGCGCGAAGGCGGCCGCGGCGATGAGCGCGTACATCGAAGCCACGCGGACCCAGCGGCGCCAAACTTACGATCTGGTGGACAGCAGTCCGCTGTTTCTGGGTAACCAAAACAAGCGACTGAGTGTCCGTACGATACAAAACATCGTCGGGCGGGCGCGGTTGGCGGCGGGCATCGGGCACAAGACCACGCCGCACACCTTGCGGCATTCCTTCGCCACGCACTTGCTCGAATCGGGCGCGAACCTGCGCGAGGTGCAGGAGATGCTTGGTCACGAAAGCCTGTCCACGACGCAGCAGTACACGCACGTCACCGCCGACCGACTGCTGGCGGTGTACGAAAAAGCGCATCCGCGCGGCCGGCGGGCCGGCGCGAAAAAGGAGAAATCATGATGGAGCAATTTCACGCCACGACGATCGTCGCCGTTCGCCGCGGCGATAAAATCGCCATGGCCGGCGACGGCCAGGTCACGCTGGGCAACACGGTGATGAAGCACGGCGCGCGCAAGGTGCGTCGCCTGGGCAAGGATCAGGTGCTCGCCGGGTTCGCCGGCGCGGCGGCTGACGCGTTTCACCTGTTCGACCGCTTCGAAAGCAAACTCGAGCAGTACAACGGCAACCTGATGCGCGCGGCGGTCGAGTTGGCCAAGGACTGGCGCACCGACAAAATTCTGCGCCGGCTCGAAGCGTTGATGATCGTTGCCGACAAGGACACCACGCTGCTGGTCAGCGGCAGCGGCGACGTGATCGAGCCCGACGACGGCGTCATCGCCATCGGCTCGGGCGGGCCTTACGCGCAAGCGGCGGCCAAGGCGCTGATCGAGCACACCAAGTTTCCGCCGCGGCGCATCGCCGAGGAAGCGATGAAGATCGCCGCGCAAATCTGCATCTATACCAACGACCATATCGTCGTTGACGAACTGTAGGAAGACGCCATGGAGCATCCGGAAATTCACGAAGACAACATGACCCCGCGCCAGATCGTCGAGGAACTGGACCGCTACATCATCGAACAGAAGGACGCCAAGCGCGCCGTGGCCATCGCCGTGCGCAATCGCTGGCGCCGCCGACAGATCGACGAACCGTTGCGCGACGAGATCTATCCGAAGAACATCATCATGATCGGCCCGACCGGCGTGGGCAAAACCGAGATCGCACGCCGGCTGGCCAAGCTGGTGGGCGCGCCGTTCCTCAAGGTCGAGGCGAGCAAATTCACCGAGGTCGGCTACGTGGGCCGCGACGTGGAGAGCATGATCCGCGACCTGACCGAAATCGGCATCGCCCAGGTCCGTCGCGAGCACGAGGAGCGCGTGGCCGAACAGGCGCGGCTCAACGCCATCGAAAAGGTGCTCGATCGCCTGTTGCCGCCGCCGCCGAAAAAGAAGCCGCCGGTCGAAACGGCCGTCGCTTACCAAGAGGGCGAGGAGAAAAACGCCTCCGAGGAAGTCATCGGCGAAACTTTCGTTTTCGTGCCGGCCGAGCAGGCGCAGGACGAAGAGCGCAGCTACAAGCGCACGCGCGAAAAATTCCGCCAGATGCTGCTGGACGGCAAGCTCGACGAGCGTGAAGTCGAAATGGAACTGCCCGACCATTCCAAAATGCCGATGATCGAAATCTTCTCCGGCTCCGGCCTGGAGGAAATGGACATCAACTTCAAAGATATGTTCGGCAATCTGTTCCCGCGCAAGACCAAAAAGCAGAAGGTGAAGGTCGCCGAGGCGCTGCGCCTTTTCGAACGCGGCGAGGCCCAGCGGCTGATCGACATGGAAAAAATCCAAGCCGAGGCGCTCCGGCGCGTCGAGCAGTCGGGGATTGTCTTTTTGGACGAGATCGATAAAATCGCCGGCCGCGAGTCGGCGCACGGACCGGACGTCAGCCGCGAAGGCGTGCAGCGCGATCTGCTGCCGATCGTCGAGGGCAGCACGGTGACGACCAAACACGGCATGGTCAACACCGATCACATCCTGTTCGTCGCGGCGGGCGCGTTCAACGTGGCCAAACCGGCGGATCTGATCCCGGAATTGCAGGGACGTTTTCCGATTCGCGTCGAGCTCAAGAGCCTTTCGGTGGACGCCTTCGTGCGCATCCTGACCGAGCCGGACAACGCGCTGACCAAGCAGTACGAAGCGTTGCTGGCGACCGAGGGCGTCAAGCTCAAGTACACCGCCGACGGCGTGAAGCGCATCGCCGAGCTGGCCGCGCAGGTGAACAACAAGATGGAGAACATCGGCGCTCGCCGCCTGGCCACGATCATGGAGCGCATGCTCGACGAAGTCAGTTTCGACGCGCCGGCGATGAGCGGCAAAACGGTGAAGGTCGACGCGAAATACGTCGACCAGGCGCTGACCGACATCATCAAAGACGAGGATTTGTCCCGGTATATTTTGTAAAGGAGGTGGGCGATGGATCATCTGTTGAGTTTGTACGACCTGACCAGCCAGGAAATCGGCCGCATCTTTGATGTGACGGTCGATCTGCGCGAACGCCTCAAGTCCGGCGAAACCTTCCACCCGCTGGCGGGCAAAAGCGTGGCGCTGATTTTCGAAAAGCAATCCACGCGCACCCGCATCAGCTTCGAAGTCGGTTGCTACCAACTCGGCGCGCAGCCGTTGTTCATTTCGTCGCAGACGACGCAGATGGGCCGCGGCGAGCCGATCAAGGATATGGCGCGGGTGATGTCGCGCTACGTCGACGGCATCATGATCCGCACCTTCGCCCAGGAAATTCTGGAAGAGCTGGCGCAGTACGGTTCGGTGCCGATCATCAACGGCCTGACCGACCTGCTGCATCCGTGCCAGGTGCTGGCCGACCTGCAGACGGTGATCGATCACCTGGGCAGTTACGAGGGCAAAAAGATCGCCTACATCGGCGACGGCAACAACATGGCCAACTCGTGGATCAACGCCGCCGCCCGGCTGCCCTTCGACCTCTCGCTGGCCTGCCCGGAAGGCTACGACCCCGATGCGAAAATCCTCGCCCGCGCCCAGGCTGAAGCCGCGGGCACGATCGAGCTCACGCGCGATCCGGTCGCGGCGGTGCTCGGCGCCGACGTGGTCACCACCGACGTGTGGACCTCGATGGGCATGGAAGGGCAGGAAGACAAGCGCCGCGCGGTCTTCGCGCCCTACCAGGTCAACGAGGAACTGTTCGGCAAGGCCAAAGCGAGCGCGATCTTCCTGCACTGCCTGCCGGCCCATCGCGGCGAGGAAGTAACCGACGCGGTGATCGAGTCGAACGCTGCCAAGGTCTGGGACGAGGCCGAAAACCGCCTGCACGTGCAAAAGGCGATCATGGCCCTGCTGATGAACCCGGAGGCGCTGGATTGAGCGCTCCGCGGTTGGTCCTGGCCAGCGGCAGTCCGCGCCGCCGCGAACTGCTGCGCCAACTGGGCCTGAAGTTGATCGTCGAAGTTCCCGACGTGGACGAAACGCCGCTGCCCGGCGAGAAACCCGAGGAGCATACCATGCGCCTGGCCGCGACCAAGGCGGCCAAGATCGCCGCGCGCTACCCCGACGATTGGGTGCTGGGCGCGGACACCACGGTGGTCGTCGACGGCGCGATGCTGGGCAAGCCGGTCGACGCCGCCGACGCCTGCCGCATGCTCTCGACCATCAGCGGCCGCTGGCACACGGTGGTCACCGGCTTCTGCCTGCTCAAGCACAACGGCAACGAACGCTTCGCGAGCGCCGTCGCCTCGGAAGTCTACATCCGCCGACTGACGCCCGAACAGATCCGCGCCTACGTCGCCACCGGCGAACCGATGGACAAGGCCGGCGCCTACGCCATCCAGGACATCGGCGCGAGCCTGGTGCAAGTCGTGCGCGGCTCCTACACCAACGTGGTGGGTTTGCCCCTGGCCGAAGTCGCCGTATTATGGGAACGGATCCACGGGCAGAATGTTCTGATCGAAAGAGACGCATGAGCATCGCCGAATCGTTGCGGGAAATTCAAGAACGCATGCGGCAAGCGTGCCTCGCGGCCGGGCGCGATCCGGCCGAGGTGGCGCTGGTCGCGGTGAGCAAGATGCACCCGCCCGCGGCCATCGACGAAGCTTTGCGCGCCGGGCAACTGGACTTCGGCGAAAATTACGTGCAGGAAGTGCGCGAGAAAGTTCCCGTTTTGCCCGCGGCCGTTCGGTGGCACTACATCGGCTCTTTGCAACGCAACAAGGTCAAGTACCTGGCCCCGTGGGTTCACATGATCCACACCGTCGACAGCCTGCGGCTGGCGCAGGAGATCGACCATCGCGCCGCCGAACACGGGCGGACGATTCCCGTGCTGTTGCAGGTCAACGTTGCGCGGGAGGGCGTCAAAAGCGGCTGCGCGCCCGAAGAGGCGCGGGAACTGGCCGAACGAATCGCCCGCTTGGCGCATCTGGAACTCCGCGGTCTGATGACCATGCCGCCGTTCCTGCCGGCCGAGCAGGTGCGCCCGTTTTTCGCCGGCCTGCGCGAACTGCGCGACCGGTTGCGCGTCGATCTCGGCCTGACGCTGCCGGATTTGTCGATGGGCATGACCGCCGATTTCGCCGTGGCGATCGCCGAAGGCGCGACGTTGGTGCGCATCGGCACGGCAATCTTCGGCTCGCGAAATTAATGCTTGCAACTTTTCGTTTTCCAGGGCAGGCTCACTCGGAACGAGAAGGAGAAAAAAGTAGGATGGAGCTCAATCAGCCGCGCGTTTTCGTCTACGGATCGCTGATGCGCAACCTGCAAAATCTGCACAAGATCGAGACGGGGTTTTTCCTCAGCCGCCAGGAAGCCTCGCCGTTTTACGTCATGCTCTACGCGAGCCTGGCCGAAAGCGACGTGGTGCATCGCGTGCACCAGCTTATGATGCAGAACGAGCTGTTTGAACTGGGCGACGACGACACCGACCTGATCGAGCAACTGGAGAGCCATCCCGATTTTTTCCACCGCACCATCATCCAACTGGAAGACGGCACGCAGGCCGTGGCCTACGACCTGGCCAACGCCAACCTCTACACCATTCAGCGGGTCGTGGATGAAAACGACTGGCGGATGGTCATGCGCACTTACGATCCGACCTGGATGATCGGACCGTCGCTCGCGCACAAACTGATCCCGAAGAGAACGCTGCCTAAAGCAAAGTGACCGCTTCCTCGACGGTGAAGGCGAAATTCGCCGCGCCCTGTTTGGCGGCGAGCAAGACGTCTTCGTGCCGCGGGCTTTCGGCCAGCGAACCGTCGTTGGCCAGGTTGGTCACCAGCGCCAGCGCGGCCACGGACATCCCCACGTATTTCGCGTACAGCGCCTCGGGCACGGTGGACATGCACGCCGCGTCGGCGCCCAGCGTGCGCAACATGCGCACTTCCGCCGCCGTTTCGTAATTGGGGCCGCGCAGCACGGCGAGCACGCCTCGGTGCAGCGT
>DAINPV010000109.1:0-11127 GCA_036743315.1 bacterium | reverse complement strand
GATATTTTCCCGGCGCGACGGAACACGGCAGGGCGACGCTTGGCGCGGCTTTTACGGGCGTTACGCCGCTGCCGCCGACGGCGAGGGCTATCTGCACCTGCTCTTCGTACAAGTCGCCCGTGGGCTGGGCAGCCGCCTGTACTACCTCACCGACCGGCCGGAATGAAAACGGGCGAGCCGTTCGGCCCGCCCGCTCGTTGCTCGTTTGTTCGTCGGCCGATCAGAAGAGCCGTTCCATCCAGTCGCTCGCGTTGCCGCCGCAGCCGCCGCAATCGTCATCGTCGTCGTCGATCGTGTCGTCGTCGACCACGTCGTCGTCGGCGTTGGGGACGCACTCGTCGGAGTCTTCCAGGCATTCCTCGCCGTCCTCGCAGGGATTGCCGGTGGTCTGACAGGTCGCGCCTTCCACGCAATATTCCTCGCCGTCGCAGAACAGACCGTTATCGGGGCACGGATTGCCGCTGGAGACGCACTGGTCGTTCTCCTCGTCGCAGCTTTCCACGCCGTCGCAGTACAGGCCGTTGCCGGGACACGGATCGCCCGTGTGCTGACAATAGCCCGCCAGGCAGGAATCCTGGCCGTTGCAGTACAGCCCGTCGTCGCAGGACGTCGCGTCGGCCAGGTCGGTCCAAGCCCAGGCATCGTTCACGAGATCGCAATATTGACAGGCGTTTTGCGGATTGATCTCGCCGATTTGGAAACAGGTATTGTCGATCAGACAGCCGTCGCAGCCGTTTTCCCGCCACCAGAAATCGTTGTTGTAACGGTTGATGACCCAGTACATGCCGTCCTGTGTGTCGGCTAGTCCGGTGACGACAATATTGCCGGCCGGATCGATGTTGATCGAACCGGGCATGTCGCCTTCGCCCGTTTGGCCGCCGCCGTTGTAGACCTTGGTCCAGACGACGTTCCCGTCGGGATCGTATTTCAGCGTGCTGATGTCGTAGTTGCCTTCGATCTCGCGTTCGGTGACGCCCGTGACGTAAGCGAAGCCGGCTCCGGTCACCGCCATGTCCACCGCCTGGTCATACACCCGCTTGCTGCTGTCGTAGGTCTTCGTCCACTGCAGCACGCCGTTGGTGTCGTACTTGAGCAGCAGGTAGCCGGTCAGCGCCACGTCGCGATTGACCGTGGCCATCACGAAGATGTTGTCGGCGAAATCCACGCCGATGTCGATCGGCCAGTTGTGGCTGATTTCCGCATTCTCGCCGAAGTGGAAACGATACCAGGCCAGCGTGCCGTCGGCGTTGAATTTCAGCAGCGCCAAGCCTTTGGATATGTCCAGATCCCGGTTGTTGTACACGAAGCCTGTGACGAACACCTCGCCCCGCCCGTTGACGATCAACCGCGGGTTGCCGACCGGTGACACGTCGGGATGCGAGAACAAATAATGCCATTCCTCGGTTCCGTTGATTTTGTATTTGTTCAGGATGAATTTCTTGGAATTGTTGCTGATCACCGTGCCCGCTTCGTACAGGTAATCGTTTTGGTCCACCGCCAACGAGGACGTGGGATTGTCTACGCTCGCGCTGGCGGTGACGTTGGTCCATTGCACGTCGTGGTTCGTGTCGATCGAGAGAAGAACCAGACTGCTGCCGTCGGTGTTGCCCACGTTTCCGGTGATGACGATGTTGCCGAGCGAGTTGATCACCATCGCCACCGGGGAAAAATCGCCGCCCAGCGTTTTGTCCAGATTCATCGTCCAGGCGAGTTCGCCGTGGCGGTTGATCTTCAGCAGCAGGCTCTGCGTGCTTGTGTTGACCAGCGTGAACAAATTCCCGTACATGTCGATCTGCATCTGCTGATTGTTGAACCGCTCGATGCTCGTTCCGGGCATGATGGCCGGGCCCACGTCCACGGTGAGGTCCCAACGCGGCTCTTGCCAGATCCCGTATTGGATGAATTCCATGATGTCGTCGTTGCCGTGCAACCCGGCGACCAGAATGCGCCCGCTGGGATCGATGCGGGTTAGCGGCAATTTGTAGGTATAGGTCGTCGGAGTGTGTTTGATCGACCACGTTTTCGCCTCGACGATACCAAAGCCGTTATGGGCGTAGCTCAAATCGTCCAAGGCGTCGACGGACGCCGAATACCAGTACATATCGTTGTCGGGATAATCCCCGTCGATCGGATTGAACAGCGGAATGCAACGCTCGGGATCGTCGGTCAGGTTGTACAAATTGTACCGATTGATATAAACGCGCCCCGAACTTTGATTGCCGCCCGCGGCGTCGAAAACGGCCTGGCAGGCCAGATTGATCGTTGTGCCGGTGGGATTCCCGTTGTCGTCGAGCAGTTCCACGTCATTGTCGATGTCGGGATCGGTCGGCGAGCAGGGGCGGTCGATCATCCCCACCAGCGCGTCGTTGTAATATTTCCGACAGTTGGCCCAGCGAATGAAAAACGTGCTATGCGATCCCTTGTCTTCGCCTTTAACGTTGCGGTGTACGTGGCCGGTGTAGTACCCGGTCCGCACGTTGGTTGACAGATCGTCCCATCGCCAATTGCGCTTGCCGGCCTGCGCCGGTTCGTCGGGATGGATGTACAGATTGAGACCCTTGAAGAAATTCGCCATCCGCTCCACCGTCATCTCGTGTTGGTAACCGCTGTACGTCGAGTTCCAGGATGGCGCCACCGCCGGATCAGTGGAATAGTTCGTCGCCTCGTTGATCGCATAGGCGGCGTATTCGCTGCACCAGGCCGGAGGCGTCGGAAAATACCAATCCGTCAGTCCGTCGTATTGCCACGCCGAACCGTAGGTGTAATCCCACATCTGGAACAGGTCTTTGGCCGCCATGTCGAGAATGGAATTGTAGCAGGACACGCCCTGACAATTGGGACCGTGCAACAGCAAGTCGTTTTCGTCATACGGCGGATTGCTCAAATCCTCGACGGCATCGATGATGTACCGGCTCACCCGACAGTTTTGCATGTGATTGACGCGGGTCGAATAAATGGCGTCAGTGAAAACCAATTCCTGATTCTGTTGATAGACCATCGGGCTGGGCGGTTGGAAAAGCAGAATCAACATATCGTTCAGATATATTTTAATGGATTTTATTGTCAACGTGGTCACGGCCGGATCGCGCGGATCCATCTTCAGCTTGATCCGATCGAAATAATCGGACGAACGCGGCTCGGCTCCGCTCCCGGACAACGGGTAGACTGTCTTGCCGTAATCCGGTTCGGCCAAGAGACCGGTACGAAACCAGTCGCGCCGCGTCCATTCCCCGTCGCCGTCGACCGTGCAATCCGGTCCGTAATCCGGATGATCCCAAAAGTAGATGAACTGCGTGGCGTAATTAGTGCCCAGATACGAGTCGATCCATTCCCAGAAATCCTGGACGTCCTCGCGTGTGTCGTCATTGGGAACGTTATTGACCAAGTCGCACTCTTCATAGTCGGGGTTGTCCAGAAACGAGATCGTCTGCAGATCCTCGTTCATCAGGAAAATCCCGTGCAACTCCAGCCAATGCAGGGTGGATGGGTGGTGCAAAGACACATAATAATCGGTTACAACGCCGGCGGCGCCGGTGAATTCCACCTCGATCTTCGTATCGAAAACGAGGTTGTAATACCATCCCGGCGAATTGGCGCTGGCCGTTGTTGTCAGCCCGCAGGCCAGACATAACAGGACCGCGTAAAGGAAGAGTCTTTTCATGGGGAGCCCTCCGTTATTATCAATTGAATTGATGAGATTGTATCGACAATTATATTGATAAAATGGGAAAAAGCAAAATGGATTGTTTGTATATTTATCATAGCTAAATAAAATGGTTGTTCGAGTGGGAGCGGCCGGGTGATGGTGGCCTTTCATCGCGTATGTTATGTTGAAAATAAGTGTGTGGAGGAAGAAAATGAAAAGTCGTTGCTTCTGGCTCGTTTTCTTCGTGATCGGCGGTCTTTTGGTCGGCGGCTGTGGCGCTTGCGACGACGATGACGACGACAATGACGATGCGCTCGACGACGATGCGGTGGATGACGATTCCGTCGATGACGACACGACCGATGACGACGACGATCTGTCGCCGCCGACCGGCTGGTCCATCGAGGAAATTGTCAACGGGGATTATAACGATAACGATATCGCCGTCGATTCGCAGGCGCGCCCGCATATCGTTTACGGCGACTCCCGGGTAACCAACTACGCCTTCCGCGACCAGTCCGGTTGGAACGACCAACCGCTGCTCGAAACCGATAAAGCCAACCGTAACCATCGGTTGTTGCTGGATGCGGACGACGGCGCCCACGTCGGTTATCTGTCGAAATATCAGGCAAAGGAATCGTGGTTTGACGTCAACCATGCGTATCGAAACGGCGGACAATGGCAATTCGAATTGATTGACGATTTTTCGGCTTCGGCGTCGACTTCTTCCTTTTGCGTCACTCCTTCCGGTCGCGCCGCCGTCGCTTTCGATCGCGGCAAGCTATCGAGAAAAACGACTGTCTGGTCGAACGAATCGGGCTCTTGGAACGAAACGGCGGAATTGACGGCGGAATCGCCGGCGCTGTTTTGTGCGGACGAAAACGAGATTGTCGCCGCCGGATGCGTCGTTTATTCGTCGTTCGAGGATGCGCCCGATTGGTATGACGAACCGGGCGATTATCTTTTCCGCGCTGTCGGGAGCGAATGGGTCAGCGAACTGGTTGCGCCCTTACCGAACGATGCGGAGGATTTCCACTCCTTCACCGATCACCATCTGTTTCGCGATGCGCAAGGATATTACCATTTGACTTACACCTATGCGCGCGTCGTCGATGACGGTCGCTGGGAGTATTCGGTTCATTATGTGTCCGACGTTTCCGGCGAATGGCAAGAGGAAGAACTCGCTTCCTATGTGCTGAAAAACACCTATGCCGGCATTCACCAGGCGGCGCTGGATTCCCTGGGCCGGCCTCATCTCTTGTTGTGGGATGCCGAATTCGAAGAGTTGCATCACGTTTATTGGACCGGTAATGATTGGATCGACGAACCGTTGGGTTTGTTTGACGGCTTGGCCCGCTTCGCCTTGGACGCGGAAAATTATCTGCATGTTTTATTCGCCCATTGGGTGCCCGACGATCAATACCGCTTGTACTACCTCACCAACCGGCCGGAATGAGCGAGCCTCGGCGAAAAAACGAATTGTTATTTCCGCTTGTGTTTGTCCACCCGGAAGCGCTACCATGTTGTCTGCCGGGGGGCGGAAGGTCTTGCTATATGGAGTTGAACGATGAAAATGCAATGGATGTGTGCGTTCATTCTGATGGCGATCGGACTATCCTTTTGGCTCGCCTGCGGCGACGATGACGACGACGATAATGACGACAACGACAATCCCGACGACGATGCGGACGACGACGTCGATGACGGCGATGACGACGACATGAGCGACGGCGACGACGACGAAATCGACCCCGACTGCATCGGCAATACCGCGCCCGACTTGTTGGGCGTTTCCTTCTTCGTCAACGGCGAAGCGGCGACCGCGCCGCTGAACCTGCTCACCACCGACGTCCTGGAATTCGCCATCGAGTACGCCGACGCCGAATGCAACCTCAACGGCGGCGGCGCCTACGTGCAGGCGATGGGCGAGGGCGTCGTCGAAGAAACGGGCTGGGGCTTCGACGACCTGGGCTGCTCCAGTGAAGTCGCCGGACCGCATCGCTTCTACGTCAGCCCGTTCTACTTCCGCTCGGCCGACGAGGGCCCGTTCTACCTGGGCATCGTCGACAAATGCGGCGGCGAAAGTCTGACGCTGCCGCTGGATATCGCCGCCCAGTACGTCGAACCCGACTGCGACGACCCCAACCCGCCCGCCTTGCTCGGCGTGACGGTGAAGATCAACGGCGTCGAGACCGCCTTGCCCGCCGTGTTCCATCCCGAGGACGAAGTGGTGGCGGCCATCGAATACGACGATCCGAATTGCGCGCTCAACACCGGCTCGTACTGGATCATCGATTCCCAGGGCGTGTATCGCCACGGCGACGAAATGCCGGGCATCGGCTGTTCCAGCGCGGAGACCGGTCCGTACGAATTCGAGCTGCGTTGCGGCCTGCTGCACGAGAACAACGATCCGCCTTTCGAATTGAAGATCCAAGGAGCCTGCGGCTACAGCAACTCACTGCCGCTGGATTTGCGCTGCGTGGAATAGCGTCGCGTCAGTCCAGCAACGCGGCGAACGAGGCGAGCAGACAGTCCGGCCCGGCGGCCGTCAGCGCCGCGACCGTGCCGATGCCGTAGCCGACCGCCGCAACGGTTCCGCAACCGGCGGCGCGTCCGGCGCGGATGTCCATCACCGTGTCGCCGATCAACAGCGTTTGCTCCGGACGCACGCGCAACGCGCCGCAGGCGCGCACGATGACCTCGGGGTCGGGCTTGGGCGCGAAGTCCTCCGTGCCTTGAATGTGATCCAGCAGCGGCGCCAACCCGGTAAGTTCGCACACGCGCCGCGCCATGAAGGTCATCTTCGTCGTGGCCACCGCCGTTTTCACCCCGCGCCCGCGCAGCGTCGTCAGCGTTTCGACCACGCCGGGGTAGGGCCGGGTGTGCACCGCGCAATGGTCGAAGAAAAACCGCTTGTACTCCTCGACGCAGGCGGCGAGGCGCCCCTGGTGCTCGGGCGGCAGCAGGTTCCGGAACATCTCGCTCAGGCTGCGCCCGATCAGCGGCACGACCTCCGCGTGACGCAACGTCGCGCCGCAGACGGTCCGCGCGCTGTGGGCGATCGCCGCGGCGATGTCGGCGCGCGAGTCCACCAGCGTCATGTCCAGGTCGCAAAGCAGGGCCAGGTAGTCGTTCATGGTCGGGTTACTTTACACTCGCCCACGGCGCGGTAAAGGCCGCTAAACTTTTTTCCGCCACAGCGGTCGCAAGGCGCCGCCCACGACCAGCAGCACGACCGGCAGGAAGGTCCACCACAGCAGGCGCACGAACGGCCACGCGGCCGGATGGGCCGTGCCGCGCATGACGACGAAAGCGAGGTAGCCGGCGTAGAACGCCAGAAAGATCAATCCTTCGCCGCGCGAAATTTCCGTGCCGGAAATGAAGATCGGCAGGCACAACAGGGTCACGGCCGCCATGAACGGCACGTCGAATTGCAGCGCCGCGCCGGTCACGTTCACGCCGCCCGACAACAGCGCCGCCCCGCCGAGCACCGACAGCAGGTTGAAGATATTGCTGCCCACGACGTTGCCCACCGCGATGTCGCGCTCGCCGCGCACCGCCGCGATGATCGAGGTCGCCACTTCCGGCAGCGAAGTCCCCGCCGCCACGATCGTCAGGCCGATCATCAACTCGCCGACGCCCCAGGCGCGCGCCAGCGACGACGCGCCCTCCACCAGCCACTTCGAGCCCAGCACCAGCATCGCCAGTCCGACGACGATGATGACGATCGATCGGAGCGCGCCGCCCTTGGTCGCCTCGGCCCCTTCGCCTTGGTCGGCGGGCGCTTGGCGCGCCTCCCAAACCAGCCAGCCGATGTACGCCGGCAGCGCCAGAAACAGGGCGAATCCTTCCCCTCGGCCGACGACGCCGTTGCCGCAAAAGAGCCAGACGATGATCGTCGCGACGATCATCACCGGCACGTCCAGCCGGATCAACTGCCGGTTGACGGTCAGCGGCACGATCAGCGCCGACACGCCCAGAATCAGCAGAATGTTGAAGATGTTGCTGCCCACGACGTTGCCCAGCGCGATGTCCGGGCTGCCGGCGAAGGATGCCTTCACGCTCACCGCCAGCTCCGGCGCGCTCGTGCCGAAGGCCACCACGGTCAGGCCGATGATCAGCGGCGGAATGCCGGCCAGCGCCGCCAACCGCGACGCGCCGCGCACCAGCGCCTCGCCCCCGCCGATCAGCAGCAGCAAGCCGCCCAGCAACATCGCCAAGGTGACGAACATCGACGATTTCCTCCTCGCGTTTCGCGCCAGCATGGCCGAGTTGTCGACCGAAAACAAGCGGCCCGCGCTTGCGTTGCGAAGGCCGGGCCGCCATACTGAACGGAAAGTTCGCAGGAAGAGAAAACCATGCGCCGCCGCTTCGTCCCCTGGTTGTTTCTGTTGTGCCTGACGCCCGTGCTGCTGGCCGGCCGGGCGAAGATCAACGTCATGTCGGTCGGCGACAGTTGGGCCGACGGCTGGTGCGACGCCATGGAACGCGTCATCCGCCGGCACGGCACGCGCGTGGAAGTCTGGAACAAAGGCATTTCCGGCAGCGCGGCGGTGAACTGGGCCGTGCCCGGCGCGCTGCTCGACGTCGAGCTGACCCTGCTGCAGCATCCGGAAATCGACTGGCTGACGTTGAGCCTCGGCGGCAACGATCTGCTCGACGGCTACCTGCTCATGGGTCTGGGCGACGAGGTCTTCCCGCTGATCGACGAGGCGCTGCGCACCGTGCTCGACGAGCTGCTCGCCTTCCGTCCCGACCTCAAAATTTCCCTCAACGGTTACGATTTTCCCAACTTCGAGCACACGCTCGATTGCCTCGTCATGGGCCAGGCGATGCTCGGCGGCAACACCTACAGCCAGAATCATTTGTTCGCGCAAATCACCGACATTACGGCGGCCATCGCCGACGATTACCCGCAGGTCCACCACACGGCGCTCCTGGGCGCGCTGCAACAGGCCGACGGTATGCCCTTCGCGCCCAATTATTACCGGCCGTCGCCGGCCCGTTTTTTTCCTGAAGAGGAGTGCATTCACCCGACCGCCGGCGGCTACGATGTGGTCATGGAGCGGTTGTGGGACGAGTTTTTCGAACCGCTGAACAATCCGGCCGACGACGACACGACCGACGACGACACGACCGACGACGACTCGACGGATGACGACGTTGTCGATGACGATCTTGTCGACGACGATCTTGTCGACGACGATGCGCTCGACGACGACGCGGTCGACGATGACGCTGTCGACGACGATGCGATCGATGACGATGCGATCGACGACGACGCGATCGACGACGATTCTTCATCCGACGACGATGACGACGATCAGCTTTTACCCACCGATGATGACGATGATGACGACGTCTGTGGATGTTAGGAATGCGAAAGGCTCAGTGGCACTGATACGCCGAACGAAGTGAGGCTTATCAGTGTCGGTAATAGTATTAAGGACGCACTCCATATTTATCGGCAATTAAACACACTGATAAACTCGTTCGCTTCGCTCGCTCGTGTATCAGTGCCACCGAGAATTGACTTATTGGGTCCCATGCCGGGCGCCGCGGTCTTGCCCGCAAGGCTTGGCCGTGCTTGATTGTTTGTCGACACATTTCCTTGGCGAAAGGGTCCGCGATGAGTGAAACGAAATTGCGCGTCGGCATTTGCGGCGCGGGATCGATCATCGACAATCACATCGAAGCGTTGCGCCGACAAGACGAGGCCGAGGTGATCGGCGTGTCCAGCCGTACACTCAAATCGGCGAAACGCGCCGCGCGCCGTTATGGGGTGCGGGCCTTCGCCGATCACCAGACGCTGCTCAGCGCGCCGGACATCGACGCGGTGATCGTCGCCACGCCCAACTACCAGCACTGCGCGCTGACCCTCGCGGCGATCGCGGCCGGCAAGCACGTCATGGTCGAAAAGCCGCTGGCGATGACCCTTGCCGAGGGTCGCCGCATGACCGCCGCCGCGCGCAAGGCCGGCGTGCATTTGCTGTACGCCGAACAGTTGCCGCTGGCGCCCAAGTTCGTCCACCTGCGCGATCTGGCCCGCGCGGGCGCCTTCGGCGAGATCTACCTGGTGCGCCAGATCGAGCGCCACGCCGGCCCGCATTCGCCGTGGTTTTTCAGCAAGCGGGAAGCGGGCGGCGGCGCGCTGATCGACCTGGGCTGCCACAGCCTCTCGGTCGTGCTCGACATCATGGGCGATCGGCCGATCGAGCGCGTCGCGGCGGTTACGCGCACCTTCGCGCCCACGCGAGGCGACGTCGACGATTTCGTGCTCGTGCGGCTCGAATTCGCCGGCGGCGCGGTCGGCATCGTCGAAGCCGACTGGTGTCATCAAGGCGGCATGGATTCGATCACCGAGGTCTTCGGCTCGACCGGCAACGGCTGCGCCGATCTGATGAAGGGCTCGGGTCTGACGACCTACAGCGAAGGCGGCTACGGCGACAACCCCGCGACGACGCGCGGCTGGCGCCGACCGCGTTACGATACCTGTTTCGAATGCGGCTACCAGGAACAGGCGCGTGCGATGGTCGCAACGATCCTCCACGGCGCGCCCCCGGCGCAATCCGGCGACGACGGCGTGAAAATCTTGCGCATCATCGCCGCCGCGTATCGCTCGGCGCAACTGGGCGGCCGGCCGCTGCCGCTGCCCCAATAAGGAGATGTGAATCATGGCCAAAGCCAAACCCAAACCCGCGCGCGTGCACCAACTCGAGCGTCTGACGCACGACAAGCTGAAATCGTTCGACCGCACGCGCACCATCGTCATCGCCACGCTCAGCCCGCTGGAAGTGCACGGCCCGCACCTGCCGCTCGGCCAGGATATGTTCGAGGGCTACGCGCTGGCCGAACGCACGGCGCAGTTGCTGACCGAAAAACTGCCCGACTGGCAAATCGTGCTCCTGCCGCCCGTGCCCGTGGCCGCCGACGGCGTGCCGAGCTTGGGCACGGTCGCGTTTTCCGCGCCGCTGGTGCGCGATGTCGCGGTCGGCTTGCTCGCGCCCTTCGCCAAGGCCGGTTTCGCGCGGCTGGCCTATTCGTCGTTTCACGGCGGCCCGCGCCACGTATGCGCCCTCGAGGATGCGGCGGCGACGCTCGCGGCGCGCCACGGCGTCCCGGCCGTTTCGCTCTTTTCGGCGGTGTTGGGTCGGGTGATGGAAGGCGGCGTGTTTCTCGACGCGCTGGCCGACCGGCCCGAGCGGGAGATCGACCTCGAACAACTCAAGCAGGATCACCATGCCGGGTTTGTCGAAACGTCGCTGGCCCTCGCGCTGTGGCCCGAGCTGGTCGACGACGGTTGGCGCGATCTGCCGCCCAGCGTGTCGGACCCCCATACTGAAAACAAGGAAACCAACGATTCGTTCCTGTACGGCTATGCGTCAAGCGAATCGCTGAGCCAACGCGTCAAACGCAACGTGGCGACCGCCGGGGCGATCGTCCGCGCGCTGCGCCATTTCCGCGATAACACGTACCATGGG
>DAINPV010000108.1:0-11174 GCA_036743315.1 bacterium | reverse complement strand
ACGCACGCGGCCAGCAGCTTGAGGCTGTCGGCGCCGGCGTAGGCGGGGTCGGTATCGGGGAAGTGGCGGCCGATGTCGCCCAGGCCCGCCGCGCCCAACACGGCGTCGGCAATCGCGTGGGCCAGGACGTCGGCGTCGCTGTGCCCGAGCAGGCCTTTATCGTATTCGATCGTCACGCCGCCCAGAATCAGCCTGCGTCCGGCGACGAGCCGATGCACGTCGTAGCCGTGCCCGATTCTCATCGTTTGTTCCTTTGCTTCCAGATCGCCTGGGCCAGCAGCAGGTCGGTCTGCGTGGTAATTTTGATGTTCGTATCCTCGCCGTGGACGACGATCACCCGTCCGCCGACGCGCTCGACGAGCTGACAATCGTCGGTGCCGACGAAGCCGGTTTTTTCCGCTTCGCGGTGCGCATCCAGCAGCGTATCGTACTGAAAGGCTTGCGGCGTCTGCGCGGCGACCAACCAGCGGCGGTCCGGCGTCTGGCGCACAAAGCCGTCGTCGGTGATCAGCTTGATCGTCTCCTTGACCTCTCCGGCCACCACCGCCGCGCCGAAGTTGGCCGCGATGCGCACCGCGCGCTCGATCACCGGCGCGTCGACGAAAGGCCGCACGCCGTCGTGCACGAGCACCACATCGGGCGTCAGGCGCAGTTTTTCGATGGCCCGCAAGCCGCGCGCCACCGACTCCTGTCGCGTCTGGCCGCCCATGACCACGCGGGCCACCTTGGCGAGGTTGTACTTTTCGACGATCTGATCCTTGCAAAAGACGACGTCGCCGCGCGGCACAACCAACACGAGCGCATCGACGATCGGCACGGCCGACAGCGCCTCGATCGTGCGCGCCAGAATCGGCCGCCCCCCCAGATCCAGGTATTGCTTGGCGACCTTCGCCGCCATGCGCCGGCCCTTGCCGCCGGCCACGACGATCCCCACGCACACCATGCGACATTCTCCTGTGGATGATCCGTTTCTATCATGCACCTTTCGCCGGTCTCTTTGCACCCCCCATGCGCGGCGGGTTTTTCGGCCGCTCCGACGAGATACGGCAAAACCGCTCGACCCGAACTCGCCCCAGCCAAAGAACGCAACCGGTGAGGGAAATCCAGAACGGCGGATCGATCGTGAGCCGGGCGATCCCGATCGCGCCGCCTCCTTTTCGTTGTCGGCAAGCTCATCAGGTATTGCATCGCCGGACCGCTTCCGCCATAGTGAAACGCAATTGAACGGTCGGTCGACTGTCGAACCGCAAACAAAGGGTTATCCGCATGCTGCTGATCACCGCCGCCGGCACTCACCTGGGACGCGATCTGGTGCGGCATCTGGGGGCGAAAAACTATCCGTTGCGCGCGTTCGATCTGCTCGACCGTCCCTGGTTCGCCGGCCACCAAGCCATTCTCGGCGACATCACCGATCCGGTCGCCGTGCGTCGCGCGGTGCGCGACGTGGAAACGATCGTCCACCTCGCCGAAGCCAATCCGCTGCGTAAAACGGTGGACTTCCCGGCGCAGGCCGATTACTCCGACCATGTGCAGCGCATCAACTACGAGGCGACGCGCACCTTGGCCAATGCGGCGATCAAGGCCGGGGTGAAAAAATTCATCTACGCCAGCCACGTCAGCGTGTACGGTCCACCGCCGAAGGTCTGTCCCTGTACCGAAGAAACGCCGGCCAATCCGCACGGCCCCTTCGGGCGTTCGAAGTTGGCGGCGGAGGAATTTCTGCTCGACAAATTCAAGCAGGGCGAACTGGATGTGGTGATCCTGCGCCTGGCACCGGTGATCGGTCCGCATTTCATCGACCATCGCTACGTCGAGGACTGGCTGAAGTGGAAAACCAAGCGGCCGGTACAGCCGTTTTTCGGCAACAACATGGCGCTGGTGCACTTCGTTCACGTGCGCGACGCGTTGGATGTGATCGAGCGCTGCCTCAGCCGGCCGCAGGCCGCGGGGCGCGTGTACAACATCGCCGGGCGCTCGGCGGCAACCACCCTGGAAGTGTTTGAAACGGTTGATGAAACTCTTGCAAGTCACCGAAAAATGCTTACGTTGCCGTCTTCGATGTTTCCGGTAACAAACAAGGTCGCCGCGTGGTTGGGTCGGCCCTTGGTGTACCCGGAATTCGCCCGTGAACGGTTCGCGCACAGTTGTTTCGCCATCGAACGCGCCTGCAACGAATTGGGATGGCGCCCCAAGTACGACACGCTGCAAGCTTTCGCGGAAGCCGCAGCGGGGTACCTTGAACGCAATCGATAACCGGAAGAGAATACAAGGCATCCGAAAAATCGGATGGAGGTGTGAACATGCCGCGTATCTTTGTATACAACGTCGAACCGAAACTCCCCAACCGGTTGGCTCCCCTGCTGGAAATCGCCTACAACCTGTGGTGGACGTGGCATCATGACGCCATCGCCCTGTTCCGGCGCGTGGATCGCGACCTGTGGGAAGCGGTGTACCACAATCCCGTGCGCATGCTGGGGCGGGTCGACCAGGCGCGGTTGGAGGAACTGGCCGCCGACGAAGGCTTCTGCTCGCACCTGTCGCGCGTGGCCAATTCGCTGAATACCTACATGACGCGCCGTTCGTGGTACGAGGAAAACTACGACTACAAAGACGTACGCATCGGCTACTTTTCGATGGAATACGGCCTGACCGAAAGCATTCCCATTTACTCGGGCGGTCTGGGCGTGTTATCGGGCGACACGGTGAAAAGCGCCTCCGACCTGGGCTTGCCGATGGTCGCGGTCGGGCTGGCGTTTCAGCAGGGATACTTCCGCCAGTACTTGAACGTCGACGGCTGGCAGCAGGAAAGCTACCCGACCAACGATTTCTTCAACCTACCGATGCGCCCGGTGCTGAACGCCGACGGGCATCCGCTGCGGGTGCCGATCTGGTTCCCGCATAACACGGTGCAGGTGCAGATCTGGAAAGTGCAGGTCGGTCGCATTCCGCTCTACCTGCTGGACACCAACGTGGCGGAAAACGGCCCGGAGGACCGCCGCATCACCGAAACGCTGTACGGCGGCGACCAGGAAATGCGCATCCAGCAGGAAACCGTGCTGGGTCTGGGCGGCATCCGCGCCCTATACGCGATGGACATCGTACCCAGCGTCTGCCACATGAACGAAGGCCACAGTGCCTTTTCCACTCTCGAACGCATCCGGCTGCTGCGCGAAAAGGCCGGCCTTTCCTATCACGAGGCGCGCGAGGCGGTCGGTTCGTCCAACGTGTTCACCACGCACACGCCGGTGCCGGCGGGCTTCGACATCTTCAGCCCGGCGCTGATCGAAAAGTACCTACGCGACTATCCGGAACGTCTGGGCTTGAGCAAAAAGGCATTTATGGGCATCGGTCGGCAGAATCCGAACAACACCGAAGAGGGATTCAACATGGCCCTGGTCGCCGGCCGGCACGCCAGTTACATCAACGGCGTTTCCAAACTGCACGCCGAAGTAACCAAGGAAATGGTCAAAGGCCAGTGGCCGGAAGTGCCCAAGGAGGAAGTGCCGATCCACGCGATCACCAACGGCATTCATGTGCGCAGTTGGATCAGCAAAGACATGGCCGAGTTGCTCGACACCTACCTGGGCGAAGGCTGGCAGTTCTACCAGGACGATCCGAAATATTGGGAGAAGATCCTGTCGATTCCCGACGAGGAACTGTGGCGGACGCATTTGCACCGGCGCGAACGACTGGTGAACTTCACCCGGCGTCATCTGAACGACAAACTGCTCCATCGCGGCGCGCCGAAAACCGAAGTCGACGAAGCGCTGGAAGTGCTCAATCCGAACATCCTGACCATCGGTTTCGCCCGCCGCTTCGCCACCTACAAGCGCGCTTCACTCCTGTTGCGCAACCCAGACCGCATCCGTCGTTTGCTGACGGATCCGGAGCGGCCGATACAGATCATCTTCGCCGGCAAGGCGCACCCCAACGACATGCACGGCAAGGAACTGATCCGGCAGATCGTGCATTTTGCGCGCAACCCGGAAATCCGACGGCACTTCGTGTTCCTCGAGGACTACGACATCAACGTGGCGCGCTACCTGGTGCAGGGTGTGGATGTGTGGCTCAACACGCCGCGCCGGCCGATGGAAGCCAGCGGCACCTCGGGCATGAAGGTCGCGATCAACGGCGGTTTGAACCTGTCGGTGCTCGACGGCTGGTGGGCCGAGGGTTACCACCCCGAAGTCGGCTGGACGATCGGCATGGGCGAGGATTATGCGGACATCGCCACGCAGGACCACGTCGAGGCCAACGCGCTCTACAATCTGCTCGAACGCGAAATCGTGCCGCTGTTTTACAACCGCGACCGCGATTACCTGCCGCGGCATTGGATCGACATGATGAAACAGTCGATGCGCCGGTTGTGCCCGGTGTACAACACGCATCGCATGACCAAACAGTATGCCGAACAGTTCTACCTGCCCGCTTCCACCCGCTGCAGCGCACTGGCGCGCGACAATTATGAGCGGGCGCGCGCGCTGACGGAATGGAAGCAGAAGATCCTCCACAAATGGCACGAGGTGAAAATCGTCAACGTCAAGTACGAACAACACGAAGCCTTCGAAGTGGGCGAACCGCTGGAGATCGAGGCGGAAGTCGACCTGGGCAGCCTCGCACCGGAAGACGTGGTGGTGGAAGTGTTCGCCGGTCAACTCGATCCGCAGGGGAAAATCGAGGCCGGCAAAGCTCTGCCGATGGAAAACGGCCGCAAGCAGGATAACGGCTTGCATTATTATCATCGCAAGTTGATGTGCGAGACCTCGGGACAGCAAGGCTTCGGCGTGCGCGTCACGCCGTCTCATCCGGACATGGTCACCAACTTCGACCTATCGCTGATCACCTGGGCCTAAGGCCGCAACAGCGCCGCCGCGGCGAAGGTCACCGCGCCGCTTTCATCCTCGGCGCGCCAATAATTCAAACTCGCTTCCGTCGCCGCGCCGGTGACGCGCGCGGCCAGCGCATAATGGATCGGCGCGACGCCGCACACATGACGCGCGTTGCGCTCGGCCCGCAGCCGGTCGAGAAATTCGTCCGCGTCGCCGGCCGTCATCGCGGCGAGCAAAAGCCGATCGCGCTCCAAGCAGGCGTCGAGGACGGCTTGATCAACCGGCTTGCCGTCGCCGAACTGCAGGCCGATGTGCGCCAGGTCGGCGCTGGCGACGATCGCCAACCGCTCGCCCTCGGCCGTCGCCAGATCCGTCAGCGCCCGCCGCACGGCTTGCAGCGTTTCGTCCTGCAACGGATCGAGTCCGCGCTGTAAGAACTCCTCGAAGCTGCCGCACAACACCGGCACGATTTTCGGACAGGCGTCGCCGAAAGCGTGTTTGAGCGCGCAGGCAGCCAACTCGACGCTATGTTCGTCGCGATGACAGAATTCGTCGGTGAACACATCGAAGGGCAGCGCCGCCGCCAGTCGTTCGACCAGCGCGACGTCCGTGGTTACCTCGCCCCAGGGCGTGAGGTAGTCCTTTTTCGTCAGCGCCAACGCCGTTTGATGCTCCTGGTGATTCGTGCCCAGCACCAGCACGACCTCGCCGGAAAAATGCTTCTTCATCTGCAAGTAGGCCAACCCGTACGCCGGTCCGCCGCGCATGTAGTCGATGTGCGGCGCGATCAGCACGCCCAGGCGGTTGTCAACGGCGGCGATGTCGCCGGGCAGCGGCAACCCGGCCTGGATGTAGCAAGCGTCGAGCACCTGCTGCAGTTCGTCGGCGGGCGCGGCCAGCCGCATCGGCCGCACGGGCATTTCCAGAAATTCCTGCCGCAACTCGTTCAGGCGCGCCAACGCGCGATCGTTGACCAGCAGGTACAGTTCGTCCAACTGCTCGACCAGTTCCGCCAGGTGTTCCAGCGGCAAGTCCTGCCCCCGGCTGGCCTCGCGCCACATCAGGCGCAGCGTCTCGGCCTGGGTCGCGCCGTCGAAGGCCTGCAGGCAGAAAAGAATCGCCTGCGAGACAGTCAGCATGCGGTCCGACAATTGTTTGGGATCGCGCAACAGGAAGTGCTGGCCGGCTTCGGTTTCCACCGGCACAACCTCGATGTAGCGCAACGCGGGCAGGAGATCGGAAGCGTTCATGGTACGTCCTTGCCGAATATTTTCCGGCTATTCGAGCATATCGCCTTTCCTTTCGCCAGCCCAAAGAAAACAAAAATGAATGAACGTTCAATCATTTTTACCCCAAAGCGCTGGTTGCCTTTTCCTAACCAATGAAAATACAAAAACAAATTCGACAATCGGCAAAACGAAAAAGGACAAAATGAATATTATTAGTATTTCATGATATTCAAGTTACCGATTTGTATAGATTCGCAAAAACCCTTTTCCCGTCTACTGTTATCAAATTCACGCTGTTTCATTAAATTTTTTGTTTTTATTGTTTTCTTGCGTTTTCTCCTTGCCCTGGTTCGCAATTGTCGGTACAATGTTCGGGCTTTCAAAGAGAACTTGCGGCATGGGGTATTTCATCGGCATTCCGATTTCATATCGGTTACATTTTTTCGCACATAGATGCAGGAGGATTGCGTTATGAAACTGAGCGAAGTCCCGATGGACAAATTCATGGCGGCTCTGCCCAAGCTGTCCAACAACGTGGCCGGCGACCCGATTACGTTCAACCTGACGACCGATGTGGAAGCAGGCCGCGTGCCTCGTCCGGATTGGCACTTGGCATTCGACAATGCCGGCGCGGCGAGCGTGGGCGAAGGCCACAAAGAAGGCGCCGACGTCATCACCTTCGTGCTCAAACAGGGCGGCATCAACACGATGCTGGGCATGCTGGTCGACGGTCTGACCGGCGGTCCGCGCGCGGCCACCATGGCCATGATGATGGGCAAAGTCGGCATCGAGCCGTTCAGCCCGGCGAACTTGAAACGCACCGAAAGCTTCTTCAAGCGCGTGAAGACCGGCGAAGAAGCGGTGAAGGCCGCTTTGGCCGCCGTCGGCGTCACCATCGACGACGTCGACATCTAATTCGCTTCACTTACCGAACAGGGCGGGGGACATCCCTCGCCCTTTTTTTATAACCTGTCGAAATAAATCGAGATTCCTCTTGCCATCCGCCGAGCCTTTTGCCAATAATAGCCGCGTGAAACATTATTTCGCGATCATCTTTTGCCTTCTGTTACCGGTGGCCTGCGCCTCCGTCGAAATGCCGGCATCGCGTGACGATGCGGTGATCGTCACCGAAACCGAAGGCACTTTCCGTTTCGGTCAGATTTACGAGGGCGAAATCGTCGACGCCTATTTCCTTGTTATCAACCCGGCGCCCGCGCGCATCGCCATCGACCACGTGGAAACCACCTGCGGCTGCACCACCGCACATCTGGACGGTGAAACCATTGCCGGCAACAACCGCCTGCTGGTGCATGTGCGCCTCAACTCCACCCGTCTGTGGGGGCCGCAATCCAAGGTGGTGATCCTGCACACGACCGACCCGGTGCGGCCGGAAATCAAGCTGTTGATGGAAGGGGTGGTTCAGCGCCGGCTGGAACTGGAGCCCCGCCGCATCCGCTCGACCACCGCGATGGATGATTACAAAACAAAAGCGCGGGCGATCAACAACACCGACGAACCTTTGACCATCGAGCGCATCGAATGCAAACCGGATGCGCTGTTGAGCATCGAGTTGGATTCCTCTCTGCCGCTGACCCTCCCCGCGCACGAAAGCCTGGATTTCCATGTTGCGGCTCGACTGGAACGTCCCGGCGTGCGCCTGGTGGGGATGATCGCGGTCTACCTCGCCGAGCAGGGCGATCCCGTCGAGTTACCGGTGTACTTGGAGCGGATGAAATAATCTTCCGGACGCCCTAGCGGTTTTTCCCCAGGTAAGCTTGCAGTTCCCGTTGCAGTCGGAGCGCCTCGCCGTTGCCGGGCTCGGCGGCCAACGCCTGTTCGACCTGCGCCAGCGCCTTGGCGGGCTGTTCGCCGTTGACCAAGGCCTTGGCCGCCACCAGGTGCGCCCGCGCCAGAAAGTAATTGTCGCGCCCCAGGCGCAAGGCCGCTTTGGTGGATAAATCGGCCGCTTGCTCCCACTGCTGCTGGCCAAAGCGTAACTCGGCCAGCGCCAGGTAAGCCTCGCCGCAGGACGGATCGACCGACACCGCACGCTCGAAGCGCTTTTCGGCCAGGTATGCGTTGTCCTGCGCCTGCAGATCGTGCCCCTCGATGATCAACGCGATCGCCGCGCGCCGACGGGTCGTCGCTCCCCCGATCCCGGCCTGCAATAGACCGGCTTCCAATGGCGCCAGCGCCTCCTGCGGCGGCATCGGGGTGATGTTGCGTTCGATCAGCGCGGGCGGTTCGGGCTCCGGCTCCGGTTCGGACTCGACGTCGGGTTCAGCGGGCGGCTGCTCGACGATCTCCGCTTCGTCCACCTCCGTCTCGTCCACGTCGGATTCGCGCTCTTCGGGTTCGAGCTCTTCGGATTCGATTTGCTCGCTTGCCGACTCACCGCGGATGGATTCCTCGGCCAGAAATCGATCGAGTTCGTCGGGCGCATCGTCGGCCGGCGAAGGGGTCGGCGCGAAATCGTCGAGGGCGTCGTCATCCGTTTCGGCGGGCGGTTCGGCAGGCGGTTCGGGCTCGGCCGGCCGATCCGGGCGCAGTTGAATCGTGCAACCGCTCAGGATCGCCGCCGCCAGCAGTCCGATCGTCAGCCACATCGCCAGCCGCATGCTATAGGCCCTTTTTACGGAAGAATTCCAGCAGGCCGTCGCGGTGCAAATCGCACTCTTCCTCCGGGGCAGTCCCCTCCAGGAAGGCTTCCTCGACGACTTTGGGGCAATTATACCGCGAAAGCATTCCGGAATCCTGGCAAATTTTTCGGAAGACGATTCCCGGCGGCGGCTCGAAGTCGGGCGACGATTGGCCATGCGTGTACTGGATCATGAAATGCGCCCAGATCGGCATCGCCGCGCGTGCGCCGGTCAAACCGACGTTGCGATCGTGATCGAAGCCAACCCAGGTCACGGCGAGAATTTCGGGAGTGAAACCGACGAACCAGGCGTCCTTGGCGTCGTTGGTCGTGCCGGTCTTGGCCGCGGCCGGCCCCTTGTATCCCTGGCTGCGCAAACCGCCCGCCGTGCCGCGCTCGACCACGCCGCGCATCAAGCTCGTCGTCTGGTACACCACCTCCGCCGGCAACGCCCGGCGCGCCTTGACCGACCGTTTCTCCAGCACGTTGCCCTGCCGGTCGACCACGTCGCGGATGGTCAGCGGTTCGGAATGATACCCCTGGTTGGCCAGCGTCGTGTAGGCGCCGGCGATTTCCAGCGGGCTCATTTCGGCCACGCCCAGGCTCAAGGCCGGGTACGGCGGCAAATCGGTCTGCACGCCCATCGCCCGTGCGGTCTCGATGATGTTGTCGATGCCGATCGTCAAGGCCGCCTTGGCCGTGGGCACGTTGCGGCTGCCTTCCAACGCCCGGCGCGCGGTGATCGTTCCCTCGTATTTGCCGTCGAAGTTGCGCGGCGACCATTGTTTGCCGCCGCTGTTGATCGAGAAAGCCTCGTCGGCCAGCATCGTCGCACCGCTGAATTTGAAATCGCGGTCCTTGTACGCACGCCAGAAGCCCGCCGTGTAGACGACCGGCTTGAAAATCGAGCCCACCTGCCGCTGCATCTGCACCGCGCGGTTGTAAGGGCTGGAGCGATAATCGCGTCCGCCGACCATCGCGCGCACGTAACCGGTCGACGGCTCGATCACCACGATCGCCGCTTGCAGCCGGTTGTCGTCGTCGACGCGCAGCTTCTCGTTGTTTTTCTCCAGTTGCTCCACGGTTTCGGCGACCGCGCTTTCGGCCATGCGTTGCACGGCCACGTCCAGCGTGGTGAATATTTTCAGCCCTTCGCTTTGCAACACGTCTTCGCCGTAGGTGCGCGCCAGTTGCTGGCGCAGCAGATCCAAGAAGTACGGCGCGATGTTGCGCGGCGGCAGATGCTTGTGCACGGCCAGGTCCTGACTCTTGGCCTGTTCGAGCATCTCCTTGGTCACCTGCAATTCGGCCAGCGCTCGCGGCGTCTTGGCCAGCCGTTGCAGGATGTAATCGCGGCGCACCTTCGCGCGCTCGTCGTGCGCGCGCGGATCGTACACGCCCGGGCTGCGCAGCACGCCGGCCAGCAGCGCCGCTTCGGGCAGCGCGAGGTCCTCGGCTTTCTTGCCGAAATAGAATTGCGCCGCTTCACCCAGGCCGCAGATGGCCACCGAACCCGACTGCCCGAAGTAGATTTCATTGATGTACACCTCGAAGATTTTCTCCTTCGGGTAGTGCATCTCCAACACCACGGCCATGACCATCTCTTTAAGCTTGCGCGTGATGGTCCGCTCGGGCGTGAGGTAGAAGTTCTTCACCAATTGCTGCGTGATCGAGCTGCCGCCTTCCTTCGCCTGGAGGCGCACCAGCGCCTTGAGCGCCGCGCGAAACAGGCCTTTGAAATTCAACCCGTGATGGCGGAAGAACGCGTCGTCCTCCATCACCACCACGCTCCAAACGAGGCTCTTGGGGATTTTATCGTAGGGGATGATGCGCCGTTCTTCCTGCACCTGTCCGAAGAAGCGGCCGATCAACTCCGGTTCGATCTCCAACAACGCCAATTCGCGGCGGTTGGTCAGATCGAAAAGGTTCGTGACCATCTCGCCGCCCAACGACAGTCGCAACAAGCGCGGCGCGACTGTTTCGCCGGGGTAATCGAAGCCGCGCAGGTAAAGCTCCAATACGTCATCGGTGAGTAAGTATTCGCCGGGCTTATCGGGCGTACGCTCAACCCGTTGATAATTCAACCGCACCAGGCGGTCGATCAATCCGGTGGTGGACAGCAACGAGCCGGGCAGTATCGTCAGCGAATCGCTGTAGACGTGGCTGGGCAGCTTCCAGCGTTTGCCCTCGAATTTCGCGGTGAGATCCCTGTCGACGCTAAACGCAAAGATGCCGCCGGCGATCACCGCAACGATGGTCAGCCAGAAAACGACGTTGAAACCATACCAGAGAAGATAATGCCAGAGGGGTCGACCGGCGGTTTCTTTTCGGGTCCGACCGCTTTTGCTGACGGGAGTTTTACGCTGGGGCTTGACCATGGGTGCTCCGCCGGTTTTCCTTCCCACCAGTAGACCCCCTTGCGGGCTCTCCGGTTCCGGAAAACCAGCTATCCTCCCCCATTGAAAAAAGCCACCGAGG
>DAINPV010000107.1:0-11205 GCA_036743315.1 bacterium | reverse complement strand
CCTTCAGCGAACTGGTCAACATGACGGCCACCCGCATCTGCTCGGACTTCGGTTTCGACCGCAGTCAAATCTACCTCGCGCACGAGGAAAAACTGGAAATCGCCGCGGTGATCGATCCGGCCGATCCGAACTGGGCGCAGCAGGTCTACGCGGTCTGCCAGTCCAACCCCATCCGACTGGACGGGCGCACCGAGGAAAGTCGCGCCTTTCAAAAGGCCAAAGCGGTGTTGGTCAACAATCCGTGGGGCAACATGTTCGTGCCGCAGGCGCAATTGCAGGCATGGAAGAGCAAAGCATACCTGATTGTCCCCATGCGCGGCGCCGACCGGATGATCGGCATCCTGCTGGCCGACCACTACTACAAGCGCCGGACGATAACCGAGGAGGACGTCGACAAGCTGATCACCGTCGCCAACATCGCCGGTCTGGCCATCGATAAACTGCGATTGATCGACCGACTCGAGGGCAAGGTCGCCGAGCGCACCGTGGAATTGCAGCGCGCCAACCGCAAGCTGCGCGACCTCTACGAAAAAGCGCGCGAGTCCGACCGCATGAAAAGCGAGTTCCTGGCCAACATGAGCCACGAACTGCGTACGCCGCTCAACTCCATCATCGGTTTTTCCAAGTTGATCCTCAAAGGCATCGACGGCCCGCTGACCGAGAATCAACAAACCGATCTCGAAGCCATCCTCAATTCCGGCACGCACCTGCTGGGGTTGATCAACGACATTCTCGACCTTTCCAAAATCGAATCGGGCAAAATGGAGCTCAACAAAGAGGAATTCGAAATGTCCCATCTTCTCGAACAGGTGCTGGCCACCGGCGAGGGACTCGTGCGCGACAAAGCGGTGCACATCGTCGCCAACAGCGATCCGGACATGCCGCTGGTCTACGGCGACAAGATGCGGCTCAAGCAGGTCTTGCTCAATCTCGTCAGCAACGCGGTCAAGTTCACGCAACAGGGCGTCATCACCATCAACACCAAGGCGGGCGATCGCGAATTGTATGTGGCGGTGACCGACACCGGCATGGGCATGCCGCAGGAAAAGATCGACATCGCCTTCGAGCAATTCCGCCAACTCGATTCCGGTACGGCCCGCCAACAGGGCGGCAGCGGCCTCGGATTGACGATCAGCAAGAGATTTGTTGAGATGCATGGCGGTCGCATTTGGGTTTCAAGCACCGAGGGGGTTGGCTCGACTTTCCACTTCACGATTCCCCTGGCGAAAACCGATGAAAGAAAAACGAGTATGAAAACGGACAGCCAAGAATGAGAACGATTCTTTACATCGAAGACAATTTTGAAAACAAATTGCTCGTACGGCGCTTGCTGGAAAACGCCGGCTACAATGTGTTGGAGGCCGACGACGGCATCTCCGGCATTCAGCTCGCCATGGAAAAGCGCCCCGATCTGATCATCATGGACATCAACATCCCCGGCATGGACGGCTACGAGGCCACCACCAAAATCAAAGCGATCGAATCGCTGGCGAAAACCCCGATCGTCGCGCTGACCGCCAACGTGATGAAAGGCGATCGTGAAAAAAGTCTGGTCGCCGGCTGCGACGGTTACATGCAGAAACCGATCAATCCAGACACGTTTGTCGACACGATCGAGGAATACTTCTCCGGCCGGCGCGACCTGGTCAAACCGGCCGAACAAAGCCATTACCTTAAACAATACAGCCAGAAACTTGTGGATCGTCTTGAAGAGAAGATCCTCGAACTCGAACAGAAAAACAAGGAACTCGAACAAAAATCGCGCAAAATGGAAGAAGTCTATGTCAGCGTCATCAGTTCCCTGACCCGGGCGATCGAGGCCAAGCATCCCAGCACCGCCGGGCACTCCGAGCGCGTCACCCGCTACGCCACGCGCCTCGGCGAGAAAATGGGGCTCTCCAAGCGCGACCTGAAAATCCTCCGCCGCGGCGGCATGCTCCACGACGTGGGCAAGATTGTCATCGAGCTGTCCACGATCGACAAACCCGGCGAACTGGCCGACGGCGACTGGAACGAAATGCGCAAACACCCCGACGTCGGCGCGCAGATCCTCGAACCGTTGCGTTTTCTTGAACGCGAATTGGCGCTGGTGCAGAACCATCATGAACGACTCGACGGCAGCGGCTATCCGCGCGGTCTGCAGGAAAACCAGATCGATCTGCTGACCGGCATTCTCAGCGTGGCCGACGCTTTCGATGCGATGACCAGCAAACGCTCCTACAAAAAGGCCGTCAGCCTCGACGAGTCCGTGCGCATCCTGCGCGATGGCGTAGGGAAACAGTTTATGGGTGACGTCGTGCAGGCTATGGTCGAGTTGATCGAAGAACGCAAACTCGACGACATCCTCCACGCCGCCATGTAGGCCGTCGATGGCATCCCCCAAAATTTTAGTGGCTATGAGCGGCGGGGTCGATTCGTCGGTCGCCGCTTGCCTGCTGCAACGTGACGGCTGCACAGTGCTCGGCGCGACCATGCGCTTGAACGAACGCTACACAAAATCGGCCTTGCCTGATGCCCAGGCCGTTTGCCGGCAATTGCAGATTGAACATCTCGTGGTCGACATCGCCGATGAGTTCGATCGCCGAATTGTGCGACCGTTTCTCGCCGACTACTTCGCCGGCCGCACGCCCAATCCCTGCATTCGGTGCAACAAGCTGTTCAAATTCGGCCGATTGCTCGAAGTGGCCCGCGAGCACGGCTGCGACGCCGTGGCCACCGGCCATTACGCACGCCTGGTCGAAACCGATGGTCGCCGGCGCCTGCTGCGCGGGGCCGACCGCCGCAAGGAACAAAGCTACTTTCTTTTCCTGTTGGCGCAGGAGCAGATGAGTCGCGTCCTCTTTCCCCTCGGCGACATGACCAAACAGCAGGTGCGCGCCATCGCGGAGGAACGACGGTTGGTCGTCGCTCAACGGCCGGAAAGCCAGGAAATCTGCTTTGTGCCCGGCGACGATCTGCCGCGCTTTTTCGCCGCCGAAGCGAACGCCCAGCCCCAACCGGGCGAGATCGTCGACGAAAGCGGCCGTCTCCGGGGGAGGCACCGGGGCATTCATCTATACACCGTCGGCCAACGGCGCGGCTTGGGCGTCGCCGCTGCGGAGCCGTTGTACGTGCTGGCGATCGACGCGGCGAACGACCGCTTGATCGTCGGTCCGAAAACCTCGCTCGCCCGCACCCGCGGGCGCGTTCGCGAACTGCATTGGTGTGCCGGCCGGGCGCCTGCCGCATCGCCGGTCACGGCGCAGGTGCAGATTCGCTATCGTCACGGCGGCGCGGCGGCGGATATCCACGTTTCCGGCAAGGAAGCGGAACTGCATTTCCATGAACCGATTTACGGTTGGACGCCGGGGCAGGCGGCCGTATTTTACCGGGATGACGAGGTTATCGGCGGCGGTTGGATCGCCAAGGACTGATCTATTTTTGCGGGAATAACTCAACAATTTGGGGTTCGCGAGGAGTGTTGACGCAACATCTTGTCCGATGGTACGATCCCAGCGGCTCGGAACCCTAACAATTTCGCATATCGATAACAGCTTATCGGTGGGTAAAGTTATGTCTTTGGTTCATCGGCGTACAATCATGACGGCCGATCGCCTCGATCGGGCCTTGCGCAGAATCGCCAACGAAATTCTGGAACGGTGCGACGATTTGAAAAACGTCGCGCTGATCGGCATCCGCAACGGCGGTGTAAACCCATGCCTTCGCCTCGCCGAGTACATGAAAAGCTTCGAGAAGATCGACGTGCCGGTGGGCATGCTCGACATCACGCTCTACCGCGACGATCTGTCGCCGGAAAACAAACCGCTGCTCAAAAAAACCGAGATCGAATTCGACGTCACCGGCCGGGATATCATCATCGTCGACGATGTGCTCTTCACCGGTCGCAGTATGCGCGCGGCGATCGAAGTGGTCATGAATTACGGACGACCGGCGCGCATCAAAGCCGCCGTGGTCGTCGATCGCGGCCACCGGGAACTGCCGATCCAACCCGACTTCGTCGGCCAGTGGATCGACACCGCGCCCGGCGAAAAAATCTCGGTGACCATCGCCGAGAAAAACGCGCGCACCGACAAAGTGGTCCTCATCAGCCAAGTTGTGCCCGAGGAGGATGCGGAACAATGATGCTCAACCGCAAAGACATTTTGGGCCTTAAAGATCTGACCGTGGAAGAAATCAATCTGATTCTCGATACCGCCGACGGGTTCCGCGACATCGCCACCCGCAAGCGTAAGAAAGTGCCGGCCCTGCAGGGCCACACGGTCGTCAATCTGTTCTATGAGAAATCGACGCGCACGCGCACCAGTTTTGAAATCGCGGCCAAGCGCCTGAGCGCCGACACGGTTAACTTCACCGCTTCGGAAAGCTCGGTGGGCAAGGGTGAAACCTTCATCGACACCGTGCGCAACATCGAAGCGATGCACCCCGACGTCATCGTCGTACGCCACGGCAGCGCCGGCGCGCCGCACATGCTGTCCAAGATGATCAAACCCGGCGTGATCAACGCCGGCGACGGCGCCCACGAACATCCCAGCCAGGCGTTGCTGGACATGCTGATGATCCGCGACGAACGCGGCGGCTTCGAGGGACTGGAAGTGGCGATCATCGGCGATATCTCGCACAGCCGCGTCGCCCGCTCCAATATCTACGGCCTCACGCGCATGGGCGCGAAGGTGCGCATCGCCGGGCCCGCCACGATGATCCCCTTCGGCATCGAAAAACTGGGCGTCACCGTCTCACCGAGCATCGAGGATGCGATCGCCGGCGTCGACGTCATCATGATGCTGCGCATTCAGCTTGAACGGCAAAGCCAGGTGCTCTTTTCCAGCATGCGCGAATACTCGCGACAATTCGGCCTGAACGCCAAGCGCCTGGAATTGGCCCGCAAGGATGCAATCATCATGCACCCCGGACCGATGAACCGCGGCGTCGAGATCGATCCGTTCGTGGCCGACTGCCAGCGTTCGCGTATTCTCAACCAAGTGACCAACGGCGTCGCCATTCGCATGGCGCTGCTGTACCTGGTGACCGGAGGCGGCAATTGAAAACACTCATCTCTGGCGGCAAGGTTATCGATCCGTCGCAGGGGTTGGCGGGCGATTTCGACCTCCTGATCGACGGTAAAATCATCGCCAAGATCGACAAGCCGGGCAAGAGCAAGCCGGACGGCATCGGCAAGACGATCGATGCGCGCGGCTGCATCGTCGCGCCGGGTCTGGTCGACATGCACGTTCACCTGCGCGAGCCGGGCTACGAAGGCAAGGAAACCATCGAAACCGGCGCCGAGGCGGCGATCGCCGGCGGCTTCACCTCGCTGGCATGCATGGCCAACACCAACCCGATCAACGACAACCAGACCGTCACCGGCTACATCCTCGCCAAAGCCCGCGCGGCCAAATGCAAGGTGTTCCCCATCGGCGCCTGCACCGTCGGTCTGGAAGGCTTGAAGATCGCCGACTTGGGCGAAATGAGGGGAGCCGGCGTGGTCGGCTATTCCGACGACGGCAAAACGGTGATGAACGCCGAATTGCAGCGGCGCATTTTCGAACTTGCGCAACAGTTGGACATGCCCGTGCTCGTGCACGCCGAGGACCAGCACCTCGTCGCCGCGGGCCAGATGCACGAAGGTGCGGTGAGCACCGAATTGGGCCTCGACGGACGTCCGGCCGTGGCCGAGGAAATCATGGTCTCGCGCGACATCATGCTGGCGCGCACCACCGGCTGTCGCGTGCACATTCAGCACGTCAGTTCCGCCGGCTCCATCGAACTGATTCGCTGGGCCATAACGAAAAAGCTGCCGGTCACCTGCGAAGTCACCCCGCATCACCTGACGCTCGTCGACGAGAATATCGGCGATTACGACACCAACTGCAAAATGGCGCCGCCGCTGCGTTCCGCCGAGGATCGCAAAGCGTTGATCAAAGCGCTCGCCGACGGCACGATCGACGCCATCGCCACCGACCATGCGCCCCACGGCATCCTGCTTAAAATGATCGAATTCGACAACGCGGCTTTCGGCATCATCGGCCTGGAAACGGCGCTCGGTCTGACCCTGCGCCTGGTCGAGGAAAAGAAACTCACGCTCACGCGCGCGATCGAAGCGCTCACCGTCGCTCCGGCGCGCATTCTGGGTCTGGACGTCGGTACCCTGCAGGTCGGCCGAGCCGCCGACGTATGCATCTTCCAACCGGAGCGGACCTTCGTCTACACCCCCGAGCGCATCCGCTCCAAATCGAAAAACAGCCCGTTTATCAATTGGGAACTGCCCGGCGCGGTGCGTTTCACTCTGGTCGACGGCAAAGTGGTTTACACAGGATAATCGATGGCGATTGAAACTTACCTGGATGCTCTGCAGGCTTACGCCGACGAGGCGTTTCACACCGAATTGCTCGCCGCCCGCGTTGAATACTTTGCCGGGTTGGGCCGCATTTCGGAAAACGAGGCCTCGTTCGAAGCGCACCTCGACCGCTTTTTGGATTGGTTTCTCTTCGAGCGGATGCTGCCGCAGAGCGGCCTGACGCCGATACAATCGTTCCTGGAAATGCGCAGCGAAAAGTTGCTCCCCGAGGAACGAGAAGTTTTCGTCGGCTTCGGCCGGAACGTCCATAGCCTTTTTCTGGTCAAGAAATTCGACAAACACGGCGTGCATGTGCGCGACCTGCTGACCAAGGCCAAGTATTACGTGCGCGACGAATTGCCTTCCGTCTTCACCAAGGGGCAGGTTTTCGAAGCGCGCTTGTTGCCGTATCGTGAAGGATGGCATTTTTCCAAGGGCTACATCTTTCATCCGCTGTCGGTGGCCAAGCAGATCGTCAAACGGGTCAAGGATTTGGCGGTGGACGACACGGAAGGCTATCGTTCGCTGATTCGCGATCTGGCCATCCGCCGCCTGAAAGCCGATCGCTACAAGCACATGGACGCCATGGAGTTTTATCGCTTTTAGGAAGCCCCATGTCCGCGGCTTTATCCGCCATTCGTGAACTCTATCGCCTGCAGTCGCCCTGCCGCCTCTGCCCGCGTCGATGCGGTGCGCGCAGGCGGGACGGGCAGGCGGGCGTGTGCCGCGCGAACGACGAACTGCGCATCGCGTCGGTCACCTTGCACCACGGCGAGGAACCGCCGATCAGCGGCACGCGCGGCTCGGGAACGATCTTCTTCAGCCACTGCACGCTGCATTGCCTGTTCTGCCAGAATTGGCCGATCAGCCGCCGGGGCGTGGGCGAAGTCTACCGCGTTGATCAACTGGCCGAAGCGATGTTGCGTCTGCAACGGCGCGGCGCCCACAACGTCAACCTGGTCAACCCGACGCACTACTGGCCGCAGATCGCCGCCGCCGCCTATCTGGCGCGCCGGCGCGGCCTGACCATTCCGTTGCTGGCCAACTCCAACGGCTTCGAGCGCGTGGAGGTGCTTGCGCTGCTCACCGCCACCGTCCAGATCTGGCTACCGGACATCAAGTACCTTTCGCCGGACATGGCGCATGATCTTTCCGGTTACCGCTGGCTGCCGGCGGCGAATTGGCAGGCCATCGACTGGCTGGTCGATCATTACGGCCCGCTGCACCTCGATGAAAAGGGCTTGGCCGATGCCGGCATGCTCATTCGACACCTGGTGCTGCCCGGACGGCTGGAAGAATCGCGCCGGGTGTTGTACAAATTGAAAAGAAGGTATAAGAACGCGATACCCATCAGCCTGATGACGCAATATTTCCCCGCGCACCAAGCAGTGTCGCGGGAAGGATTGAATCGCTCGCTGCATCGGCGGGAACGGGAGCGTGCATGGCGCACGGCCCGCCGCCTGGGTTTGACGCGAGGGTGGAGACAAGTAGATGGATGAAATGAAAAAGACGATCGGTCGTCTGCGGGAAATGTTGACCGAGCAGCTGCACGACGCGAACGAGAACCTGCGCCACAGCGATCACGGCGCCCAGGTGCGCGAACACGTCATGCGCCTGTTGCGCCGCAAGGACTTGCGCATCTCCACCGAAGTGATGCTCAACGATCTGCGCAACATCTACAGCGGCTACGAAGCGCTCGACGACGAGAACCGCACTTACGCCAGCGAGGAAGCGCTGCACATCATCGAGGATGTGGAAGCGCTGATCGCCTCGGAACAGGCGCTCAATACCGATCGCGTCGAACTGGGCGAAGCGCCCGCGTCGATGGCCGAGTTGATCGGCAATCAGGAACGCGTCTTGCGGCAAAAGGAAAAGGCGCAGAAAGAACGGCTGCGCGCCGAACGCAACAAACATCGTCCGCCCCGGCGTCCGATCCGCCCCGCGAAAAAAGTCGGCGAGTTGGTCGCCGAGGAACCGGAAAAACCCGCCCGCTCCGATTTGGCTTTCAATAAAGGCGATAAAAAACCCGCTCCGCGCGACCCCAACCGTCGCGATCGCGATCGTGGGGGACAGCGCGGTCGCAAACCGGCGGGGCCGTCGCCGCAACAGCCGCAACCACAGCAGCAACAAACCGCTCCGCAACAACCCAAACCGGCTGCGCCGCAACAGCAACAACAGACCGGCGGCGATGGCGCTTCGCCGGAAAAGCGCAAGAGCCGGCGCGGCGGACGTCGTCGCGGCGGACGTGGCGGTCGGACGCGCACGCCGTAAGGACGTCGCCGTCGCGCAACGCAAACCGACATGACCGAACGCCGTCCACCCATGACTGAAGCCTACCGCAGCGAACACCTGCAATCCGTCGACCGGTTGCCGGGCATCGGCCCGAAGACGGCCGCGCTGTTGCAGCGCAAGGGCATCGTCACCATCGAAGACCTGTTATTGACGCTGCCTTTGCGCTACGAGGATCGCCGCACCGTCACGCCTATCTCCGCCCTGCGACCTGACGACCGCGCCACCGTCATCGGCCAGGTGACCAAAATCCGCACCCTCGGCAGACGCGGACGCTCGCGACGCACCGAGGCGACGCTGACCGACGCGGGCGGCGAAGTGCGGGTGGTCTGGTTCGGATGGGGCGGCGGCGAATTCCATCAAGGCGATCGACTGTTGGTAACCGGCGATGTGCGCGCTTATCACGACATGGTGCAACTGCAAAATCCAGATGCACAAAAGATCGACGAAACTGTCGTCTCCGGCGGTCTGCGCGCCATTTACAGCGAAACCGAAGGATTGCGGCAGAAGTCCTGGCGCAAGATCATCCGCCTCGCCCTGGAGCGCATCGCACCGCAATGGTCGGGCGCGTTGCCCGCCGAAGTGCGCGCGCGTCACGGTCTGTTGCCGCTCGGCGAGGCCGTGGCGCGTCTGCACCATCCGACCGACGAAACGTCGTTGGCAACGTTGCTGGATCCGCACGGCGTTGTGCTGCGCAGTTTGTTCTTCGAAGAAATGTTCGCTTTCCAACTGGGGCTGGCCAGGCAGCGCGCTGTCGGGCGGCAACGCGAGGGCATCGCGTATCCGCAGCCGGAAGCGACTTGCGCGCCGTTATTGAAAACGTTGCCGTTCGCGCTGACCGTCGGCCAGGAAAAATCGCTCGCCGACATTTTTGCCGACATGGCCGACGATCGTCCGATGCATCGTCTGCTGCATGGCGACGTGGGCTCGGGTAAGACCGTCCTGGCGTTGCTCGCCGCTTTCATCGCCGCGCAACACGGCTGGCAGGCTGCCGTGATGGCCCCCACGGAAATTCTCGCGCGGCAACACGCGGAGCGTTTTACCCAATGGCTCGCGCCGCACGGTCTGTCGGTTGCCTTGGTAACCGGTTCGCTGACCGGCGCGCCCCGCCGGCGGCTGGAGGAACGTATCGCGCTCGGGCTGGAACGCATCGTTGTCGGCACGCACGCGCTGCTCTCGGGCGGCGTGCAGTTCCCGCGTCTGGGATTGGTGATCGTCGACGAACAGCACAAGTTCGGCGTCGCCCAGCGCGCGGCGTTGATCCAAAAAGGACCGCAACCCGATGTGTTGGTCCTCACCGCCACGCCCATTCCGCGCAGTCTGGCGTTGACTGTCTACGGCGATCTGGACGTCAGCAAGCTTGATGAAAAACCCGGCGGGCGCGGGCGGGTCGAAACGCGCCTGGCCGACGAAGGACAGCGCGCAGAAGTCTATACAATCGTGGCCGACCGCCTGCGCGCGGGCGAGCAATGCTTTGTCGTCTGTCCGCGGTTAGCGACCATCGATCCGCGAAAAAAAGATGTCGCGTCGCTCGTGGCGGAATTGTCCCTGGGTCCGCTGACCGAGTTCGGTGTCGAAGTGTTGCACGGACGCATGAAGCCGGCGGCGCGGCAGGATGTGCTTGCGCGGTTCGCCGCGAAAACGGTGCAGGCGCTGGTGGCCACGACCGTCATCGAGGTCGGCCTCGATGTCCCGGACGCCTCGGTGCTCGTCGTCGAAAACGCCGACCATTTCGGCCTCAGCCAGTTGCACCAGTTGCGCGGACGCATCGGGCGCGGCGAGCGCGACGGCCTGTGCGTGTTGCTGCACAACGCCGCCGTCACCGACGAAGCACACGCGCGTTTGGCGATGCTCGCCGCCTGCGACGACGGTTTTGCGATCGCCGAGGCCGATCTGCGGCAACGCGGGCCGGGCGAATTGTTCGGCATGCGGCAAGCCGGTCTGCCGTCCTTGCGCTTCGCCGCCTGGACCATCCATGATTTGCAATTATTGAGCGAAGTCCGCGCGGAAGCGTTACGCGTCTTGGGCGACGATCCGCAACTGCACCGGCCGGAAAACGAATGGGCGCGTCTGACCGTCACCCAACGATGGGGCGCGCTGGTAGGGGAAGGAGGCAACGGCTGATGGATCGTCTGCCGCCGTGGTTGCGACAGTCCAAACGCGACGTGGTAAAAATTCATCAGATGAAAAAACGATTGCGCGGCCGCCGGCTGCACACCGTTTGCGAAGAGGCCCGCTGTCCGAACATGGCCGAATGTTTCGCGCGTCCGACGGCGACCTTCATGATTCTCGGCAATCGCTGCACGCGCAATTGCGGCTTTTGCAACGTCGAGCATGGGCAGCCGCTGCCGCCCGATCCGCTGGAGCCGCAACTGGTCGCCTCCGCCGCCAAGGAGATGGAACTGACCCACGTGGTGCTCACCAGTGTCACCCGCGACGATCTGCCGTTGGGCGGCGCCGAGCATTTTTGCGCTTGCGTAACGGCCATCAAACATGAACTGCCGCGCGCGACCGTCGAAGTGCTCACCCCCGATTTTTGCGGCAACCGTGAGGCGCTGGACCTGCTGGTCGATGCGCCGTTG
>DAINPV010000106.1:0-11219 GCA_036743315.1 bacterium | reverse complement strand
ATTTTGGCCTTCGCGCTGGGCATGGGCGGGCTGCTCAATCGCGGCCTGGGCATCAACCACGTGTTGGGCGCGGTGTTCGGCATTTTAATGGTCGAAGGCTTCGTGGTGACCACGCTGGACACGGCGGTGCGCCTCAACCGCTATCTGCTCGAAGAGTTGTGGTCGCTGATTTTCAAAAAGACGCCGCAGGTGATGAAGAGCTATGTGTTCAACGCGGTGTTGTGCGTGGTGCTGATGTTCGCGTTGGCGCACACCAACACGATCATGGACCTGTGGAAGATCTTCGGTTCGGCCAACCAATTGCTGGCCGCGCTGACGCTGATCGCCGTGGCCGCGTGGCTGGCGTTGCGCAGCCGCAACGCGCTGTTCGCCACCATTCCGGCGGCGTTCATGATGGCGGTGACGCTCAGCGCGCTGGCCTACGTGCTGGTCACCGATTATCTGCCGAAAGGCAACTGGGTGTTGGCCGCGGCCGACCTGGCGTTGCTGCTCATGGCGCTGAGCGTGCTGGCGCTGGCGGTGAAGTTCATTCGACGGCGCAAGGTTGCGACGGCGTGAGGATGATGCAAACCGAATAATCGTCTATCCGGCGGCGGGGATCCCTTTGAATTGCCGACGGATCGTGCTGTATACATTAAACTGATGATGGCGTGGGCAACGGCTGAGGCGGAACCATGACTTTCGATATCTGGATGGTGCTGGTCGAGTACATCGGCGTGCTGGTCGCGGCTTTGGTGTTGGGCGCGGCGGCCGAGCGGCTCGGACAGAGCGCGGTGATCGGCTATTTGACGGCGGGCATCCTGCTGGGGCCGCTGCTGTTTCAAAAGCAGGTGATCATCAGCTTCGCCGACCTGGGCGTGGCGTTGCTGCTGTTTTCCATCGGGTTGGAATTTTCCTTCCGTCGCTTGCGCAGCCTCGGCCGGGTGGCGCTGGTCGGCGGCAGTCTGCAGATCGTGTTGACCATGCTGCTGTTCGCCGCCGGTTTCGCGCTGGTCTGGTCGTGGCCGCGCGGCATCGCGCTGGGAGCGATGGTGGCGTTGAGTTCGACGGCGGTGGTGTTGCGCGTGCTCAACGACCGGGCGGAAATCGACGCGGTGCACGGGCGCAACGCGCTGGGCATTTTGTTGTTGCAGGACATCAGCGTGGTGCCCTTGGTGTTGCTGATCACCTTGTTGGGCAGCGGGGGCGGCCTCGGCGATTCCTTGTTGGCGATCGGCAAGAAAGCATTCGCCATCGTCACGTTGACGATTTTATTTTACGGATTGTTCAACATCGCCGTGCCGCGGTTGGTGGCGCGCGAGAGCTTCCGACGCAACCGTGAACTGTTTCACCTGTTGACGATCGTGGCGGCGACGGGCGCGAGCTGGCTGGCGCACCTCATGGGCGTTTCGCCGGCGCTGGGTGCGTTTCTGGCGGGGGTGATGTTGGCCGAATCCGGATACGGCGTGCAGATCCGCGCCGACATCGGTCCGCTGCGCACGTTGTTCGTGACGCTGTTCTTCGTGTCGATCGGCATGATGGCCGATCCGCGTTGGCTGCTGCTTAAATTGCCGCTGGTGCTGCTCGGGCTGGCGATCGTTTTGGCCGGCAAAGCGGCGGTCGTGTTTGTGGTGATCCGTCTCTTGCGGCAGACGCGCCGGTATGCGTTGGCCACCGGTTTCGCCCTGGCGCAAATCGGCGAATTTTCCTTCGTGCTGGCGATGATCGCCGCGCGCGACGGGCTGATCGACCACGATACGCTGTCGCTGGTGTCCTCCGTGACGGTCCTGTCGTTGTTCGTTTCGCCGTTGTTGGTGACCTACGCCATACCGCTGGCCGACCTCGTCATCCGTCGCTGGTTCAAGGAGGCGGAAGCGGCGGCCGCGCCGGCGGTGACGGAGGCGAGAGCGGTTTCGCCGGTGGTGATCGTCGGCTACGGTCCGGCCGGCTATTGGGCGGCGCAGGCATATGTCGAAAAGGGAATTTGCCCGACGATCGTCGAGATGAATCCGCAGCTGGTCGCCGAGGCGCGCGAACATGGCTTGACGGTGCAGCCGGGCGACGCGACGCGGGTGGAGGTGCTCGAACACGCCGGGGTGCCGCAGGCGCAGGTGGTGTTGGTGACCTTGCCCGACCCGCGCACGGTGCGACGCATCGTGGAACGCATTCGGCTGCTGGCGCCGCAGGCCAGGATGGTGGTGCGGGCGCGCTACAATCGCTCCATGGACGATCTCAAGGACGCCGGGGCCTATACGCTGGTCGACGAGGAATCCGAGGTCGGGCGACGGCTGGCCGCCAAGGCGCAGGAGACGGCGGTCATCGACGCCGCCGGCGCGCGCTGCGATCTGCCGACGGATGCTTAAAAAGAAAAGGGGCCGAGGCTCGTTCGACCCCCGATTCATTTAACGCCAACGATCAGACCTTCAGCTTGACGCCTTTGGCCTTGAGCTTCTTCACGCCGTCGGAACGATCTTCGTAATGCGTATGCAGCAAGTGGTGCGCGAAGTGCGAATTCGGGCGCTCGAGGAACTCTTTGTACAGCGCCTTGACCATGGGGTTGTCCTGCGATTTGCGCAAGGGCATGGCGGCATCCTGCTTGTAGATGGCGGCGATGCGTTTCTGCAGGTAATCGGACGCGGCGGCGTACGCCGAACGAGCGAAACTCAAGCCGGTGGCGGCAAACGCGGTGGTCGCGCCGGCGGCCTTGAGGAACTGACGACGGGTCAAACGAGTGATGCTCATGGTTTTCTCCTTTACACCGTCGCGCGGCTGTTGAAGGCGCGCCGCAGGGCGAAGCGCAGTTTTTCCAGCGGGGATTTGTCGGCCATGCGCGTTCCCGGCGGAAGCGGCTGGCCGCCGCCGTTGACGCAACCGCTGGGGCAGTTCATCACTTCGATGAAGTGGTAGGGCGATTTGCCCGCGCGCACTTCGTCGCAGACGACCTTCGCCTGGTCCATGCCGTAGACGATGGCGACTTTGACCGTCGGGCCGCCCGGGATGGGCACGTCGGCGGCGCGGATGTTTTTATCGCCGCGCACGGCCGTCAGGTTGACGTCTTTCAGGGTTTTGCCGGAGACCGTTTCGTAAGCGAAGCGCAGGGCCGCTTCCATCACGCCGCCGGTGGCGCAGAAGATCGTCGCCGCGCCGGTGGAGTCGCCCAGGACCGGGTCGGCTTTTTCATCGGGCAGGCTGTTGAAATCGATGCCGGCCTTTTTGATCATGTACGCCAGATCGCGCGTGGTGATCGTGGCGTCGATGTCGCGGAAGCCGCTGTCGGACAATTCGGGGCGCAACCCTTCGAATTTTTTCGCGACGCAGGGCATGATCGAGACGGTGAAGATCTTGGCGGGCTCGACATGCGTTTTTTCCGCGCCGTAGGTCTTGGCCAACGGGCCGAGCATGCCGATTGGCGATTTGCAGGTCGACAGGTTGTCGCGCAGGTCGGGGTAGAAGGTCTCGACGAATTTGATCCACGCCGGGCAGCACGAAGTGAACTGCGGCAGCGGTTTGTCGATTTCCTTCTTGATGCGTTTGACCAGCTCGGCACCCTCTTCGAGGATGGTCACGTCGGCGGTCATTTCGTTGTCCCACACATAATTGAAACCGAGCTTGCGCAGGGTCGCGAACATCTTGCCGCCCACGTAGGCGCCCGGTTCCAGGCCGAAGGGCTCGCCCAGGCCGTAGCGGATCGCCGGCGCGGGCATGGCCACGACGACCGTGTCGGGGTCGGCCAATGCCGCTTCAATCTGATCGACGAAGGAGACACCTTCGTAGATTGCGCCGAAGGGACAATGGTACAGACATTGACCGCAGTTGAGGCAGGCGGCCGGGTCGACGACGGTGCGCGGGCCGTTTTTGCCGTCGGCCGGTTGAATCGCGCCGGTGCCGCACCAATTTTCGCATTCGCCACAGCTTTCACATTTGCTCTGGTCGACTTGCACAAAGTAGGTGCGGGCGGCGTCGGCCGGTTCGGGCGCGTTGCTCAGCGTCCAAACCTGTTCTATTTCACGCATGCAAACCTCCTTAATTCGGTGACTGAAGGCGCAAGAAAATGAATGAGCGCCCATTCATTAAAACAGTCAAAAATAACAGCCTCCGTAAATAATTAAGTATTATTTATAGTGTGATATTGGCGACTTAATTAACTATATGCTTAAAAGAGCATAAAATCAAGCGTGTAGCATCAGGAGAATTATAACCGAGCAAGTGACGATTCACAGAACCGATCGAGCGGGTAACTTCAATCGCTGTGTGGGAAATTTTTATCTGGGAAAAGTGAAGGGCCGGAACCCGATCGGGCGGGCTGACGATCCTTGTTGCCGAAGGTGAGCCGATGATCCGGTCGCATGGATCGTGAAATCCGATTTTGAATTAAAATGTGTGAATTTTTTCACAGAGAGCCGGTGCTGATCAACGGTAGCGAAACACGTTCGGATCGTGACAGTTGAGGCAACCGTCGCGCACCGGATCGTGGCAGGTCAGGCAGCGGCGCGGGTTGCGCCGGCCTTCGCCGCCGTGCGTGTTGAGGAAGCCGTCGCCGTGACTGAGCGGTCGGGCGGCATGGCAGCGCTGGCAGTACGCCGGATCGTGGCAGGTGACGCAGGCGCGTTTGTCGCGGGCGGCCTGCTTGCCGTGGAAGTGGGTTTTCCAGCCGGCGTTGTGCGACGCGGGTTTGCGCGTGCGGTGGCAGGTCGTGCACTGATCCGGTCCATGGCAGAAGGCGCAGGCCGGATCGTAGGCGTAGCGTTTGTGCTGCGCCAGGAAGCGGGCGTTATGGCCCGCGGGTCGTTGCGTTTTGACCAGGTCGTCGTGGCATTGCGCGCAGTCGCCGCCGGTGGTCGCATCGCTGTGGAGGAACAAGCCCAGCGAATGCGCCGCCTGGCCCGCGCAACCGACGAACAACAGCGCCAACAGCAGCACAACGATACGCGCCGTGCCCGTGGCGATTCTTTTTTCTGCCGTGCTTGTGGGTTTCATTAAAAATCCATTCTCATCGTCAGATGCGTCTGGTCGATGCGATCGGCGCCGACGAGATCGTTAAGGTAATCGTCGATGTCGGTGCTGTAACCCGCTGCCAGCCGGAAAGGTTTCACCGGCGCGTATTCGAGGTCGGCGCGCAGATGCGTGCCGGCCAGCGTTTCCTCGAAGAAGGAGTAGGTGCGCCACAGCGCGCCGGCCGACACGACCAGCTTGTGCGCCATAAAGCCCTTGGCCGCCGAGGCTGAAACGCTTTGGGTATCGACGTTGTTGTCGGCGTCGTCGCGCGCCTCGAAGGCGCCGGACCAGGCGACGTTGGCGGTCAGGTCGTTGATCCAGGGATTGACCAGGTCCAGCCCGCCGCCGAATTCGGTGTAATCGCCGGCCTGCCAACCCTCGGGCGCATCATCGATCAGGCGATGGTGCAGGTAGGTAGCCGAGATCGTGGCGACTCGGTCGAACAGGCTCAGCGCGGCGCGGCCTTCAAATTCCTCGAAGGGCATGGTCGGCGCGAACAGCAGGTTTTCCAGCGACCAGTCGCTTTGGCCGATCGTTTGCCGGCGCAGATCGAACTGGTAGCGCTGCTCGGCGAGATTTTCCGCGTTGTCCAGGTCGAAGGTTTCGCGGTAGTAGACGCCGGTCAATTCGAAGTCGGTCCAGGGCGGATAAAGGCTCAGTTGCGCGCGTACGTGATGCGGCCAGTCGGCGACGGCGCCGTACTCGGCCTCGAGGTAGATGAACTTGCCCGCGTCCTGCCGCCAGCCGGCGTTCCAGCGACGGCTGAACAGCGAACTGACGTTGCCGTATATTTCCGTGCCGGGCAGAAACGGATGCAGCGCGACGTCGGCGCCCCAGGGCGTTTCGGTCACGTTGTGCAGTTCGTAGAAAGAGACATAGTTGCCGGTGAAGGCGCTGGCGCTGATCCATTGCCGTTTGGGATCGTGCACGAACAGCCGCGCGCCGTCGAACATGATGATGTCGTCGGCGATGAACGCCTGCCGACCCACGCGCAGGCCGACGACTTTGTGCCCGAACAGGCCGTCCATTTCGGCGTAGCCCTGGAAGATTTTCAGGTTCGGCACGCCGGGCGCATCGTTGAGATCGTACAACGGCGAGGTGGAGTCATGCATGGTCAGCGGGGCGTCGGCAGTGCCGTAGAGCGCCATGGACAGATCCATCCGTTCGTTTTCCTGCCGGGAAAACACGGAGACGGTCTGCCGCCAGGAGTGATCTTCCCGATCGGCCAGATCCCCGCCGCGAATGACCTGATGCAGGTAATCGACACGGAAATCGGCGAAGGTCAGCCAGGGCGCGGCATCGTCCTGCGCCTTTACCACCGAGGCCGTGCAGCCGACCAGGAGCGCAAGGAACACGACGATTCGACGCATCGGTTTTTGAAAATTTTGCATATAAGTCCTTTTGGTTGTCTTTCCATATATTCCTTTTCATTAACGCTCGCAACGAAATAGTCGTTGCAACCGGTTCGGCCGCATCGATCGCTGCTGCTTGACGTCGGGGGGCAATTGTTATTCAATGGAGCCATTCAACGACAGCGGCAACATTCACAATCGTGCGAACCTTTTCGTATTGGGGAGGCTGCGATGCGTACTTATGGTTATTGTTTCATTCTTTTCATGTTTTTGCTGATCGGCTTCATGGCGGCGTCGCTCGGCGCCTGCGGCGACGACGATGATGACGATGACGACGATGCGGTCGATGACGACGATGACGACGATGACGACGACGATGATGATGCGGTCGATGACGATGTCGATGACGACGACATCGATGACGATGACGATGACGATGATGATGCGGTCGATGACGACGACGATGACGACACGGTCGATGACGATGACGATGACGACGACGATGACGACGACGCGACCAACGAGGCGCAATTGATCGACAACGGCGACTTTGAAACGGGTATTTACGTTCCGTGGGAAGGCGACTGGGTCGGCGATCTCGTCTATTCGTACGAGGACATTTCGGTTCATGACGGCAATTATGCCGCCTGGCTCGGCGGACGCCCCAATGTCGTCGAGTGGTTCGGGCAGACGGTCGTCATTCCGACCGGATGCGCGGCGGGGACCATTCATTTCTGGAACAAAAACTATCGCTGGGGCGCGGCGACCGGCGGGCTGACCGTGACGTTGAAAGACGTGACCAACACCAACGTGCTGGTCGATATCCTGCACGTTCCCGACACGGACTTTGTCGTCTCGTCGAGCTGGAACGAGGTGACCTACGAACTGACCGAAAGCGACCTGGATGCCATCGCCATGAAGAATGTGATTCTGCATTTCGAAATCGAATCGACCGGCGGCGGCATGCTGGCCAACTTGAACAGCATCATCGACGACGTGACCTTCACCGTGTGGTATTGAGGCGAAACGAAAACCAGGCCGAAAAAAGGCGGGCGGCGATAACCGTCCGCCTTTTTTAAATTCCGGGTGGGGCGAACGTGAAAAATGAATCGATAAACGCCCGCTTTCGCAAGCGACAAGCGATTGTTTTGTCGGTTACAATAACGCCCGGGGCGGTCTTGCGGGAGGGTATGATGAAAATCAAGGTTTGCCTGTCGATGCTTCTATCGATCCTCGTTTCGATCGGCGGCGTCGCCCTCGCCGACGAGACACCGACCACCGACGCCGAAGTGACCATCATCGGGGCGCAAGACGACATGATCGGTTCGGTGCTGGCCGTCGGCGATTTCAACGGCGATCAGGCGCCCGATCTGTTTCTCGGCGCGCCCGGCGGCTGAAGCGACGACGGCGCCCTCGGGAAGGGCGGCAATCGGGTGTACGGTCTGCTGGGCCCCTTGACGGAAGAGTTGGGCACGGTGCGCCTGGGACAGACGCCTCCGGACATCATGGTGCTGGGCGGCGTGAACTGCGGCAGTTTCGGCACGACGCTGTTGCTGACCGATCTGAACGCCGACGGGTACGACGATCTGCTGATCGGCGATCCGGGCGCCACGCCGGGCGCCCAGGCGGGCGCGGGGCAGATCACCGTGTTGTTCGGCCGGGCGGATCCGCCGGCGAACTGGACCGTCGATTTCAACATCGTCGATCCGGACCTGACGCTGTACGCCGACGTCCAATACGCCAACATGGGCTCGTCGATGGCGACGGGGGATTACGACGGCGACGGGTTTGCCGATCTGGTTTGCAGCGTGATGGCTTACTACGAGCGCAGTCGGGTGCTTATCGTGCGCGGACCGTTCGACGATCCGACCGGCACGGTGCGCGATTTTCTGGTCGAAGCGCCCGATCTGACGCTGATTGCGCCGACGGACGGCTCCGGTTTTGGGATGAACTACATCCTGGCCGACCTAACCGGGGACGGCAAAGATGATCTGGTGTCCGAGTCGGTGCCGCTGGTGTGGGGCAAGTGGGATCAACCGCTGTTGGCCGTCGTGTTCGGCGCAGAGATTTCGGGGACGGCGGTGCGCGACCTGGCAACCGATCCGCCCGAGGTGGCCGTGCACACCGGCACGGGGCAGAACGTGCCCGGCGACATCGAAGAGATCGCGGCGGCCGATCTGAACGGCGACGGAGCGCCGGAGCTGATTTTCTCCGACTACTGGATGCAGGTGCAAAACCACGCCAAGGGCGGGGTGCTGGCGATCGATAACGCGCGGCTGATCGCGGGCGCGTCGATAGACCTGACGGCGACGCCGGCCGATAAGGCGATCATCGGGCAGGGGCAGAATTCCTACTTCGGGCGCAGCCTCTCGCTCACCAACGCGCCGTCGGGACCGGTGCTGGCGGTGGGCGCCGATTCGGCCGGCCACGGCCAGACGAATTGGTGCGGCGTGGTGTATCAAATGGGGCCGACGCAACTGGCGGCGGAGACGATCGTGCTCGACAACGTCGCACCCGACATGTTGTATTTCGGCACGAACGAATCCTACAGCCTGGGCCAGTCGGTGCTGCTGCCGGATTTGGACGGCGACACGCTGGGCGAGGTCGTCGCCGGCGCTTTCGGACCTTATCTGATTGCGGCCAACGGTCTGGTACATATCTTTTTCGATCGTTACGACCTGGGCGAACCGACCGACGACGACACAACTGACGACGATACAACCGACGACGATACAACCGACGACGACACGACGCCCGACGATGACGACACCACGCCGGACGACGATGATGGCGACGACACGGGCGATGACGATGACGACGATGACAACGATTTTTGTTGCGGAGGCGCCTAGTATGTGTGTGTTGGGAGGTATTACTTTAATATAGGAGAACGCGTGATAAAAACCTCATGGTTGTTTTTGATCCTGACGTTGGCTCTTTGCGCCAGCCTGGGCTGTGTCGCTTGCGACGATGACGACGACGACAACAACGATGCGGGCGACAACGATACGGACGACGATGATGACGATGACAACGACACCGACGACGACGACACGGCGGACGACGATACGGGCGACGACGACACGGGCGGCGACGACACCGGCGACGACGATACGGGCGACGACGACACGACGGTTTGTGAAGGTTGTTTGATCGACGAGGTTTGTTACAACGACCTGGAAACGAATCCGGCCAACGTGTGCGAGATTTGCGACGTTTCGCAATCGACGGACTCCTGGTCGGACAACGACGGCGTGACCTGTGACGACGGCGTTTTCTGCAACGGCGCGGACACTTGCGACGCGGGTTCGTGCTCGGCTCATACGGGCAACCCCTGCCTTGGGGGCGACGCCTGCAACAATACCTGCAACGAGGGAACGGAAGATTGTCTCTCGCCCGATACGATCCCCTGCGATGACGGCGTTTTCTGCAACGGGGTCGACCTGTGCGACGGCGCGGGCGAATGCGAGCACCCCGGCAACCCGTGCGATTCGCTGAGGGAATATTGTTCCGAGGACGACGGGGAATGTCTGGATGAGTTCGCGGCGATTCCTCACGGCACGTTCACCATGGGCAGCCCGGAAGGCGAATTGGGGCGGCAGGGCGATGAAACGCAGCATTCGGTGACCTTGACGAACGACTTCGAGATGAGCGTCTTCGAAGTGACGCAAGATCGTTTCACCATGGTCATGGACTGGAACCCGAGTTACTTCGGCCCGAATGGCGGTGGTGCGGACTGCGGTGACGACTGCCCTGTTGAGTGGGTGAGTTGGTACGACACGGTCGCCTATGCGAACGAGCTATCCGCGGGTGCAGGTTACGACGCGTGCTACGTGCTTGCCAACGTGATTTGCGAGGACGGCACGAATGTCGGCGCGAACTACATGGGCTGCATGAACACGACGCAAGATGGGATCGGTTCGGCGTCGGTGGCCTTGAACGGCGTGACGTCTGTTTATGATTGCGAGGGGTACCGTTTGCCGACGGAAGCGGAGTGGGAGTACGCGGCCCGGGCCGGAACGACGACGGCATTTTACAGCGGGGCGATCACAAACACGGAATGCACGCCGCTCGATCCGAACCTCGACTTGATCGGCTGGTACTGCGGGAACGACAGCGGCACAACGGAAGTTGTGGGTCAGAAGCAGACAAACGCCTGGGGTTTGTACGACATGAGCGGCAACGTCTGGGAGTGGAACTGGGATAGGTACGATGCCTACCCCGGTGCAGTGACGGATCCTGAGGGCGCCGTGAGTGACTCGCGCCGGGTTTATCGTGGCGGCGGCTGTTTCAACTACGCGTGGCGCTGCCGTTCGGCGTATCGCAACTACTACGAACCCGACCTCCGCAGCTTCGGCCTGGGCTTCCGCGTGGTGCGGACCCTGGAGCTGACCCCGGGTTTTGAACATGTCTATAACGGGACCTTCACCATGGGCAGCCCGGAGGGTGAATTGGGGCGGTTGGGCGATGAAACGCAGCACACGGTGACGCTGACGAACGACTTCGAGATGAGCATATACGAAACGACGCAGGGCGAGTTCACGTCGCTGATGGGCTGGAATCCGAGTTACTTCGGCCCGAATGGCGGTGGCGCGGACTGCGGTGACGATTGCCCGGTGGATTCTGTGACTTGGTACGACACGGTTGCCTATGCGAACGAGCGATCCGCGGATGCGGGTTACGACGCGTGCTACGTGCTTTCCAACGTGATTTGTAATGACGCGACGAACGTCGGCGCGAACTACCTGGGTTGCATGAACACGACGCAAGGCGGGATCTTTATGGCAACGCTCGCCTTGAACGGCGTGACGTCTGTTTACGATTGCGAGGGGTACCGATTGCCGACGGAAGCGGAGTGGGAGTACGCGGCCCGGGCCGGAACGACGACGGCAT
>DAINPV010000105.1:0-11257 GCA_036743315.1 bacterium | reverse complement strand
GCGGCGATGCGCGCGCTTTATCCGGACGAGGAGCCGCTGCTGTGCCAGATCGACGACGGCTACGAAACGCTGTTCGGCGAGTGGGACAGCTACACGGAGGGCTTCCCGGAGGGGCTGGCGCCGGTGGCGCAAGACATCCGCGACCTGGGCATGACGCCCGGGCTGTGGATGGCGCCGCTGATGGTCGACGTGCGCAGCAATCTGTTCGCCGATCATCCGGAGTGGTTTTTGTACGACGCCGCCGGGCGGCCGGTGAAGTTCGACGACCTGCTCAACAGCAACAAATTCTACGTGCTGGACATCACCGTGCCCGCGGCCGAGGCGCACGTGCGGGAGGCGATCGCGGCGAAGGCCGCCGACGGCTTCGAATATTTTAAGTTCGATTTTCTCTTCGTCGGCGCCTACGAGGGCGTGCGCGCGGACGGCGCGACGACGATGGAGGCGTATCATCGCGCGATGCGGGCGTTGCGCGAAGCGGCCGGCGACGCGTTCCTGCTGGCCAGCGGGCAGGTGTGGCTGCCGAGCCTGGGCTATTTCCACGCGGCGCGCGATTCGTCGGACGTGACCGGGTCGTTCCCCGGCGTGCCGTTGCACACGCTGACGGCCAATCTGGCGCGCTACCACAGCGTGCGCGCGACGGTCGACGGTGTGTGGTACGCGGTCGATCCGGACAACCTGTGCGTGCGTCGGCCGCTGATGGACTCGCACGCGGAAGCGGCGGTGGCGGCCAATTACCTGGGCGGATCCAGCAACCTGCTGGGCGACAGCCTGCTGACGCTGAACGAAGCGCGCAAGCAACTGCTGACCTCGGACGCGGCGGAGAATCTGCGCGGCCGGGGCGGGCGTTTCTGGGCGATCGATCTGCTGGAGCGCGCGGTGCTCTGGCCGATCGCCACGCCCGCGTTCGACGTGGCGCTGGTGGCGTCGAACCCGGCGCGCATCTGGGTGCGGGCGAACGGCGAGGAACGGATCGTCGCGCTGTTCGCGTGGGATCTGTTGTCCGCGACGTTGCGCTTCACCGATTACGAACTGGCCGCGGCATTCGACGAGAACGTGCGGATCGAGCGGATTTTCGGCGCGCCGGCCGAACTGGAACGCGACGCGCTGGGTCGCTGGACGGCGCGGGTTCCGGCGCAAAGCGCGGCGGTGTTTCGTCTGACGCCTCAATGAAAACGGCAGCCCGGGACAGGGCTGCCGTATGCATTCTTCATGAGCGGATGAAAACGGACTATTTTAATTCGCCGCGCCCAGGGAAGTGACCAACATGGTCACCACGCCTTTGTCGTAGCCGAGCGCCTGAATTTTCACCACGTTGTTTTGATCGGTGACGAAGTTGCCCAGGTTGATCGGGCGCAGTTTCGCCGCCGAATCGACCAGCTTCCGCAAGTCGCCCATATTAAAATAAACGTTGCCGAAGTCGGTTTTCATCGCGTAATTTTTGAGGATTTTGCTGATCAAAATATTGATTGTCTGGGTGCCGCTGTCCGCCACGGCCCCCGCGGCAACAGACAACACGAACACGATCACAACCAACAAAGCGACTTTCTTCATTGACTCCCTCCGGAAAGGCCCATCGACCTTCCCTACGGCTACCAGATAACGCCCCGTTTCGTCAAGTCTTTTCTAGTTTTTTAACGAACGACGCGTCCGGTGACCTTAACTTTGGGTATCTGGATGATCAAGCCGATCACCGTGGCCCAGGGGTTGGCCGGAGCCACCATGAACGGCGAGAACAGTTCGCTCATCTCGACATCCAGATCGGCGATCCCTTTAGCGTTGTTGGTGCGCACCAGTTCGTCGACCATCTCGTTGGGTTGGGGGACGGTCAGAGGGATGGTGAACAACCGCACGCCGTAACGGGTGGCGGTAACGACCTGATCGGTCTGCGCGCCTTCACGTTGCAAATCCGCCCGGGCGTACAGGTGCGTAGGCACGGCTTCCTTCGAGATGTAGGAACAACCGCCCAGCAGCAGCGCCAGGGCAATCAGCAGCAGAATCGATTTACGCATGATCGCCTCCTACTTTACGATATCGCCTTCGATGCGGATTTTGGGAATCTGGAAAATCAGGATGTTGAATTCGGAGAATTCGACGTCGAGGTTGGTGATGCCCTTGCCCTGATTGTCCTGAATCGCCGTGTTGATCATGGTGTTGGGTTGCGGCAGGCTGATGGGAATCGTGAACAGCCGGAAGCCGTAACGGGTGAGAATCACGTGATCGCCACGCTGCAACTGATCGGCTTTCATCTGCGGAGCGGTATACAAACCTTCGGGAATGGCTTCTTTTTGGATGTACGAGCAGGCGCTGAAGAAAAGCATCATCGCCACCAGGACCAGCAGCACTCGTTTCATTGATGTACTCCCTTTTTCTTTTGTTGAGTTGTTACGAACCGACTTGATATGTTTTCAAGCATCGCTATCATTTCACGAACCATAAAAATTTCAACCGCAATCGAGGGTGAATGCGTAACTGGATCGTCACATTGTTGTTTCTGATCGTGGCCACGGCGCTGTTCAGCGTGCCGGCGGTCTACTACTTCGATACGGTGGCCGTGGGCGAGGTAAACGGACCCGCTTTCGCGAATTTGTGGCGGATGTGGGCCGCGCCGACGGCGCTGAGCGGCGACCAGACGCTCGATCTGCCGTTTCGGAAATTGTTCACCATGGAGTCCAACAGTCGACATGTCATTCCCTCGATTGTGTTGCCATTGGTATTAACACCGGTAACGCGTCATTTCGGTCCCCCGGCGGCGGTAAATTTATTTCTGCTCCTGACGCTGTTTCTCAACGGCTTGTGCGCTTATCTGTTTTTGCGCGCGGTGGCCGGCGATCACGGACCGGCGCTGGCGACGGGAATGGCGTTTGCCTTTTCCACCTTTGTTTTATCGCGGGTGGCGGCCGGCGAACTGGAAACGGCGGGGGTGTTCGTGCTGTCGTTGGGCGCGTGGGCGGTCGTGCGCCTGTGCGATCAACCGTCGACCAAAACGCATTTGACCGCTTTCGCGGCGTTGCTGTTCGCCTTCCTGTGGCAGGTCGCGTTCGGTTGGGCGCTGTTGCTTTTCGCCTTAGCCGCCGCGGCCTGGACGCGCTGGGTGGACAAACAACGCGAAGCGACGCGCACGTTCCTGTTCGTCATCGGCGCGCTGGCGCTGGTCGGTTTTTTCAATGCGATGGTTATGATGGATCCGGAGATGTTTCGCGAGTCGGCCGCCGGGCTGGATGTGCTGGAACTCGCGTTTGTGCCGCGCACCTACGCGGATACCGTGCCGTATTTCCTGCTGATCGTCGCGGCGATCGGCTTGGTGCGCCGGCCCCGGGACGCGGCGTTCTGGTGGGCGAGCGCGGCGGTGTTGTTCACCTTTTCCTGGGGCGAGCGCCTGACCGTGTGGGGCCGCGCCACGGCGATCCCCGGGCCGTTTGCGTTGGTGGCGGCCGACAATCCGCTGCCGTTTGCCGCGCTGGCGCACCTGTGCCTGGCCGTGCCGGCGGCGCAGACGATCCGCGCGGCGGCGGAATATCTCGAGAAAGTGCGGCCCAACGACGAAGGCAAGATGATCAGCATCTTCGTGTTGCTGGGACTGGCCGTTTCGTTTTTCCATTTGCCCAATCCGGCCTTCAAGACGGCCGTGCCCGACGCCTACGGCGCGCTGCACGAGATCGGCGAGGGCGCGGTGCTGGAGCTGCCGATTTCGCGCACGGCGGCGGTCAACGCGCGTTATCGCTACTACCAAACCGCGCACCGGCGCCGCGTAGTGAGCGGGAATCCCGAGCCCGGCGCGCCGCGCGGTTTGCCGGGTGAGATTTTGGCAGCCGCACCGTCGCTGACGCCGCTCAACCACGAACCGATCGACTGGGTCGGCCTGGCAAACGTGGCGCCGGCGGAATTGAAAAAACAACTGCGCGATTTGGAAATCGTCGCGGTGGCGCTGCATCCGTTCGACGCGCCCGGCGGTCAGCGCGACCTGCTCGCAACGTGGTGCGAGCAGACGTTCGGCGCGCCGCAACGTCGCGACGATTCGACGATCGTTTTCCGCGTCGGACAATAAAAAAGGCGAGAGCCGCAGCCCCCGCCTTGGTCGGTGCGAAGCACATCTTACAGAAATTGCAGATCCAGGAAGATGCCCACGAAATCGTTGGACGGGCCGATGCCGGCGATGTCGGCGATGTCGGCGGTGACGCCCAGCAACGGGGGCAGGGTGATTTCCATGTTCGACAGGCCGCCGAGCAGTTCGGGCAGCAGGTCGCCGAGCAGTTCTTCCATCAGGCGGTTGAGGTTGGCGATGTTGGCCTGCCCGACCGCGTTGTGCAACGCGCGCAGGTCGAAGCCGATCTCGCCCAGGCCCAGGCTGATGGCGTTGTCGGTGAGGCGGATGATATCCAGCGGCACGCTCACGTCGATGGCGAAGCTCATCGCTTCCCACGGGCCCAGGGCGCCGCGGTCGACCATTACGCGCATCGTGTAGGCCGGGATGTGCAACTGCGCCGTCACCGGATCGCCGATGGTGATCGGGGCGACGGACGGGGCGAATTCGAGATAGACGTTCATGTCGTCGGGCACGTTTTCGAAGGACCAGAAGATCAGCGAGAGCAGTTCGGCGTCCAGGAAATCCTCCTCGACGGTGAAGTCGAGCGTGCCGGAAGCGGCGACCAGGTAGAGCAACTGATTGAGCATGTCGTCGTTGAGGGCCAGGGCGATGCCGTAAGGCGCTTGGTTGGGCGCGAACTCGGCGAACTCCGGCCGGTCGGAATCGGTGACCAGGAAGCCGTCGGGCTGGAAGTCGGTCGGCAGCTTGGCCGCGGCGGATATCAGCGTATCCAGACCCAGGACCATATTCCGGTCGGCGTACTCGGCGGTCGTGGGAATGAACTCGTAGGAGAACGGCGGAATGTCGATGGCCAGGGACAGGCCGTCGAGCAGGCCGTTGATTTCGTCGACGATCAAATTGTTGAGCAGCAGGTCGTACAGCAGCGGCGAGAGCAACTCGACGACCGTGCCGATCGTGCCGGCGAGACCTTCGGGAATCAGCGGCGAAGCGATCTCGAAATCGCCGATGGCGAAGTCGCCTTCGGTGATGTCGAACACGAGGTTGTTTTCGCTGTCGACGCTCAGGTTGGCCAACAGGTCGGCGTAGAGCCCGTTGATCGTCAACTCGATGTCGAGGAAGCCCAGCAGCGACATTTTAAGGTACACGTCGTTGCCCAGCAGCGTCAGGTTCAACGCGTCGGGCACGCTGGCCAGGTTGATATCGATGTTGCCCAGCACGGCTTCTTCGATTTCAACCAATGCTTTAAGCTGCGGATCGGCGGCGACTTCGGGGGCGAGCAGGCCGGCGATGTCCAGCCCATCCAGCGCGGTCGAGAGCACGCCGGAGATCGCGGCGAGACCGCGATTTTCCAGGTCGACCAGCAGCGCGTTTTCCACCCGTTCGGTCAACGCCTGCGCCGTGCCCTGAAACACGGTCACGCGATCGGCGGCGACGATGTCGTCGGCCGTGGTCGCGGTGACGACGATCGCGGCGGCGAGATCATCTGCAAAGAGCGTGACTTCGGCGGAGAAGTTCGCGCCGTTGAGCGCGATCGTGCGGCCGTTGATCGTCAGCGACGACAGCGCCGGTCCCTGGTAGGTGCCGGTGACGGTCACCGCGCCCGCCGGGAAGAATTCGCCGTCGGCCGGGGCGGTGATTTTCACCACCGGGTATTGGCCGGGTTCCTCCCAGGGCGGCGTCGGTTCGCCCTGCTCCGGATACGAGTAGTCGCGATCCTTGATCGGATACGGCGGTTCCGGATCGGTTTCGATTTCCACACAGGCGGTGGCGAAGGTCAGCAGCATCAAGGCCAGCAACAAGGAAAGAACGGTGCCGCGGGATTTGATAGCGGTCATGAAGCACTCCTCGACGTTAGTGCGCCCCGAATATATTAATTTGCATACAATTATCACGGATCGCCGGCGGGGCTCAAGGGCAATTGCGTTGAAAAACAATAAAAAGTTACGACGATCAGAAGCGGATCGTGCGATAGGCCGCGACGATATCCTCGCCGAACTCGGGCGAGATGCACAACATTTTTTCGTAGGCGAAACCGTCGTCGGCGTATTGCTCCCGGTCCAGAATATAACCGAGCCATTCGTTGCCCAGTCCGATCAACACCTGCGCGTCGCCGCCTACGGCCTGGCGGATTTGCAGTCCCAGATGCGGCGACATTTCGCCGGGCAGGGTGGCGAGGCGCAGCGGGCCCATTTTCACGGCGGTGATCTGCACGGGATAGCCCTGGCCTTCCAGCGGGTAATCCATGCTCAGCAGGCCCATGACCTTGGCAAAGCGGTAGATGAAATTTTGCGCATGCACGACGATGTCGCGCGATTGAATTTCGATGTCGTCGAATTTGACTTCGATCATCCGGTCGTCGAGCAGGGCCATGGTTTTATCGGCCAGCACGTCGCCGAACTTCGTCGCCCATTCAAAATTCTGGCCCGAGCCTTCCGGGCCGATATTTTTGTCGCGCCAGTGGATCGAGGGCTGCACCGACGCGCCGACCGAGCCGTTGACGAACATGGGCACTCCGCCGGCCTGCTCCAGACGTTGATAGAAACGACCGACCCAATCGGCGGACGCCAACTGGTTGGGGTGATCCTCCGTCGTCGGGTGACAGGCCCAGTTGGTCAAGGTGCCCAGCGTAGCGCCGTCGCGGCCGACAAACTTCAAGAGGGTGATGCGTCCGTCGAGGTTGCGGTCGGGCCATTGGCCTTCATGGATGTTGTAGTGCAGTTCGTTTTCCTCGCCGAGAGCGTAAAACACGCGCGCCGGTTTTCGATTCTGAAACGCTTGCCAGGCGGCTTCCACGGCGGTCCGCTTGACCTTGTTCATGTACGCTTCGCTGCGGCCGGAGTTGGCGGGAATCGCCGTGCCCCACAGGCCGACCGTGTCGGGGCCGTGGTGGGTATGGGTCGAGGCGACGATCACGCCGTTGCGGTCGATCTTCAGCTTGGCCGCCACCGCGTCGCGGATCGGATCGATGTCGCCGCCGAACAGTCCGACCAGATCGGTCTCGATGAGCACCAGCGCTTGTTTGCCTTTGAGCAGGAAGAAGGCGGTCGCGTAAAGCGGGTCGTGCGTGCCCCGGCTCAGGCGCGTGTTTTTCATCGAACCGAAATAGACGCCGTAGCCGCCCAGGGGGATCGACTCGGTCGGCGAGATGTCCAGCCGCGCCGCGCCGAAGAGGAACTCGGCGGAGTGCGGCGGCTCGTCCACTGCCGGGGAGATCGATGCCGCGTCGAACGGCGAGGGCTCGTGGCGCAGATCCTGCCGAATGGCGCAGGCCGAGAGCGCAAGCGAGAGCACGAGGATCGTCACGAAAAGCAAATGACGCGAGCGAGCGGACATGCCGACCTCCGAAGCGATGTTGATTAACTATTTAAAGACGTTCGGCTCGCGATGCAAGCCGCCGTTTAAATGCCGCCGCCGTTTTCGAAGCGTTCCTCGGCGGCCTGGACTTGGGTGACGCGGCTGCCGGGCGGCACCGATTCGGTGAGCCAGACGTTGCCGCCGATCACGCTGCCCCGGCCGAGGGTGACGCGGCCCAGGATCGTCGCGCCCGAGTAGACGATCACGTCGTCTTCGACGAGCGGGTGGCGCGCAATGCCCTTGATCGGCTTGCCCTCGTCGTCGAGCGGGAAACTCTTCGCGCCCAGCGTGACGCCCTGGTACAGGCGCACGTTGCGGCCGATGACGCAGGTTTCGCCGATGACCACGCCGGTGCCGTGATCGATGAAGAAGCGTTCGCCGATCGTCGCGCCGGGGTGGATGTCGATGCCGGTCACGCTGTGCGCGTGCTCGCTGATGATGCGCGGGATCAGCGGCACGGCGAGGCGGTGCAGTTCGTGCGCGAGGCGGTGGTAGGTGATCGCCTGCACGCCGGGGTAACAGAAGATCGCTTCGTCGGGGCTGGTGGCGGCCGGATCGCCTTCATAGGCCGCCTGCACGTCGGTTCCCAACAGGTGGCGGATCTCGCTGAGGCGGGCGAGAAAGGCGTCGGTGTATTGCTGCGCGTCTTGCTCGCAAGACGGGCATTTTTCGCCGGTCGGCTCGGCGCAGGCGAAGCACAGGCCGCGTTTGATCTGCTCGCGCAGATCGCGGCGGATGGAATCGAGCAGCGCGCCGATGTGAAAGCGCACGTTGTCGGCCGACATCTCCGACAGGCCGAAGTAGCCGGGAAACAGCACGGCCTTGAGGCGCTCGACGATGTCGATCAGCTTGTCGCGCGACGGCAGGGGATGCCCGTTGCGGCGGCTGAGTTGCTTGGCCAGCCGGTCGTTGGTATCGCAAATGGCGTGGACGACGGCCGACAGATCCAGCGGCGGTTTGGCGTCAGGCATCGAGGTCCTCGAACAACCAGGTGCTCAGGTAGCGCTCGCCGCTGCTGGGAATGACGACCACGATCAGCTTGTCCTTGTTGGCGGCGCGGGCGGCCACCTGCAACGCGGCCCAGACGGCGGCGCCGGAGGAGATGCCGACCAGAATGCCTTCCTCCTTGGCCAGGCGGCGGGCGGTGTCGCCGGCGTCGGCCTCTTTGACCTGGACGATTTCGTCGATGACCGAGGCGTCGAGCACCTGCGGCACGAAGCCCGCGCCGATGCCCTGCAGCTTGTGCGGTCCCGGCTTGCCGCCCGAGAGCACCGGGCTGCCCGCCGGCTCGACGGCGATCGCCTTGAACGACGGTTTGCGCTTTTTAAGCGTATCGCCGATGCCGGTGATCGTGCCGCCGGTGCCCACGCCGGCCACGAGAATGTCGATCGCGCCGTCGGTGTCGTTCCAGATTTCCTCGGCGGTGGTCACGCGGTGGATCTGCGGATTGGCCGGGTTGTCGAACTGCCGCAGGCTGATCGCCCGGGGATTTTCTTTGACGATTTCCTCCGCCTTGGCGATGGCGCCGGGCATGCCTTGGCTACCGGGGGTCAACACCAGTTGCGCACCGAAGACCTTCAGCAACTTGCGCCGCTCGACCGACATGGTGTCGGGCATGGTTAAAATCAATTGGTAGCCGCGCTGGGCGCAGATGAAGGCCAGGCCGATGCCCGTGTTGCCGCTGGTCGGTTCGACGATGACCGAATCCTTGGTCAATGTGCCGTTTTTTTCGGCGGCTTCGATCATCGAAAGGGCGATGCGGTCCTTGATGCTGGACATGGGGTTGTAATATTCGAGTTTCAACACGACCTGGCCCGGCAGACCGGCGGAGAGTTTCTGCAAGCGCACCAGAGGCGTGCCGCCGACCAATTGCGTAATATTTTCAGCGATTTTGCTCATGATACAATTCCTTATGCCAAATTTTACAGAGGAGAAGCGGACCGTGCGGCGTCAACGACATCGCCGGATGAGGCGACGGTCGCCGTTCTGGGGGGCAAGAAGAGCGCAACGTTTCGAAAAGATAGCCGCTTTCATTTTCATCCCGCTTGACTGCGTAAAACAACGCAAAGACCACTTGAATAGTAGGGTAAAGCGAAAATACGGAAAGTCAAGCGGATTTCGGCACTCAATCAGCCTTTGACCGACCCGGCCATCATCCCGCCGATGAAATACCGGCCCAACAGGATGTAGACGATCAACGTGGGCAACGAGGCGATGAGTGCACCGGCCATCTGCACGTTCCACTGGCTGATCATCGAGCCGGTGAGGTTCTGCAAGGCGACGGTTACCGGCTGCGAGGCGGGGTTGTTGGTCAAGGTGACGGCGAAGAGGAATTCGTTCCAGATGTTGGTGAACTGCCAGATGGCCACGACGACGAAGCTGGGCAGGCTGATGGGCAAGAAGACGTACCAGTAAGTGCGCAGCAGCCCCGCGCCGTCGATGCGGCTGGCTTCGATCATCTCGTTGGGGATGGTCGCGTAGTAGTTGCGGAAGATCAGCGTAGTGATCGGCACGCCGTAAATCACGTGCACGAACACCAGGCCGGGGATCGAGTTGTACAGGCCGATTTTCTGCAGAAAGCCGACCAGGGGGATGAGCACCGACTGATAGGGGATGAACATGCCGAACAGCACGAAGGTAAACAGCAGGTCGCTGCCGCGGAACTTCCATTTCGACAGGCAATAGCCATTGAGGGAACCGACCAGCGACGACAGCAGCGTCGCCGGGATGGTCAGCAGCAGGCTGTTGAGGATGCCGCGCCCGAGCTTGCCGCCCGCCTCGGCGTAGGCGCTGAAGGTCAACGCCTGCGGCCAGGCCCACATGCTGGTCGTCTGGGCTTCGGTCAGGCTCTTGAGCGAAGTGACGATCATCACGTACAGCGGCATGATGAAAAACAGCGCGAAAGCGATCAACAGCGCGTAGAGGACGATTTGCGAAAGCACGCGACGCGCGTTCATTTGTCCATCCGGTGGCTGTAGACGAGGTAGGGCACGATCAACACCGCGACCATCAGCAACATGAAGATGCCGATGGCCGCGCCGCGGGCGAAAAAGTCGCCGCGGAAGGTCGTTTCGAACATGAAGATGCCCGGCACGTCGGTGCGCTGCGCCGGGCCGCCGCCGGTCATGACGAAGATCAAATCGAAGATCTTCAGCGAAATGTGTCCGAGGATGACGATCGCGCCCACGGTCACCGGCAGCAATTGCGGCAACAGGATGTGGGTGAAGATCCGCGTTTCGCTGGCGCCGTCGATGCGCGCGGCCTCGCGGATGTCGTCGGAGACGCCGCGCAGGCCGGCCAGGTACTGCGCCATGGTGAAGCCGGTCATCTGCCAGACGGCGGCCATGACGACGCAGAACAGGGCCATGCGTTTATCGACGATCCAGAGCCAATTGGAAGTGTCGAAGCCCAGCGCGCCGAAGAAAACGTTCAGGCCGCTGGAGGGATTGAACACCCACACCCAGATCGTGCCGGTGACGACGAACGAGATCGACATCGGGAACAGGAACAGATTGCGGAAGAAGGTTTCGCCGCGCAGTTTCCGGTCGAGCAACACGGCCAGCAGCAAGCCGAAGAAGAGGTTGCCGACGAGAAACAGGGCGGTGAACAGACCGGTGTTGATCAGGTCCCGAATAAAGCGCGGCTGCTGCAACAGGCTCGCGTATTGTTTCAGGCCGACGAAGGTGTAATCGGGCACCAGGCCGCGCCACGCGGACATCGAGATGTAGCCGCTCCAGGAGATGAAGCCATACACGAACAGCAGCACCAGCAGAAAGCTGGGCGCGAGCAGCAGCATCGATATCCGGCGTTCGCGGCCCGATTCCTTCACGAGTTACTCTCCGCGCAGCCCGGAGTCTT
>DAINPV010000104.1:0-11472 GCA_036743315.1 bacterium | reverse complement strand
GCCGAAAATGCGCTGACCAGCCAAGGGGTGGTCGAACCGGGTATGAAGGTGCTGCCCAAGCCCTTCAGTCAGTTCGATCTGCTTACAATCATTCGGCAAACGCTCGATGACCATGAGCGGTCACGCGTTTAAATAAAACCGCCCGGACCATCACCCGGGCGGTTTGTCTTTTAATAATATGGACGATGCCTAGGCGCGATTGGCGCTGCCCAGCACGTTGATGTTCTTGTGCTTGATCAACTCGATCAACTCGTCGCGCGCCGGCCCCAAGTACTTGCGCGGGTCGAACTCCTTGGGTTTGGTGTACAGCACTTCGCGGATCTTCGCCGTCATCGCCAGCCGCCCGTCGGAGTCGATGTTGATCTTGCACACCGCCGAGGTCGCCGCCTGGCGCAGTTGCTCCTCGGGCACGCCCACCGCGCCTTCCAAGCCGCCGCCAAATTTATTAATCAGCTCAACATACTTGGGCACGACGCTCGACGCGCCGTGCAGCACGATCGGGAAGCCCGGAATGCGCCGTTCGACCTCTTCGAGAATATCGAAACGCAACGGCGGCACGCTCTGGCCCGGGCCCACCTTGAATTTAAACGCGCCGTGGCTCGTGCCGATCGAAATCGCCAGCGAATCCACGCCGGTGCGTTTCACGAAATCCTCGACCTCTTCGGGCTTGGTGTAGTGGCTGACCTCGTGCGACACCTCGTCTTCGATGCCCGCCAGCACGCCCAACTCGCCCTCGACGGTCACGTCGTGCTTGTGCGCGTATTCGACGACCTTCTTGGTCAGCGCGATGTTGTCCTCGTAGGAATGCGCCGAACCGTCGATCATCACCGAGCTGAAGCCGGTTTCGATGCAACTCACGCACAGCTCGAAGGTGTCGCCGTGATCCAGGTGCAAGGTGATCGGAATGTTGCTGCCCAGTTCGCGCGCCAACTGCACCGCGCCCTGCGCCATGTAGCGCAGCAACGTCTGGTTCGCGTACTTGCGCGCGCCGCTGCTGACCTGCAAAATCACCGGCGAGTTCGTCTGCGCGCAGCCGATGATAATTGCCTGCAACTGCTCAAGATTGTTGAAATTATACGCCGGAATCGCATACTTCCCGGCCATCGCCTTGGCGAACATATCTCTGGTGTTGACCAGCCCCAAATCCTTGTAACCAACCATTGTTTGTACTCCCTTGGTAAACGATCCCAGCTTTGTTTATTGGCTGCTTAATACTTATGCTCTTGGCGGGATTTGTCAAAGAAAAATCCGTATCAATCGCGCCGGCGGTACAAATCCAGAATCACCGGGGCCTGCGGCGGAATATCGCCGGTCGCCAGCCGTGTCTCGGTCGGCGAAGTGGCGATCAGCGCGGCCTCGCGCATAAATTCCTCCGCGCCGACGATCCGTTCGAGCTCCTCCAGCAGCAATCGTGGCGCATTCTTCTCAAGAAGCATCGATGAGCCCAGGCGCACGATCACGATATAGCGCGGCCGGTTGTTCTCGACTTCGGTCAACACTTCCCGTTGCCACTGCCGGGCGCGCGGATGCGTCGTGCCCAGCGGGTAAGTGAACACGAACTTCGTCGCACTCTTGCGCTGCGCATGGTAGAGGAACTGCCCCTCGGTGCCGGCGATGAAAATCGTTTCGTCCGGTTGCGTGTGATCGCGCAGGTAGCGGCCGATCTCCTCGCCTTCCATGAACGGATTGAGCCCGTACATGATCCGCGACAACTGCGGTCCGGCGGCGAAAAGCGTTGCCTGGGTCAGCGTCGGATATACCAAGGCCAACACGAGCACCGCGACGATAAGCCCATGGCGCAATACCGGCGAAGCATTGGCCGCTTCGATGCGACTCAGCAGGCGATCCAGCCCGATCCCAGCCGCCAAACACAACGGCGGCAGGAACTGAATGAAGTAATGGGGCGTGAAGCGCCCCGATGCCGCCGTGCCGATCCCTGCGCCGATCAGCCACAGCAGCACGAAGGTCAAATCCGTCCACCGTTCGCGCCGGCGCGCCAGGGAAATCAGCGCCCCGATCATCAGGATAAGCAGCGGCCAGTCGCGCACCAGCATCCCGCGTTTGAGCGCCTGGTAGGCGAAGGCGCGCAACCGGTCGAGGGTCGACAGCGCCGTCGTGTAGTCGAGGTTGTACCTGTACGCCCAGTACAGGTAATCGCCGACCGTGCCTTGGAGCGCGAATAGCGCCAGTACGATTCCCTGAGTTGCGACGAAACCGGCGCCCGCCGCCAGCAGCCCGATCAGCCGGCGTTTGATCGGGATGGGCCGCAGTAAAATCAGCGCCGCGACGGCCAATCCTTCCGCCAGCGCCACCGGCTTGGTCAATGCGGCCAGCGCGAACAACACGCCGGCGAGCAGATCGGTTTTCCACGCGCCGTCTTCGCTGCGGGTCAGCAGCCACAGCGCGCCGACGGTCAACGGCACCATGAACATCTCGGCGTTGCCGGTAAAACCGAAGTACGCCGGCGCGGCCATCGTCGGGGCCAGCAGCGCCGCGCTCAACGACCCGGCGCGCGTTCCGAATTTCCGCACCGCGAACAGCGCGAACAACACGGCGGTCAGCGTCGCGGTCAGCGCGAACATCAAGCGCAGGTAAGGCACGGAGCGTCCGCCGAGCAGCAGCAGCCAATAGGCGTAAAAAACGCCGGGCGGTTTGGTTTCGACCAGGTCACGGTACAGCGCGTCGCCCTGGTGCATGCGCTCGGCCATGTACGCGTAGCCGCCCTCGTCGCGCTCCAGCGGGACCGACAGCAGCGGCAAACGCAGCAGGAACGCGGCGATGATCATCGCTCCAGCCAGCCAAATCCAGCGCCGCGCCCCGTTCATCGTCGGTCCAAGCGCGTCAAGCCGAACTCGCGCGCGGCGTCGTCGGCGACCTGCATTTCCTCGACCGTCGGTCGCCGGCGCAGATTTTCATACCGATGCGCGTGATGGCACGGATGATACTGCCCCATGATGTTCACGTAGGTGGAAGCGCTTATCTCGCGTGCCAGAAAACGCATCGCCGCGCGCGACCCGGCCAGATCGTTGGGCATCACCAGGTGGCGCACCAGCAGACCGCGTTGCGCGACGCCGGTTGCGTCGATTTCCAGATCGCCCGTCTGACGGTGCATTTCACGCAGCGCCGCCTGCGCGACGGTCGGATAATCCGGCGCGTGCGCCAGCCGCGCGGCGACGGCCTCGTCGGTGAACTTGTAATCGGGCAGGTAAATGTCCACCGCGCCGTCGAGCAGTTGCAGCGTGTCGACGCGGTCGTAACCGCCGGTGTTGTACACCACCGGCAGGTCGAAACCGTGCGCGCGCGCCAGCGCCAGCGCGTCCAGCCATTGCGGCACGACGTGCGTGGGCGTCACCAGATTCAGGTTGTGGCAGCCGTTGCGCTGGATCGTCAAAAAGATCGCGGCCAGTTCCTCGCTCGTCGTTTCGCCGCCGGCCAGGCCGTGGCTGATGTCCTCGTTCTGGCAGAATTCGCAGGCGAGGTTGCAGCCGGAAAAAAAGACCGTGCCGCTGCCGTGCCGGCCGACCAGCGGTCGTTCCTCGCCGAAGTGCGGGCCGTACGAGGCGACGATCGCCCGCGCCCCGACGCGGCAAAAGCCCAATTCGCCTTTGGTGCGATCGACCCCGCAACCGCGCGGGCACAGGTCGCAGGCGCGCAGACGCTCTTGCGCATTGCGGGCGCGTTCGGCCAGTTGCGCGGCGTCGAGCGTGGGCATGATCCTCCTTCAGATGCACGCGGCGTAGCAGCTCTTGGTTTCGCCCAGACACGCGGCGTAGCAGTCCCAGTCATCGCCGCAGACCGCGCCGCATGCGTCGGCGTCGGCGTTGCACGCGTCCAGGCACGCCTGCTGCCAGCTGCACGCCTGCGCCTGACAGTCGACGAGCAGGTCTTCGCACGCGCCCAACTTGCCCTCGTCGCCGCCGCTCGCGGCGCAACAGTCGTTGAACGCCGCGATGCACCCGCCGCATGCCAGCGCGCCGGCGGTGTAATCGGCGCGGCACTGGTCGACGCAGGCGGCGTCGAATCCGGTGCACGTCGCCGCGCAGTCGAACTCGGCGAGCAGGCACGTTTCCTCGCAGGCACAGGCGGCCTCGTCCACGTCGTCGAAATCGCCGCCGTCGCCGTTTTCGTCCTCCTCGTCGGCCGGGCCGTCCGAGCAGGCGAAGGCGCCGGCGAGCGTCAAACTCAGCAGCAATCCGCAAACCCAATAGCGCATCGTCGTTCCTTGCGATAATCTATCCGCGAATTGTAGCGAATCGCGCAACGCCGCGAAACCGGCCCGTCGGCAGGCGGTTGATCGACCTTTCGCGCGGCTGGTATCATCGCGCAAACCCGTGGAGAGAAATCGTGCGCATTCGGCTGATGATCATAGTGCTGTGCCTGCTGGCGACGACCGCCGGGGCCGAGTCCGGCGCGGTTGCCTGGCGCGCGCCCGACGGCGCGGTGCTCTGGCGCGGCGGCGGCGAACCGGCCGCCTGGGAACTGCTCGACGCCGACGGCGACGGCGCGCCCGAAGTCGCCGTGTTCCTCGCCGGCGCGATGTACACCCGCGTGGAAATCGACACCGACCGCGACGGCCGCGCCGATCGCGTCTACCTGTTTCAGCCCGACGGCTCGGCCGCGGGCTACCTCGACGCCGACGGCAACGGCGTGCTGGAAACGCCGCCCGGATCGCCCAGCCGGCAACAAGCCGCGCTACGCGAGATCGGCCGCGGCGGCGCGTTGTTCAAAAAGGCGCTGGAGATGCGCCTGGCCGCGCAGGCGGGCGAACTCGAGCGCGTCGACAAACCCGCGCCGCCGATCGAGCCGCCCTTCGCGCGCACGGCGGGCAAGAACGTCGCCGTGTTCATCCGCCTCTCGCTGATTCCCGGTGCGCCGCCGGTGATGCTCCATCGCAAGGAAACGGTCGCGCAGATCGGCGAGTTCGAACTGCGAGCGCCCGCCGGCGTCGGCTGGGTGAACAAGCGTTTTGGGGCGACGATCCGCACCGACGCCACCGACCAACGCCCGCCGGAACAAGGCGCGGTCGAATTGAACGTCTACCCGGTGTATGCACTCGTGCCCGCCGCGACGGGCGAGGGGACCGAGCAGAAAGTGATTTTGCAGATCAGCGGCCGCGTGCTGCGCCCGGGCTTGTCCGACGAATTGTTTTTCTTCACCCAACAATTGGACGCGTCACCCTCGTTCATCCACGTGCCCGCCCGCGACGACGCCGGGCGCGAAGTCGGCCAGATGCTCATCGAGATGATTCTGCCCCAATCATAAAAATTGAAAATTGTGGTAAGAGCAATAAAGGTTGTTCATGAAAGTAAAGCGGATTGCGTTTATGTTTATTCCTTTGATGATCACGTTGTTGTCGGCAACGTTGGTTATGCATGTGTTGGAAAAAAAACGACTGATCCAAACCGAACGAAACGACGATCTGGTGGCCGCGCCGCCGGTCAATTGGCTCACGGAGATTCATACCCCGCAAGGCACGGAAATTTCAATTGAACATAAAGCCTTTCTGTCCAACCGCTTTTTAAAAGAGAAACCTGAGAATACTTTTCGCATGTTTGTCACCGGAGCCTCCTTTGCGATGGGTTTTCCCATCGTGGAGCAATCGCAAAAGAAACGATTCGGTGGTATCGCGGAGTGGATTCGAGACGAACTCAAGTATCGCTACCCTCAGGCCAATATTGAAATCATCAATGTTGCAGCGGGTGGACAAAACTCCTTTCGTGTTGTCGAAGTTGTCGCGGAACTTATCCGATTCAATCCGGATGCCATTTTCGTAATGACCGGCAACAATGAAGGCTTCGCTCCCCGCTATTTTATCAATCAGGAATTGCATCGCTGGGTGGTCTATCGCGCGTTGAAAAGGCAGCTGATGCCGGAAGTTACTCTTGATCGACGACCGCTGAAGGCGATGAAAGTGGACCACGGCGCTGCGGAAATCGAGGAACATTATTTGGCGAACATCGGCAAAATTGTCGACCTCACACAAAAGCATGACATCGAACTCCTGCTTGCCGCCATGCCGATCAATCTCCGGCCCGGCAAAGAAAATTTGCCGGTGCAAGCGCTGGAAGAAAAAATGAAAGATCGCTTTTTACAGACCGGCTCGGAACTGGAAATGAAGGGAGATTGGTCGGGCGCGATCGAGCAATATGCCCAAAGCGAGGAAGTTGGAATCGCCACGTATTTGATCGGTTCGTGTTATGAAAAAATGAAAAATTTCACCAAGGCCAAAAGCTATTATTTATTCAGTTTGGAATTCATCCCGGGAATGCGGTCGCGGCGAAGCGGTAATCAAAAGATCCGTGAATTATCCCAACTGGACCGCGTTCATCTGGTGGACCTGGAAGCCTGGGCGGAAGCCTTGTCCCCTCACGGCATCACCGGCAACAATCTGTATGTCGATATTTGTCATATGCATCCAGTGGGTTATTATATGATGGCACAAGAGGCGTTGCGGGTAATCGAAGGAGACCAGCTGATCCCCTTGGCGTTTGGTCCGCCTCTACCCAAGCCTCCATTAAACGACCTGCTAACATATTACCATTATAATCCGCAACCTTATCAAACGATACTGAACGAGTAATTGTTTCGCTTGATCGCGATTAGCACCCACAACCGTCATCATCATCGTCATCGTCACCCGCGTCGTCGTTGTCGTCATCGTCCGGTGAGGTGTCGTCGTCGGTCGTGTCGTCGTCCGGCGTGAGATCGTCATCGTCTCCGGCGCAGGCCGGATCGGCGTCGTCGGTCAGGTCGTTGCAATCGTTGTCGAGGTTGTCGTCGCAGACTTCCGTCGTGCCCGGATGGACCGCCTTCAGATCGTCGCGGCAGTCGTCGCCTTGGCATTGAGCGGCCGCGAAGCCGTCGCCGTCCTCGTCGCACTCGTGCGCCACGAAGCCGGCCAGCGCGAAGGGCCATTCGCCCTCGGGCAGATACGTGCCGCGCACGATGACCGTGTACGGGCCCTTGGTCGGTTCATCGACGATCACCTGCTCTTCGACGTTGCGGTGATCCTCGCCGGTCGTCGCGGCCAGTTCCGGCTGCGACGGATCGAGGATGTACGGATACAGTTCCTCGCCGTCGGCGTCCAGCACCAGCAGGTCCAGGTCGTTGACCAACTGGGTCGCCTGGTTGGGCTGCGCCGGGCTGTCGCTCCAGACCAGCACGGCCATCAGCGGCTCGCCCGTTTCCGGCTCGGTCCACCAGCGCTTTTCGCCGTTGGGCGCGATCGCGTCGTGTACGTAGGCGCCCCGGCGCACCAGCTCGGCGCTGATGTTGGCCCGCACGCGCCCGTAGCCGTGCATGAAGTCGGGGCCGAGTTCGCCCTGATCCTGCGCCCCGGCGACGATCAGCGCCTTGAGCAGCTCGGCCGGCGGCTGGTCGATCTGATCGAGGCTGCGCAGTCCTTCCATCAGCAAAGCGCCCACGCCGGCGGCGGCGGGGCAAGCCATCGACGTGCCTTCGTAATCGGTGTAGCCGCCCCACGCGGTGCACGAGTGGATGGACAATTCCAGCCCGGCTTGATCGCCCGGGGCGGTGACCGTCGGCTTGGTGCGCCCGTCGTCGGTCGGACCCCAACTGGAGAAATACGCGACGTTGCTGTCGTCGGATTTGATCGCTCCGATCGTCACCGCGTTCTTCGCCGGCACCGGCGGCGGAATGACGTAGTAGCCCGGATGCGCTTCGTTGTAGCAGCGGCAGTTGGGCCAGCCCTGCGCGCACAAGCCGCGCTCGTTGCCCGCCGCCCAGAAGATCGGCAGGTTCTTGCCCAGGTAGCCCGAGCTGATCGCGTCGATCGCGCGCGCGGTGTTTTCGTAGTCGCCTTCCCACGCGCAGTCGTACATGTTCCAGGTGACGTTCGAGCCGATCGAATTCGACGACAGGTCGACGTCGTAGTTCTGCACGGCGGTCGTGTAATCCTCGTCCAGATCGCCCAGGCGGTTGTACCAAACGGCGGAAATTTCGATGGCGCCGATCACCGCCGTCGCGCCCGGCGCGATGCCCGCGTAGGCGCCGCCCTCCAGCGCGCCGGTGCCGCAGAAGGTGCAGGTTACGTGGCTGGTGTGGTTGTCGGTGTAGGCGGGCGAATCGAGCTGTTGCACCTTGCCCAGCAGGTCGGGGTGATCCGCGTCGATGATCGCCACGTCGTAAATGAAGCCGACCACGCCCGTGCCGTCCCAGCCGTATTCCCCGTTGTCGTCCCATACCGCTTCGGCTTGCACGTTGGCCCGCGCCTGGTCGTTGAAGGCGCCCCACGGCGGCGAGACCTGGGCGACGAACTGCACGCGATCGTCGGCGGCGGCTTCGGCGGCACGCTCGACCGGCACGGCGACGGACGCGGTGTGCAAGAGCGTTGAAACGCCGAGCACCTCGCCCCCGACGGCGGCGGCGATCTCGTGAACCGCACTCAGCGGCACGTCGGCGAACAGGGAGATCTCGACGGCCACGCGCTGCTCGCGCACGGCGAAAGCGTCGAACTTACCATTGTAGAGGCGTGCGTCGAGCTTGTCGGCCGGTTCCACCGGCCCCAAATAGCGCACGAGAGGCAGCGCGCTTTTCGTCGGTTCGCCGCGCCCGTCCCACGCGGCGAAAAAACCGTAGCCCGGCAGCGGCGCGACCAACGTCAAACCGGCCGCGGACAGCGCACCGCGCTCGTCGGCGCCGGGCAGACGCTCCAGTTGCACCAGCACATGCTGCGGCGCTCGTCCGCCGGCAGCCAGCAGCTCGACGGCGAACTCGTTCGGCGGCGCGAAATCACCCCCGACTAGTGGAATCGTCGGCGCGGCCAACGCGCTTGACACTAGTCCCATCGCTAGAAAAATCACCCAGAAAATCCGTCGCATGAAGCACCTCCCTTTGACCCGCAACGCAGTTATACCCAATTCCAAGCAACTATCCAATCGCCTTGGAAGGTCGATTCCCGCTTGCCCCCGCCGGCGTGGTGATTAGGTTAGGGCAGGGAGGGAGAAAAATATGAAAGAGATCCGCACCGAAACGACGATCGATGCGTCGGCCCAGACCGTCTGGCGCATCCTCACCGACTTCGACCTTTATCCGCAATGGAATCCGTTCATCCGCGAGATCAGCGGCATGGCGGCGCCCGGGGGCAAAATCGAGGCGACGCTGCAACCGACGCAGGGCAAGTCGATGCGCATCAAGCCGACCGTGCTCGAAGCCGACGCCCCGCGGGAAATTCGCTGGAAAGGGCATTTGGGCATTCCCGGCATTTTCGACGGCGAACACGCGTTCACCATCGAGGCGATCGATGCCGATCATGTGCGTTTTTCCCAACGCGAAACCTTCACTGGCGTATTAGCCGGTCCGCTGCTCAAGCGTTGGGGCGAGGCCACGCAGGAAGGTTTTCGGGCGATGAACGAAGCCCTGAAAAAGCGTGCCGAAACGGAAGCTTGAGCCATTCGACGCGATTGTGATACATAATCACGCATGATTCCCTTGCGTGATATGAATCCCACCAAGCGCACGCCCATGGTCACCTACGGCCTGGTCGCGCTTAATGTCGTTGTGTTCGTCTATCAACTTATCGATCCGTCCGACGGCTTGCGCTTCGCCTGTGTGCCGCGCGAGGTGATCCGCATTCCGCTGGATCGTTCGTTGTGGCCGCTGTTCACCTTGTTCACCAGCGCGTTTTTGCACGGCGGCGTGCTGCACCTGCTGTTCAATATGTGGTTCTTGTGGATCTTCGGCGACAACGTTGAGGACAAACTCGGCTCCTGGCGCTTTCTCGGTTTTTACCTGATGGGGGCGGCGGCGGCTGCGGCGGCGCACATCATCGTGTCGCTCGGCTCACCGATCCCGATGGTCGGCGCCTCCGGCGCGATCTCCGCCGTGCTGGGCGCGTACCTGTTTTACTTTCCCAACGCGAAAATCAAATCGCTGGTCATCTTCTTCATCGTGCCGCTGCCGGCCTGGTTGTTTCTGGGTTTCTGGTTCGGCACGCAGATCCTCTCGTCGCTGTCGAACGACCAGGGCGTGGCCTGGTTCGCGCACATCGGCGGTTTTCTCTACGGCTTCCTGATCTCCCTGCGCGGTCGGCATCTGACGGAAGCGTAACTTAGTTATTGGCATATAATAACCATTGCTGATCCGTTGATCCGCTGAGATTGTATTCCTGGAATTGCTGTACTATATTCCCTGTAAGTGCAACGGTCGGCCAGGTCCAAAAAAGTTGATTCATAAAGGAATAGCGTTACTTGGCTAGGAAATCTCTATAGTTACGCAAGGAAAGGAAAAACGGATGAAAAGAGCATTGGTTGTTTCCGTGCTGTTGGTTTTGGTGTGTGCGGTAGCCGCGCAGGCGGCGTTTACGGTTGGTGCAAATGCTCCGGTGGCGGCGTCGCGTCCGGGAGCGGTGGTGGTCGACGGTAAGGCGTATCTGGTCGGCGGGGAATATTCAGGAAAAGCCCTTTCCAACCAGATTCACATCTACGATTTCGCCGCCGCCACTTGGTCGACCAGCGCCGCCACCATGCCCGTTGGACTCAGCAACATCTGCGTCGCCACGGACCGCGAAAAGATCTTTGTCGTCGGCGGGTACAATGGCAGTCCGGTCAATACTCTCTATATTTACGACATCGCCGGCGATAGCTGGTCTTCGGGCGCCACGTTGACTTCCGCCCGCAACGGCGTCGGCTGCGCCGTCCATGACGGTTATCTGTATGCGTTCGGCGGCACACCCGATGGATCCAACGGCCTTACCGACACGCTCATTTACGATATCGACGGCGATAGCTGGTCCGCCGGCACGGCGATGCCCGCGGGGATGTATTACGGTGGGGCGGCCTACCGGGACGGCGAAATCTGGGTGGCCGGCGGTTTTACCACGTTTGGCACAGAACTCGCCACGGTGAATATTTATAATATCGACGGCGACAGCTGGTCCGCCGGAACACCGCTGAATACCGGGAGAGCCGGTTTGGGTTTGGTCTCGGACGGCGGCACGTTCTATGCTTTGGGCGGCGGTTGGTATGGCTATCTGACCACGGTCGAGTACTACGACGACACCAAGGGTTCCTGGGAGGCTCTGGCCGATCAACTCAACACCGGCCGCCGGACGTTCGGCAACGGCTACGGCAGCGGCTATCTGGTCGCCATCGACGGGTATAACAGCAGCTATATGAACAGCTTCGAATACCTCGCTTTGATTCCGGGCGTGACCTCGATCGATCCGGCGACCGGCGCCAACGATGCCGACATCGCCGTGACCATCGAAGGCGAGAATTTCGTGATCGATGAAACGCAGGTCAAGCTGGTCGGTCCCGCGAAAGCCGAAATCGCCGCGACGGATGTCGTGGTGGCCAATCCCGCGGAACTGACCTGCAACTTCGATCTGACCGGCGCCGCGGCCGGAAATTACGATGTGGTGGTGACCACTCCCACCGATGAAGCCATCCTGGCTGCCGCCTTCGAGGTCACCGAAGCGGCCGACGACGACACGATCGACGACGACACGGTCGA
>DAINPV010000103.1:0-11499 GCA_036743315.1 bacterium | reverse complement strand
TATCGTCGTCGACCGTATCGTCGTCGGTCGTGTCGTCGTCGGAAGTGTCGTCGTCGACGGTGTCGTCGTCGACGGTATCGTCGTCGGCCAGCACCTCGGCCAGCACGTCGGGTTCGTTGGTGATCACGCCGTCCACGCCGCGCGTAATCATTGTCTGCATCAACGCCGCCGGATCGATCGTCCAGACGTTGACGAACAAGCCATTGTCATGCGCGTAGGTCACGTTGGCGGCAAAAGTCTGCAAACCATAGGGATGAATGCCGTCGAGCCCGGCGGCAATCACCTTGTCGATTTCGGCGTTGACGTTCAGTTCGCTGGTCAGATACGCCACCGGCAGCGCCGGGGCCAGCGTTTTAACCGCGGCGCACACGTCCAGGCTGAAGCTGGAAATGACCACGCGCGCGGCGGCTCCCGCGTCGGCGATCACGGTCAGCACGCGTTCGGCAATGTGCGCGGCGGTATAGGTGCCGCCCACATGATCGCTTTTGATTTCCACGTTGATCGGGCCGTCGACGGCGTCGAACACCTCGGCCAAGGTCGGCACTTCCACGCCCGTGCCTTGCAGCGGCGTGCCCCAGGCGGCGTCGCACTGTTTGATCTCCGACAGCGTTATGTCGATCACCGGGCCGGTGCAATCGGTCGTGCGGTCCAGCGTCGCGTCGTGAATGACGATTACCTGGTCGTCGCTGGTCAACAGCACGTCCAGTTCGACCATATCCGCGCCTTCCAAAAAGGCGTGCACGAAGCTGGGAATTGTGTTTTCCGGAAAGTCGTTGCCCGGCGCGTTGGTGCCGGTGCCGCGATGCCCGATGTTCATCACCGTCTCCTGGGCCAGTAGCGGAGTGATCACTAAAAGTAGAATTATCAACGTGAACGGCTTGAATTTACGCATCGATCGCCTCCTTTGCCGAAAAAGGATTGTTAGAAATTATTGAGAAAATTGCAACCGATGCATAAAAATTCAATTTTCATCAGCTTTCGACCTCTGGAAAATTGCACTACTCCTGTGGTACATACCAGTCTTCGTCAACGGTCTGCGGGCCCACCACAGTCGTGCAAGGAGGATGACATGCCGGCACAACTCATCAGCGGCAAGCAACTTGCCCGGGAAATTCGCGACGAACTCAAAGCCGAAGTCGCTCACCTGCAAACCATGCACGGCATCGTGCCGGGACTGGCGACCGTGCTGCTGGGCGAGGATCCCGGTTCGGTGTCCTACGTTACCGGCAAAATTCGCGGCTGCGAAGAACTGGGCATCCGCTCGTTTCATCATCATTTGCCCGATACCACCAGCGAAGGCGACCTGCTCGCGCTGGTCGCGCAGCTCAACGCCGATCCCGAGGTGGACGGCATCCTGGTGCAGTTGCCGCTACCCAAACACATCGACGAAGCCAAGGTGCTGTTCGCCATCGACCCGAACAAAGACGTCGACGGCTTCCATCCGGTCAACATCGGCCGGATGATGATCGGCGAATGCCTCTTCCCGCCCTGCACGCCGGCGGGGATCATGGAAATGCTGCAGCGTTCCGGCACGCCGACCCAGGGCGCCGAAGCGGTGGTCGTCGGCCGCAGCAACATCGTAGGCAAGCCGATCGCCATGATGCTCATGCAGAAAAATCCGCACGCCGACGCGACGGTCACGCTGTGCCACACGCGCACGCGCGACCTGGCCGCGCACACGCGCCGCGCCGACATTCTGATCGTCGCCGCCGGCCGGCCCAAGTACATCACCGGCGACATGATCAAGCCCGGCGCCACGGTGATTGACGTAGGCACCAACCGCATCGGCGCCACGACCACGGGCAAGGCCAAACTGGCCGGCGACGTGGATTTCGACGCGGCGGTGGAAATCGCCGGCAAGATCACGCCCGTGCCCGGCGGCGTCGGCCCGATGACCATCACCATGTTGCTGAAAAACACCGTCCGCGCCGCCCGGCTGCGGATCAAGGAATAAGCCTTCTTCGCCGAACTTCATCCTGACGATGCGGCGAAGGATTCTTGTGCTTTCGCTCACGATTTGGGAGGATGAATCTACGCTAAGCAATCGTCGCAACGGAGCTGTCTCGTGAACATCCTGGATCTGGCCAAGGAAAAAATCGTGATCATCGACGGCGCGTTGGGCACATCCATCCACGCGCTGAAGCTGCCGCCGGAAGCCTACGGCGGTTATCCGGGATGCAACGAAATTCTCAACCTCACGCGCCCTGAAGACATTCGCGCCATTCACACCGCGTATTTCAAGGTCGGCGCGAACGTGGTTGCCACCAACACCTTCGGCGGACATCCGCTGGTGCTGGCCGAGTACGATCTGGCCGCGCGCACCGAGGAAATCAACGAGGCCGCCGCGCGTATCGCTCGGCAGGCTGTCGCGGAGTGCTCCGTGGAAGGACATCCGTGCTTCGTCGGCGGTTCGGTGGGTCCGGGCACCAAATTGCCCTCGTTGGGGCAGACCACTTACGACGAGATCTACACCGGCGCGGTCCGGCAAATCGCCGGTCTGATCGCCGGCGGCGTCGACCTGCTGCAATTCGAAACCTGTCAGGACCTGTTACAGATCAAAGCCGCGCTGGCCGCCGCGCGCGCCGTGATGGCCAAAACGCGCATGGTGCCGCTGTACGTTTCGGTGACCATCGAACAGACCGGTACGCTGCTGACCGGCTCGGACATGGCCGCCGTCATCGCCGCCCTCGCGCCCTTCGACATCGACGTGCTAGGCATGAACTGCGCCACCGGCCCCACCGCCATGCGCCCGCATTTGGAGGAACTGGCGCGCCTGTGGCCCAAGCTGATGGGCGTGTATCCCAACGCCGGGCTGCCGATGCCCTGCGCCGACGGCGTCTGCTATCCGGAAACGCCGGAAATGCTGGCCGCGACCCTGGCGCGCTTCGTCGAGGAACTGCCGCTCAATTTCATCGGCGGCTGCTGCGGCACGACGCCCGAGCACATCCGGCAAATCGCGCTGGCCATCGGTTCGCGCAAACCGTCGCCCAATCGCGCCACGCCGGTTGCGTCGCTGGGCAGCCTGTTCAACGCCGTGTCCATCCGGCAGGATCCCGCGCCGCTGTTTGTCGGCGAGCGCGCCAACGCCACGGGCAGCAAGGCGTTTCGCGAAGCGCTGCTGGCCGGCGACCATGAGCAGGCCTTCGCCATTCTCGTCGAGCAGGAAGAACACGGCAGCCACTGCGCCGACCTGTCGGTGGCCTACGCGGGGCAGGACGAGTTGGCGCACATGGACGCGTTGATGAGCCGCGCGGCGAAGGAATGCCGCCTGCCGATCTTCATCGACTCGAACCAGCCCGACGTGGTCGAGGCGGCGCTCAAACGCTACCCCGGCCGCGCGGTGATCAATTCGATCAACCTCGAGGATGGGGGAGAGAAAGCGCGGCGCACCCTGGAACTGGCGCGCCGTTTCGGCGCGGGCGTCATCTGCCTGACCATCGACGAGGAAGGCATGGCGATGACCGCCGCGAAAAAAGTTGCTGTCGCCCGGCGGCTCGTCGCGTTGTGCGTCGACGAATTCGGCTTGCATCCCGAAGACCTATTCCTCGACACGCTGACCTTCACCGTCGGCAGCGGCGATCCGGGCTTGAAAACGGCGGCCCTGGAAACGCTGGCGGCGATCCGGCAATTAAAAAACGAAATGCCGCGCGTCAATATGATTCTCGGTTTGTCCAACATCAGCTTCGGGCTCAAGTTGAAAAGCCGCAAGGTGCTCAACTCGGTGTTCCTCGATCGCTGCCTGCGGGCGGGCCTGGACGCGGCGATTCTCAATCCCAAGCACATCGTTCCGCTGGCTGAGCTCGACGACGACGACAAGCGGCACGCCGCCGCGCTGCTGGACCATGTGCCGCTGGACGGGCGCGATCCGCTCGAAGCGTTCATCGACTATTTCGCCGGGCGCGCCGATTTCGAAAGCGAGGAAACCGCCGCCGATCTACCGCCGCGCGAGGCGTTGCGCCAGGCGATCGTCAAAGGGCGTACGCAACATCTGGCCGAGACAGTAGCGCCGTTATTGAACGAAACAACCGCCGAGAACATTCTCAACGACATCCTCGTGCCGGCGATGAAGCATGTGGGCGAACTGTTCGGCGCGGGGCAGATGCAACTGCCTTTCGTGCTTAAAAGCGCCGAGGCGATGAAGCGCGCGGTGGACGTCATCCGCCCCCACTTCACCGCCGACGCGTCGACGGCCCAGCCGAAAAAACTGCTGCTGGCCACGGTCAAGGGCGACGTGCACGACATCGGCAAAAACCTGGTGGACATCATCGTGAGCAACAACGGCTTCGCGGTGATCAACATCGGCACCAAGGTTCCGGTCGAAACGATCATCGCCGAGGCGCGGCGCACCGGCGCCGACGTGATCGGCATGTCGGGCCTGCTGGTCAGCTCCGCGTTGCTCATGGCCGAAAACCTGCGCGCGATGACCGCGGCGGAATTGACCGTGCCCGTGCTCGTGGGCGGCGCCGCGCTGACCGCGCAATTCACCGCCGAAACGCTGCAGCCCGCGTACGCCAACGGCAGCGTCACCTACTGTGCCGATGCTTTCGCCGGGCTGACGGCCATGCAGGCGATCGCCGAGGGCCGCACGCCCGAAAAACCGCCGATGAAAAAAACTGCCACCATCGCCGCCGACGCCCTACCCGCGCAGCCGGTGGCGATTTTTCACGTCACGCCGCCGACGCCGCCGTTCCGGGGCAGCCGCTTGCTGGAAAACGTCAAACTCGACTCGATTTTCAGCCTGATCAACGAAGTCGCGCTGTTCCGCGGACGATGGGGTTACCGGCGCGGCAAATCGCCCAAGGACGAATACGACGCGCTGATTGCCAATCAGGTGCGCCCGGCATACAGCGAATTGCAACGGATCGTCAAAGCCGAGCGGCTGTTCGAGCCGCGTATCGCTTATGGCTGGTTCCCGGTCCGGCCCGCCGGCGACGCGCTGTTGGTGACGCACGCGGGCCGCGAATTTCGATTCGACTTTCCGCGCCGGGCCGCCGAGCCGCGTTTATGCATCGCCGATTTCTTCCACCCCGACGGCGACGTGCTCGGCCTGTTCGTGGTGACGCTGGGCGATCGCGTAACAAAATACGGACAGGAAATTTTACAACGCGCCGGCTTCCTCGACTACTTCATGCTGCACGGCCTAGCCGTTGAGGCGACCGACGCGCTGGCCGAATACGCGCACGAGGTGATGCGCCACGAGTTGGGCATCGGCGAGCAAAAGCGTCTCGACTGGCAGGGTTTGGTGACGCAGCAATATCGCGGCAGCCGCTATGCTTTCGGGTATCCGGCCTGCCCCGATCTGGCGGCGAACGAAACGTTGTTCACGCTGCTGGACGCCGCACGCATCGGCGTGACGCTCACCGAAACATGGCAGATGACGCCGGAGTTTTCAACCTCGGCGATCGTGGCGCATCATCCGCAAGCCAAGTATTTCGCAGTGTGAATCGAAGGAGATGGGACAACCGATGCCAAGCAAACCATTGAGCGAATTGATCAAGGAGCGGGTCGTCATTTTCGACGGCGCGATGGGCACCGAACTGTATCAGCGGCACCAGTTCGTTAACGTGTGTTACGAAGAATTGTGCGCGTCCAAGCCACAGTTGATCATGGATATTCACGAAGCGAACAAACAAGCCGGCGCCGACGCGCTGACCACCAACAGCTTCGCCGCCAACCGCTACAAGCTGGCCGGCTATCTGCTGGCCGACAAGGCGTACGATCTGTCGCGCGCCGCGGCCGAAGTCGCGCGCCGGGTGGCCGGCGACGAATTGTACGTCGTCGGTTCGGTCGGACCGGTCGGGCAGAAAATCGGCGTCGGCGGCGTTTCGCCGCAACAGGCCGAAGACGCCTTCGCCGAATCGGTGCTCGGCCTCAAGGACGGCGGCGCGGATGTGATCATCCTCGAGACGTTCAACCAGCGCGAGGAATTGCTCGCCGGCATTCGCGCCTGCGCGCGTCACGGCATGCCCTACATCGCCAGCATGACCCTGGGCGAACACGGCGCGACGCGCTTCGGCGAAACGATCGACAGCTTCTTCGCCCCGTTGCCCGTCGACTTGCCCGCGCCGGTGATGGTCGGTTTCAATTGCGGCGTCGGCCCCAGCGAACTGCTCGAGCTGGTGCAGAGTTTCATCCCGGCGTCGGCCTACCCCGTACTGGTGCAGCCCAACGCCGGGTTGCCCAAGGTCGTCGACGACCGCATGATCTACATGACCAGCCCCGAATACCTGACCACCTACGCGCTGCATTTCGTGCAGATCGGCGCGCGGGCGATCGGCGGTTGTTGCGGCACCGGCCCGCGCCACATCGCCGAGTTGGCCGCCAGCGTCAAATCGCTGCACCGCGTGCACGTAGCCGTCGAAGGACCGTCGCGGCCGGAAACCGAGTTGCTGCCGCCGCCGCCGATGGAGAAAAAATCGCAATTCGCGCAGATGCTGGCCGCCGGCGAGTGGGTGACCTCGGTCGAGATCGTCCCGCCGCTCGGCTGGGATCTGACCGATACGCTCGACAAGGCGCGCATCTGTTACGAGCACGAAGTCACCGTGATCAACATTCCCGACGGTCCGCGCGCTTCGTCGCGCATCAGCCCGCTGATCACCGCGATGAAGATACAGGACGAGGTCGGCATCGAGGCCGACCTGCATTTGACCTGCCGCGACCGCAACCTGATCGGCATGCAGTCCGACCTGCTCGGCTGCATGGCCGCGGGCATCCGCAACCTGTTGATCATCACCGGCGATCCGCCGAAGATCGGCGATTATCCCTTCGCCACCGCCGTGTTCGATCTTGATTCGATCGGCTACACGCGCATCGCCGCCCGCCTCAATCGCGGAATCGACGTGGGCGGACACGCGGTGCGCCCGGCGGGCAATTTCCTGCTGGGCGTCGGCGCCGATCCCTCGCACATCTATCAGGATCGCGAGATCGACCGCTTTCATCAGAAGGTCGAGGCCGGCGCGGAATACGCCATCACACAGCCGGTGTTCGATGTCGAGGTGCTGCTGCGTTTCCTGGAGCGACTCCGCCGCGAGGGCGTAACGATTCCGATCATCGCGGGCATCTGGCCGCTGGTGAGCCTGCGCAACGCGGAGTTTCTCAACAACGAAGTGCCCGGCGTCAGCGTGCCGTCCGAGATCATCGCGCGGATGGCGTCGGTCGGCGAGAAGGAAGCCGCGCGGCTGATGGGCATCGCCATCGCGCGGGAAATTCGCGAGCAGGTGCGGCCGCACGTCGCCGGCATTCAGGTCAGCGCGCCGTTCGGCAACGTACGCACCTCGATCGCGGTCATCGAGGATTGAGCATGGAAAAGTACGTGTGCACCAGTTGCGGTTACATTTATGATCCGCAAGTCGGCGATCCGGCGCGCGGTTTTCCGCCGCCTTTCGCGTTCGAGGATCTGCCGGACGATTGGCGCTGCCCGATTTGCTACGCGGCCAAAGACGCGTTCGATCCGCTATAAGCGCCGCATCCGATTAAATGAAAAAGGGGCCGTCGCGCGCCGACCGCCCCTTTTGTTTTGAACGATTTTCAGATCAGCAGCCGCACCCGTCCCGCCTACGGCGGGATTTCGCTTCGCTCAATCGTCTTTAGCAACCGCACCCGTCATCATTATTATCGTCATCATCGTCATCGGCGTCGTCGTCATCATCGTCATCGGCGCCGGTGTCGTCGTCGCTGTCGTCATCGTCGATGTCATCGTCATCGTCGTCATCATCGGTGCCGGTGTCATTGTCGTCATCGTCATCGTCATCGTCGGTGTCGTCATCGTCGTCGGGCGTGGTGTCGTCGTCATCGTCGCCGGTGGGCGGCGCCACGTACAGGCCGCTGTGGGCATCGTCGGACTGATAGGTGCGCCAATGCACGCCCGACGCGCTGTAGGTGAAAGCGGCGGCGGTATAGAGGTTGATCGAGTTGCTTCCGTCCTGCGAGCCGACCACGCCGAATTCCGGCACGCCGTCGCCGTTTACGTCGCCGACCGTCGCACCGTTGAGGTAGGTCCAGCCCACCGGCCGCAGCGGGAAGCCGTCGAGCATGTTGCCCGCCGCGTCGATGCCGAACACGTACCCGTTGCCTTTGTCGGAAATGTTGTTGGTGAACAGGATCTCCAACTTCTCATCGCCGGTCAGATCGACCAGCGTGAAAAATCCTTCCGCACCGCCGACCATGTTGTAGGGGAAATTCGGGAAGCTCGTGCCGTCGTGATTGATCACGAACAGGTTGTCGTCGGGCCCCGTGCCGCCGGAGCAACCGACGACCACTTCCAGCGTGCCGTCCAGATCGATGTCGCCGACCGAGGGCGGCGCGTAGGACCAGGCATCGCCCATGTCGTAGGGCCAGCCGGTCAGTTCCGTGCCGTTCCACTGAATCGCGTGCACGCGGTTGGCGGCATAGTGCGTGACCGTGAGGATCTCCAGTTTGCCGTCGCCGTTAAGATCGGCCAACGCCGGAGAACCGTAACTGTAGGTTTCGTCAGTAAAGGTCACCGGAAAGCCGCTCATCGTCGCACCGTCGGCCTCGAAAGCGTAGAGGCTGTAGTACGAGCAGATGGCGATTTCCGGCGCGCCGTCGTTGTCGATATCGCCGATCGCCGCACTGGTCGCGGGCACGTGATCGAGCGTCGCGGGCCACGAGCCGCCGACCATCGTCAGATCGCCGTTGAGCGCGTACACCCACCCTGTACTGTTGCCGCGCTCGCCGACGATGATCTCCAGTTTGTCGTCGCCGTCGAGATTGGCCAGGGTCGGCGGATTGCTCGACTCGCCGTTGTGCGGCAAGGTCTTTTGCTTGAGCAACGTGCCGGTGTTGGCGAAAATCTGCACCTGGTTGCTCGTGCCGCGCGTGGCGACGACGATTTCCGGCAGGCCGTCGCCGGTCACGTCGCCGACGGCCGGCACGGTCTGGACCATGCCGCTCAGATTCACCGAGAAGAGTTGCGTACCGTCGTATTCCCAGGCCCACAGCTTTTGCGCCGCGGTGGCCATGACAATCTCCAAGTCCTCATCATTGTCGATATCGGCCATCACCAAGCCACACGTTTCGGAGTATAGGGTATTGCCCGGCACGGTCTTAGGCCAACCGGTCATCTGCGGCAATTCCGCCTTGGCCGGTTCGTAATAGAAACTCAACGGCGCCGTGTAGGTCGCCGCGCCCAGGCCAAGCAGGTCGCCGGCCAGGCGCACCTCAGCCGTTTCGGCCGCCGCAACCGCCGTTACAACAGCCAGGACGAAAATCGGAAGCATCCACCACGCGCGTTTCATTTGCCCCTCCGTCGTTGAACCGATTGTTTTTAACAGACTCCGGCGTCGACGGCAAACCGCTTGCGTTCGCGCGGGAAAGGCGGTAAACAGCGCCTGTCGCTTGGAAAAGGAAGCCATCGTGAGCAAGAAACCAATGGCCGATGTGGCCAGCCGGCACGATCCGCGGATGATCGCCATCGACAAGGTCGGAGTGAAGAACATCCGCTACCCGATCCGCGTGCTCGACCGCATCAACGGCACGCAGCACACCGTCGCCGTGTTCAACATGTTCGTCGATCTGCCGCACCAGATCAAAGGCACGCACATGAGCCGCTTCGTCGAGATCCTCAACGAACATCGCGGCGAAATCTCCGTCGACAACATTTTCGACCTGCTGCACGAGGTGCGCACGCGGCTGGACGCGGAAAGCGCGCACATCGAGGTCGAGTTCCCCTACTTCATCGAGAAGGAAGCGCCCGTTTCCAAAGCGCGCGGCCTGATGGAATACAACTGCCGGATCGTCGCCGCCAGCCACAACGGCCAGCGCGACGAGGTCGCCAGCGTGAGCATTCCGGTCAACACGCTGTGCCCCTGCTCGAAGGAAATTTCCACCGCCGGCGCGCACAACCAGCGCGGCGTGATCACCATCGCGTTTCGTATGAACACGATGATCTGGTTCGAGGAGATCATCGAAATCGCCGAGGCCAGTGCCTCCAGCGCGGTGTACTCGCTGCTGAAACGCGAGGACGAAAAATTCGTCACCGAGCATGCGTACGAAAATCCCGTGTTCGTCGAGGACGTCGTGCGCAACGTCGGGCAGCGATTGGACGCAAACCAGGGCATCACCTGGTATTCGGTCGAAGTGGAGAACTTCGAGTCGATCCACAACCACAGCGCCTACGCTTTCATCGAGCGCAGCAAGCTCTGATGGACCTGCGCGCGCGAGCCCGCCGTCTCAAGCAAGAACTTGTTGCCGTGCATCTCGCCTATCACGATCCGCGCACGCCTTGGTACGCCAAGGCGTTGCTCGCCCTGGTGATCGCCTACGCGCTCAGCCCGCTCGACCTGATCCCCGATTCCATTCCGGTGCTCGGGTATCTCGATGACGTGATTTTGCTGCCGTTGGGCATCGCCTTGGCGTTGTGGTTGATTCCCCGCGCGGTCATGGACGATTGCCGTCGCCGGGCGAACGAACAACTCCGCCTGCCGGTCAGTAAAACCGGAGCGGTGCTGGTCGTTTGTTGTTGGTTGGCCGCGCTCGCGGCGGTGGCGTGGTTGATCGTGCGTCTGGTCAGTGCTTGAAGCTGCGCTGGCCGGTGAAGACCATCGTCGCGCCGACTTCATTGCACGCCTGAATCGACTGATAATCGTTGATCGAACCGCCGGGCTGAATCACCGCGCGCACGCCTTCGCCCAGGCCGACGTCGATGCCGTCGCGGAAGGGGAAGAACGCGTCGGAGATCATCGCCGCGCCAATCAGGCCGCCGTGTTGCTCGTTGACTTCCTCGACGATCGCCTGTTTTTGCGTTTCGTCCTCCAGCAGCACGAAATTTTTGCCGTGCCGCGTGAAGGCCAGCTTGTCCTGCATTTTGCGGTAGGCCTTGTCGCGGGCGATTTCCGCGACTCCCACGCGATCCTGCTCGCCGGTGCCGATGCCGACGGTCACGCCGTCCTTGACGTAGATTACCGAGTTCGAGGTGACGCCCGCTTCAACCTTCCAGCCGAAAATCATGTCGTCGTATTCGGCGGCAGTCGGCGTCCGCTCGACCTTGTACTGCTGCCCTTTGTAGGTCGTTTCGGCCGGCTTCAGTTCGGCCGGCGTCAGGCCGACGGGCAAGTAGGATAGTTGCGCGATCACCGAACCGTCGAGCAGGCTCTTGAAATCGATGAACCGTTCGACGGCGAAGGTCGCCAGTTTTTCCATCGCCCGGATCTTCATGATGCGCAAGTTCTTCCGCGCCGCGAGGATCCCCACCGCCCCTTCCTCGAACTCCGGCGCGACAACCACCTCGGCGTAGCGCTCGCTGATCGCCTGCGCGGTGTCGGCGTCGACCGGCCGGTTCAGCGCGATGCAGCCGCCGAAAGCCGCTACGTGGTCGGCTAGGTCGGCTTTAAGATACGCGTCGACCAGGCTGTCGGCCAGCGCCACGCCCGATGGGTTGTTGTGTTTCATGATCGCCGCGGCCGAATTGTCCATCAGGAAGCGCAGAATGTTGAGCGCGTTGTCGGCGTCGGTGAGGTTGATCTTGCCGGGATGCTTGCC
>DAINPV010000102.1:0-11582 GCA_036743315.1 bacterium | reverse complement strand
TGTAGCGCAGGAGGCGCTCGGTGAAATACTTGAGTTCGAGGGAGCCGGTCGCCGGGACGTTTTCGCACAGGCCGTCGATGGTGATTGTCCCGGTCAGTTCCTGCCAGAAAAATTTATCGCCCAGGGGATTGAGCCATTCGCTCAGGCGTTTGGGGCCCCAAGTGGCGCGAAAGGACATCGGGCGGCGGCCCTGTTCGCCGAATTCGGGTTCGAATTCGTGGTCGCCGGTCATGACCTCGTCCATGACGAAACCGATACGGCGCTCTTGGATCATTCGTTTCAGATCGCCGATTCTACCCATGGTCTACGCTCCTTGTTTGTTCGTCTTCCCACCGGCGGTGAGAAACAGGTTGGAGGTCCAACTCATGAAATCGGCGAGCGGGGGCACCAAGCGCGAGTAAAAGCCGAAATCGTTGATCAGGCTGACCATCTCGATCTGTTTTTTCTTTTTGGTCGCTTGGAAGATGATCTTACCTACTTTCTCGGGCGTCATCGAGTAGTACGGCACGAGTTTCATCGATAGTTTCTGACCGAGGGTCTCGCCGGAGATGTCTTTGTAAAACGACGTGTTGACCATGAAGGGATACACAGTGGTCACGCGCACATTATGCTTTTTCACCTCCCAATGGAGGATTTCGGAGAACGCGCCCAATGCCAGTTTGATCGTGGCGTAGGCGCCCCAGGTCGGCAGACGAAAAAAAGCCTGCCCCGAACTGATGTTGACGATCTGGCCGCCGCCACGGGCGATCATCGCGGGTAAAAACGCGTAGACGTGATAGAGCGGGCCGCAGAGGTTCACCTTGATCAGCCGCTCCCAATCGTCGATGGTCGTGTCGATCAGCTCGCCGCTGTGGCCGATGCCGGCGTTGTTGATCAGGATATCCAGCCCGCCCAGGTCGTCATTGACCCAGCGGGCCAGCGCCTCGACCTGCGCGCGGTCGGTCACGTCGACCCGGCGCGTGTGGACTGGGACATGAAACGCGCGCAGTTTATCGGCAGCTTGCGCCAGCGCGTTTTCGTTGATGTCGGTAATGATCGGTTCCGCGCCGGCCTTGGCGAATTCCTCGGCGGTGCACAAGCCGATGCCGCCGGCGCCGCCGGTGATGAGCACTCGTTTGCCTTTTAATTTTCTCATAAATCCTCCCACGGAAAACGCGGTTCGGTCTAGTTCGTTCGGCCGAAACCGTAGAAGGCGAAGTTGACGATCTCCTCGCCCAGTTCCTCGGGCGTCAGGTCGGCGAAGCTGCCGTGCCACCAAGCGGCGATCATCTGCAGCGCAATGCCGACCAACGATTGCGCGACGACGTCGGCGCGGCACGGCCGGGCGAAACCGTTGGCGATGGCGTGCTCCAGAAAGAACTGCGCCAATTGCGCGAAACGCGTATAGAAGCCGGCCAGTTTGTCGCGAAATTCACCGTCGACGGCGTTGGCCTCGCGCAGAAAGAGGACGGTCATTTCCTTGTTCTCTTCCAGCAGGCGGGCCAGGCGTTTGACGGCGTTGAGCGACGCGTCACGGTATTGGTTGAGATCGGCCGGCAACTCGGCGGACATTTCGCTGAACTGGCCGAGCAACTCGACGGCGAAGCGGTCGAAGATCGCTTCGAAGACCTCGCGTTTACCGACGAAATAACGATAGAACGTGCCTTGACCGACGCCCGCTTCGGTGACGACATCGGAGATCAAGGTGTTGTGATAACCTTTACTGACGAACACGCGCACCGCCGCGTCGATCAGCATGTTCTGCGTGCGCGATTTGCGTTCACGATCCCTTTCCCGGCGCAATTCGGAAACCACGGCGTCCCCCTTCCTGTTCGTAGCCAAATCGTCCGTAGTCTTGCCCAAACGTAAAGCCGACCTATCGCTGAAACATAATCGATACGGACGGACGAATCAATCTCGTTTTTCGACAATAAAACCGATCGAGATGATAATTTTTCAATTCATTCATCCGTATGGCCTGCGAGCCATTTTAGTCTCCTTTTGTCACAATGCAAGAAAGTCATTGTCTTCGCAACGATATTTCAATTTCGCACCAAAACGGACTGGGCCGTCCGTTTGAGGATTGCGTCGTTGATGAATTTGGTGGTATATAGCTTCGCACACCCCGGAATTTTCACCTCAGGATTTTTCATCCTCGATTGGCGCAACTCGATAGCTCTCGACGATTCACGAACTGGAAAGTGGAGCGATGAAGATACTAACCGACAACTGGAAAGTAAGCGGAGCCCTGGCCGCGAAACAAGCGGTGGCAAAAACGTCGTTGGTCGCCGTGGGCGTCGCCTTCGAGTTGGCCGCGAAGTACTCGCAGGACGTGCGCGACGAAGTGGCCACTTGGCGGGACAACTTGGTTTTCGCCATGGGCGTGCTGCCCAACGGACCTTACATCACCATCCAGAAGACAGGCCACGATCAGGTGAAGTACCTGGGCAGCTATATGCAGATGCCCGACGTGGCCATTTTGTTTAAAAACTTCGATTGCGCGCTGATGGTGTTTACCGGACAGATGGGCACGCACATCGCGGCGGCCGAACGCCGGTTTATCATTCGGGGCAACATCGGCGAGACGATGTCGATCAATCGTGCGTTGGGCATTGTGCAGTCGTTTTTGTTTCCGGGGATCATCGTGCAGAAAACCTTCCGTCGCGTGCCCGAGCCCAGTACGGAGCGCACGATGGCCAAATTCAAGGTGTTGGCCGCGCTGACGCCGGCGCTGGCGCTCAAAGCATTCAAGTAAACAAAACTCCGGATAAAGGAGAAGAATCGTGACTGGCGAATTTTTTGAGTTTTTTTGCCCGGTAAAGATTATCAGCGGCCACAAGGCGCTGGCCAACCTGCCCTATGAAATGACATTGCTGGGCGTTTCCAAAGCCTTGGTGATCACCGATCCCGGCGTGGTCAACGCGGGCTTGCTCAAACCGGTGCAGGCGACAATGAAGGGCTCGGACTGCAAGATCGCCGCGATCTACGACAAGACGCCGCCGGATTCGAGCAGCTACGTGTGCAACGAAGTGGCGCAGATGTTTTTGAAAAAGAAATGTGACTGCTTCATCGCGCTGGGCGGCGGGAGTTGCATCGACACGGCCAAGGGCGCGAACATCGTAATCAGCGAAGGCACGGACGACCTGATGAAATTCCAGGGCATGGACCGGCTGACGGCGCACCAGAAACCGTTGATCGTCATTCCGACGACGGCGGGCACGGGCAGCGAGGCGACGCTGGTCGCGGTGATCAAGGACGTCGACCGCAACACGAAGATGCCGTTCGTTTCCGACGAGCTTTATCCGGCGCTGGCGATCATCGATCCGAAGATGACCATGAGCATGCCGCCGAAAATCACGGCGGCGACGGGCATGGACGCGCTGACCCACGCGGTCGAGGCGTATTACAGCCTGCAGAAAAATCCGATTTCCGACTGCTTCGCAACCTCGGCGATCAAGTTGATCTTCGGCAATCTGCTCACGGCGGCGAAGAACGGGGCCGATGAACAAGCGCGCCTGGCGATGGCCAACGCCTCGCTGATGGCCGGCATCGCGTTTTCCAACGCGATGGTCGGCGTCGTGCACGCCCTGGCGCATGCCGCCGGCGGCATCTGCAAGGTGCCGCACGGACTGGCCAACGCCATCCTGCTGCCCTACGGCATGGAGTACAACCTGAAAAGTTCCGCCGCGGCGCTGGGCGAGTTGGCGCCGGCGATGGGCGTAAAGGACCTTAAAGGCAACGCCAAAAAGCGTGCCGAAGCGGCGATTCAGGCGGTCTTCGACCTGCGGCAGAAGCTGCACGACGCCACGGGCATGCCGCTGACGTTGAGCGAAGCGGGCGTGACGCAAAAGGATCTGGAGAAAATCGCCCATGGCGCAGTCAACGACGGCTCGTGCACCTACAATCCCGAAGAACTGGAATACAAGGACGCATTCAAAATCCTGAAAAAGGCTTACTGAGCGATACATTTTTCGGTTGCGAACGGCGCCTCCCACGCGGGGTCGCCGTTTTTCTTTAACTTGAAATCGCCGGCCATTGCGCTACATTGGGATGGATAACCAACGAAAGCGAGGGATGCCATGGCTCAAACGCGCGCGCTGCAATCAACCCCGCCCAGCGTGGTGAAGGACGGCAAGGTCGTTTCGTTCGGCATGTTTCGCGAACCGTTTCGCGACATGAACATCCGCGAGGTGCGCCTGGTCGACGCGGGCGAGCCGCTCGGCGGCTTTCTCACGGGGTTTCGCCTCAAGCAGTGGCAGCATATCGCGTTCATCGCCCCGGATTTTCTGTTGGCGTTCGCCATCGTCGACGCGCATTACATGGGCACGTCGTTTTGCTATTTCGTCAACCGGCGGACCGGCGAGTATTTCGAGCACCACTGCGAGGCGCCGGGCAAGGCGGCGCGGATATCGCGCGAGCTGTGGCACGACGACTGCCGCATCCAGAAGCGCGGCTATTTCATTGAGATTCGCAACCGGTTGAACGAAGGCCGGCATTTCATTTCGATCGACATCTCCGCCAAGGCGGGCAAGCCGGCGATCAAGGCCGAACTGGAGATCGTCGAGGATCTGCAGCAAGTGCAGCCGCTGATCGTCGTCCTGCCGATCAACGACGAACGACGACCGCTGCACACACACAAGGCGCCCGGACCGGTCGGCGGCGAAATCATGATCGGCGAGAAAAAATACACGCTCGACGAGAAGCAAGACATCGCGATGATCGACGTGCAGAAGACTTTCTACCCGTTCAACACGTTCTGGAAGTGGGCGACCTGCGCGGGCTACGACGAACAGGGGCGGCTCATCGCGCTGAATCTGGTCAACAACATGATCCGCAACGACCAGGAATTCAACGAAAACTGCCTGTGGGTGAACGAGAAGCTGACGCCGTGGAGCGCGGTGCGGTTCGAGTTCGACGAACGGAACGTTCTCACGCCGTGGCGCATCCGCACGACCGACGGCAACTGCGATCTGACGTTCAAGCCGCTGGGCGAACGCGCGGACAAGATCAACCTCGGGCTGATTCTCTCCGACTACCATCAGCCTTACGGCCTGTTCAACGGCACGGTGGTCGACGCCGACGGCAAAGCGTACGAACTGAAAGATTTCTTCGGCGTCACCGAGCATCACCTGGCGCGCTTCTGACGCGTCAGGAGTGCGTACGGATCATCACGATCACCCACCGCACGAAGCGAACGAGCAACGCCAGCGCCGCGCCGGCGACCGCATAACCGATCGACACGCCGAACATCACCGACAGCACGACGGCCACGATTCCGGCGATCAACCATTTGCGCCCGCCGCGGTCGCGCCGCACCAAGCGGGACGCGAACCAGATCATTGCCGCGACGATCAGCAGCACGAGGTAATCCAGCGCGCTCGACAACTTGCGCGACGCATAGAGCAGGCGCAGCGTCGAAGGCTCGCCGAGGGTGATCAATTCCTCGAAGCGCAGGCGCGACCCCTCATTGGGCACAGCGAAACGGGCCGGCAATGAGCCGGTGGCGTCGACCGACTGCTGCGCCGCGCGGATGCGGGTCTGGAACACTTGCTCGGCCTGCTCTTGCCGTTCCACCAATCCCAGCACGCCCGCCTTGCTTTTGGCCATCTCCATCGGGGCGGGAGACGGCGCCATCGGCGCTTCTTCAGCCTCAATGGACGGTTCGGCTTCGCCGGCGAATTTGTCCATAATGGTGGTGGAAACCGGAGCCACGAAAGGTTCGCGCAGCGTACCGCCCCAGCGCGTGTAACGGTAACGCGCGGGCGCGAAGACGGTGAGCATCGAGCGGGAAATCGGCAAATCGACCTCGGGCAAGACCAGGCTCAGCGAGCCCAGTCCACGCACGTTTTCGCCGAGGTTGAAGTAGTAGATCACCTCGACTTCGAAGCTGTTCAGGTCGCTGCCGACCATGCTCGATTTTTCGAGCGGGAGCAGGATTTTCCCTTCCTTGGTCTGGCTCGGCTTGACCGGCTTGTCAGCGACGAAAGTCGACCAGAGGGCGATTTTATCGCCGGCGGGCAGCGTGATTTCCAGGAACTGCTTGCGGTTGTTGCGCATGGTGTACAGCGCGCGCGCGACGCAGTCGCCGTCCTCGGTCAGCTGGACGACGTAGTTGGCCGAGTCGATCGCGGCGCCGAGCACGGCCTGCGTTTTGTGGCGCACGACGTTCAATTCGGCGCTGAAGGGGTGACGCAGGTATTTGAACGACAAGACAATCGGGTTGGTCGACCCGCCGCGCAACCCGGCGGGCAGTTCTTTGGCGTCGACCATCTGCAAGCCCTGCACTTCGCCGACGGGCGTGACTTCGACGCCGCCGGTCACCTGCACGGCGAAGAAACCGCGCTCGCGCTCGACATCCTGCGCCTGGATCGCAGGCAGCGGGAAGGTGAAGGACTCATCCTTCGTCGAGCGCTCCAGCACGAGGGTGAGGTTGTAATCGCCTTTGACCTCAAACCCGACGGTCGCGGTGAGCAGGCGCGATTGCTCGTCCATTTTCCAACCGACGAGCGAAGCGCCGCCGCAATCGGCGACGTCGAAGCCGGCGGGCACGATCACCTTGAATTCGCTTACCGGCGCGTGGCGCACCTCGTAGGCCAACTGCACGACGGCGCGAATGAAGCCTTCGTCGATGGAAACGAGCGTGCTGTTTTCGACCAGCACCTTGGGCGGCAGTTTTTCGTGCAGCTCCTCCTTCTTTTCCATGGCGACGGTATAGCTGAGGTTGAGCGAATCGCCGGTCATGATGGCCATGAGCGGCCCGTTTTTGGGTTGACTCATCGTCGCGCCGTCGACGGTCAGACCGGAATATTTGTCGCCCGCCTTGAGCGTGAGCACCTGGCCGGCGGCCGCGGGCAATTCCAGATCCAACGCGCCGGGACCGGGGCGCATGGACGCGGCAAGGCGAAAGCGCATGCTCACCGTGTGCGTTGCCGGCCCCTTGAGGATCAGCGCGATTTCGCCTTCGTGATCGGTGATCGGCGCGATCTGGTTGTCCAGGCGCACGTCCTCGATCGGCGCGCCGGTGTCGACCAGCGGCACGACCACCCAGCCCTTTTTCAGAATCGACAGCGGATAGGAAGCGGTCAGTTCGAACTCGCCCTCGGCCAGCATACCGTTGAGCGTGCCGCGTCCGAGCGCGAAATCGATCGGCGGCGGATCGTCGGTAACGGTCGGAGTTTGCAGCTTTTCGAGCAACTCCTTGAAGTCGCTCCAGGGGATGGTCAGCGCGCCGTTTTTAATGTCGGGCAATTCCGCGGCAACGGCGACGGCGCCGAACAGCAGCAGCAGCGCCAGAGTCGGCAGCAGGGTGCGTCTCATGATTCACCTCCCTGCCCGTCGCCGGTCGCGGTCGGCGGTTCCGGCTTTTTAGCGAGCGGCGGCGTCAGCGGCGGCGGGGTCGTCACCTGGCGCGGTTTCTTTTCGCGCGCGGCGAGCACGGCGATAAACCAGCGCAGCAACATGCCGGCCGCACCCAACAGCGCAGCGGCCAGCAAACCGCCCGAGGACAGTCCGGCGGGCATGGCCAGGACGATCAGCAACACGAACAGCAGCGCGCCAAGGCGCACGATTTTCGCCGACGGCCGGCCGATCCGTGCATCGCGGCGGGAGATCAGCCAGTGCGCGACGAGGTAGCCGACGAACACCGCGCAGAAAATGACGAACAGCCAAAGAAGCGTGCAACGATAAGTGCGCGCATAGAAGAACGTCGCGTTGTTCTTCTGCAGCGGGTCGACGATTTTTTCGGCGAAAAGGAGCTGGCGACCTTCCCAGGAAACTTCGAATTCCACCGCCAACGCGCCGCGCGCGAGGTTGTCGCGGTAATCGGCGTTGCTGGCCGCAATGGGGATGTCAGCCAACTGCTGCTGCACCTGCGAACGTTCGTTGCGGTACATCACGTTCTTTTCGACATCCTTTTTGTTGTAGCTCCATGACTGCTTGCCGTTCACCGCATCGCCTTCTTCATCGACGGCGGAGGTCACCGCCAGCGGCTGGTAGGCGCCGGTGACGGGCTGGAGTTTGCCGCCCAGACCGAAGGTGCGCAGACGCGTGGGCAGATACAACTGCATTTGCAGATTCTGCATGCCGACATCGACCACGGGCAGCACGACGTTGCGTCGGCCCAACGGCCAGAAGGCGCCGCCGTCGCGATAGGCCAGCAAGCGAATTTCGCTTGTTTGCCCCATTTCGTTCTGGAAGATCGGCAACAGTATCTGGCCGTCGCGCACGGCGGCCTTGATCGGCTTGCCTTCGCGATAAACGCCCCACAGATCCGTGCCCGGCGGCAACGTGACGCCCAGGTACTGGCGCGTGCGGTTGGCGATCTTGAAGGTCGCCTCGATCAGTTGCTTGCCCTTCTCGGTGATCATCACTTTGTACAGGGCCGATTCGATTTCGCAGGTGAGCACCGCAGCGCTCTTGTGTTTGATCATCTCCATTTCGAGCGCGGTCGGATGTTTGAGGTACTTGTAACCGAACAGCACCTTTTGTTCGTCGGTCCCGCGCAGATCGGGCGGGAGCTCGGAGCGGTCGACCGGCGCGAAGTTGCGCAGGCTGCCTTCCTTGGGCGTAACCTGTACGTTGGTGCGTACGGCGACGGCGAGAAAGCCGACCTCGCGCACAACGTTGCGCACCACCGGCGTGTGGGTGGCGAAGGAGACGGATTCATCCGCGGGCAGCACCATTTCGTAGGTCACCGCCAACTGATGGCGGCCGGTGGCTTCAAAGGCGATCTTGACGGTCAGTTCCTGCTCATTTTCCGACTCGGAGACACTCCAATCGACCAGGCCGTCGGTGGAGACGTCGGCGACCGATACCTCTTTGGGCAGCAGCAGGGAAAATTCACTGAGCGGCTTGTGTTGAATTTCGTAATCGACGATCGCGGTGTACACGGCCAGCCCTTCGCCGACGGTGAGCATGGTGCGCACTTCGGCGGAGACGCGCGCTTCCCCCTTTTCCACCTTTGGCGCGCGCCGCGTCCAGCGCACGGTCACACGGTCGGCAGAGGCGAAGGATCCGGTGGCGACGGTCGTTTGCCCGGTCGTCTGGCTGACCAGCGGCCCGCCCGGTTCGAGCATCACATACATTTCGGGCTTGCCGATGCGTACGGTCAGGCGCTGCACCTGGCTAAGCGCAACAGGCAGCACAAACTGCTCGGGCCCGCCGTCCTGGGACAGGGGCAGTTCCAACTTCAGACGAAGGCGGTGCGCGCCCTGGCCCTGCAGGGTCAGGTGCAGATTGCCGTCGTCGCCGCGCGTGAGCGACGTCGGTTGGTCGTCGAGCAACGCGGCAGCCAACGGCATGTTGGGCGGAAAGACCGGCAACGTCGCCCAACCATTCTTCTTCAGCACGAGCACGTCGGCGAAAATCTCGACCGACACGCCATCCTCGCGCACGACGGCTTCGTACTCGGCCGCGGCGAGCACCGCGTCGAAGGGCGGCGGCGGATCGTCGACGACGGCCTTGTTGACCAGGAGCTGCTCGAGAATGTCCTTGAAGTCGCTCCAGGGCACCTGCATCGAGGTGTTGCCCATATCGGGCAATTGCGGCGGCTGAGGTGGTTCGGCGGCCCGGGCCGTACCCCATAATAATCCGACAATCATGAACAGTAGAAGAAACGTCCGGCGGGCATTCATGAGGTTCCTCCCCGGCTGACGGCGTTGAAGTGCTAGCTTGTTTCTATGACACAGGTTTACGGCAAAAGTTTCAATCGTCTTTTAACAAATTTTTTGTGGTCCGACGTTTGACCATCCGGTCAGGGCAGGCTACTATCCGGATTCCACGAATGCAGTTCTTTTACGGGAGAGAAAAGTGAACGTTCCTTTGCTAACTCGCTTTTTCGGTTTCGTGCTTTGCCTTTTCATTCTCCTGGGCGCGAGTTCCTGCCGGCACATCGGCGCACCGGTGGACCTGGAATGGAACGAGCTGGTCAGCCCCTACCGCCACGACCTGCAAATGGACGGCTACAAGCTGCATTACATCGACCTCGGCGAAGGCGAGCCGCTGCTGCTGCTGCATGGGTTCGCCAGTTCGGGGTATGCGTGGAACCGGCAGGTCGAGCCGCTGCGCCAGGCCGGGATGCGGCTGATTCTGGTCGATCTGCCGGGCCAGGGATTTTCCGACGTGCCGCCGCATTCGTTCAAGCCGACGGTGGAGAACATCGCCGCCGAGGTGATCAAGCTGGCGGATCATTTGAGGTTGGAAAAATTCTCGCTGCTCGGTTGCTCGATGGGCGGCGGGCTGACGCTGTACCTGTGCTGGAAATTCCCGGAACGCGTCGAGCGCGCGGCGGTGATCGACCCGGCGTCGTTCGATCAGGAACGTCCGTGGGCGTTGGGGCTCTTGACCAATCCGGTCACCGGGCCGGTGGTGGCGCAGGGCGCGAGCAAGCAGACGGTCGGCGCGGGATTGAAGGACACGGCGGTGCAAAAGCAGGCCATCACCGACACGTTCGTGGACGAGTACACCCGGCCGTTGAACAAACCGGGGTATAAGGCGTTCATCAGCCGCCTGATGCGCGAGTTCTTTTCCAAGGAATTCGAGAAAATGGTGCTGAGCTACCACACGCTGCGCAACCCGCTGCTGATTCTCTGGGGCAAACAGGACCCGTGGATCCCGGCGGAGTTCTGCCCGCGCCTGGCCGCGCTAGCGCAGAATGCCCGCTGCGAGACGATCGACGAATGCGGACACATGCCGCACATGGAGCAACCGGAGATCACGGCGAGGCTGTTGACGGACTTTTTCAGTACACGCGTAGCGGAATAGTCCCTCCCCCTAACCGCGACAATCGGTTTGCTCATCGATTTCCGGAATGCTAGGATAAGGTTATCTGGCAACATCGTGATGTGAATACCTAATAAAATTGCAGGAAAATCGTCCTATGGCCTATCTGTTGGTGACAAAGGGAGCCCAGACCGGCGAGCGTTATCCGCTGACGGCGGGCGAGTATCTGATCGGCCGCAATCCGACGTGCGACATCAACTTGACCGACAGCAGCGTTTCGCGGCAGCACGCGAAAATCCGCGCGCTTGCCGACGGCACGTTCGTCGTGGAGGACGCCAATTCGAGTTACGGTACGCTGGTCAACCGGCAAAAAGTAACCAAGGCGGCGCTGCTGGACAAAGCGGAACTGCAACTGGGCGGCGCGGTGATGGAGTTTCACCTGGACGACGCCGAACCCGCCGACGCGGCGGACGGTTACACGATCATGCGCGTGCTCGGCGAGCAAACGCCGGCGGGAGAGCACGAGCAAACGGACGGGCGGCTGCTGGAACGCATCGAGGCGCTCAACAAGCGGCTGCACACGGCCTACGACATTTCGGCGATCATCACCAGCACCTACGACCTGACGGAGCTGTACAAAAAAATTCTGACGTCGATCTTCGCGACGATCCCGGTGGAGCGCGGCAGCATTCTGCTGTGGGACGCGGCGCACGACGAACTGCAGCACCGATGTTCGCTGGACACGCGCGGCGGCGCGGAGGAAGTGCCCTACTCGCGCACGATCGTGCGCAAGGTCATCGACCGGGGCGAGTCGTTGTTGATCAGCAACGCGCAGACGGACACGGGCTTCGACGCGTCCAACAGCGTGTTCGCTTATAACATCC
>DAINPV010000101.1:0-11613 GCA_036743315.1 bacterium | reverse complement strand
GGCCGATTTCGTCGAGCGCTATTTCGAGATGATCTTCGCCGGCATCGCCAAGGAGATCGTTTTTCGCGATTACAAAACCCGGCTGCAGGAAGCGGCGCAAGCCCGCTTGCAGGCTACGCCCAACTACCAGGTGGTCGATGCCAGCGGGCCGGATCACGAACGGTCCTTCACCGTCGAGGTGAGCTTGCGCAACAGGTTGTACGGCAGCGGCGTCGGTCGCAGCAAAAAACAGGCGGAGCAAATGGCCGCCAAACAGGCCTTGCAGCGTCTGCATGAGGAAGCGGAGGAGAAAACAACGTGAGCGAGCAAACCATTAATTTCAAATCCGGCTACGTGATTTTCCTGGGCCGTCCCAACGTCGGCAAGTCGACGTTGCTCAACGGCATCATGGGCGAGGAACTGGCCATCGTCACGCCCAAGCCGCAAACGACCCGCAACCGGATCCTGGGCATTCACACGACGCCGGAGCATCAAATCATCTTTCTGGACACGCCCGGGATGGTCAAAGACGAGCGCGGTCTGAACGCCTTTCTCGCCCGTGAAGTGCAGCGCGCCATCGCCGACGCCGACGGCATTGTGCTGGTCGTCGAGCCGGACGAACCGCGCCGCACCGAAATGTCGCTGATCGAACGTCTGCCGCAACTCCAGCGGCCGGTCGTGCTGGCAATCAACAAGGTCGATAAGGTCGACAAGCGCCAGTTGCTGCCGCTGATCGAAAGCTACATGGGGCTGTATCCGTTTCAGGCGATCGTGCCGACTTGCGCCACACGCCGCGACGGTCTGGACCGTCTGGTTGCCGAAGCCGCCGCCATGCTGCCGCTGGGGCCGTTGTACTATCCGGCCGAGCAACTCACCGACGCCACCGAACGCTTTATTGTCGGCGAGATGATCCGCGAACAGGTCTTTCACCTGACCAAGCAGGAAATCCCTTATAGTTCGGCGGTGCTTATCGAGGTTTTTCACGATAAAGGCAAGGTGATCGAAATCCTCGCTTCGATTTTCGTCGAGCGCGAAGGACAGAAGGGCATCATCATCGGCAAGGGCGGCGAAATGCTGAAAACGATCGGCTCCAACGCCCGCGCTAAAATTGAGGCGTTTCTCCGCAAGCAGGTCTATCTCGAATTGTTCGTCAAAGTGAAAAAGGATTGGACGCGCTCGGAAGCCAAACTGCGCGAAATGGGGTACGAATGAGTCTGCCGTTGGTCGCCATCGTCGGCCGCCCGAACGTGGGCAAATCCACCTTGTTCAACCGCCTGGCGGGCAAGGGCAAGGCGCTGGTGCAGGAAACGCCCGGCGTCACCCGCGATCTGCATTACGCCGACGTCAAACATCGCAACAAGCATTTCACTCTGGTCGATACCGGCGGGCTCTCGACGTTGTACACCGATGAACTGACCCGCGACGTCAACGATCAGGTCGCCTTCGCCTTGGATAACGCCGCGGTCATCTGCTTTGTCATGGACGGTCGCGAGGGCCTGACCACCGAGGATATGGACATCGTCGAAAAGTTGCGCCGTTTCGAAAAGCCGGTTTTCTGGGTCGTCAATAAAATCGACGCCGACGGCCTGGACGATCTCGTGTACGACTTTTACCGCCTGGGCGTCGAGGAACTGCATGTGATCAGCGCGCGGGAAAAGCGCGGCGTCATGGATCTGTTCGATAAAATCACCATCGATTTTCCCGAGATCGATCAGGTCGAAGAGGAGAGCGAAACACGCGCCGCGCGCGTCGCCTTCGTCGGCAGCCCGAACGTCGGCAAATCCTCGATTATCAACAGCATCCTGGGCGCGAAACGGTTGATCACCAGCGACATCCCCGGCACCACGCGCGACGCGATCGACATTCCCTTCACCCTCGACGGCAATGAATACGTGCTGATCGACACGGCCGGCATCCGCCGCAAAGGCAAGGTGTCGTATGTGGTCGAGAAATTCTCCGTGGTCAAGGCGCTGCAGGCGCTGGATCGCACCGACATCGCCGTGGTGCTGCACGATGTGACCGAGCCGATGAACGATCAGACGCTGCGCATCATCTCCTACGCCGAAGAACGCGGGCGCGGCATCATCCTGGTGCTCAACAAAATCGACCTGATGAAGGATCAGCCCAAATGGCGCAAAGAAGTGCTCAGCGACCTCAACCGACGCCTGAGCGGTCTGGAGTGGATTCCGATCCTGTTCGCCAGCGCCTTGACGGGCAAGGGGCTCGATGAGCTGTTTTCCACCATCAACTCCGTACGCGAAAACCAGTTACGCCGCATCCCCACCGGACCGCTCAACCGCTGTCTGGAAGAGGCGATCGCGCACCATGCTCCGCCGATGGCCGCCAACAAGCCGCTGAAGCTGTATTACATCACCCAAATCGGCGTGCGGCGGCCGACCTTCGTCATTTTCACCAACAACCCGGCGGGCGTTCATTTTTCCTACCGCCGCTACCTGATGAACCGCCTGCGCGAAACGGCCGACTTCACCGGCACCCCGCTGAAACTCAAGTTCGAGAAACGTAAAAAGGCTCCTTGATTCGCCCAGGCGCGCGGAAAAATATGCTACACTGCCGCCATGAACGAACGACGTTTCCTGGCCGATAAAACCGTCGGACGGCTGGCCATATGGCTGCGGCTGTTAGGCTATGATTGCCGCTATCTCGACTCCTCGGATGTGAATGAAATATTGCTTCTAGTAAAAGAAGATAAGCGCACTTTGTTAACAAAAAATACGAAATTTCTTGATTGTTATGAATATGAAATTCTTTTTATAAAATATGATGATATAATGCAACAGTTAAAGCAAATTATAATAGATTGTTCATTATCTATTGAATGTGAAAGCTTTTTATCTATTTGTTCGGTTTGTAACGTGCCGGTGGTCGATGTCGAAACCGACAGCATACGCGGTTTGGTGCCGCCCTTTGTGTTCGCCACGCGCAAGACATTCCGCCGCTGTCCGCAATGCGGGCGCATCTACTGGGCCGGCACACACAAAACGCGGATGATCGACCGTCTGAAAGAAACACTTGACAGCGAGCGCCGACCAAGCTCAAAGTAAGCTATGAATTTTAGGGGGGAAGGATCACGTCCTTCCGCAAAAGCCGCGCACCGCGGAGGGCGCGGCATTTGTCTATGAATGGGTTATTGCTGGAACGACAGGAGAGGCGAAAATGGATCGCTATCAGTTGGCGCCGTATGCCGCCCGCTCGGAAACCACGCGTGGACGTCAATATCACGAACAATTTCGCGATGATCGACCGGCCTACGAGCGTGACCGCGACCGGGTGATTCACAGCGCCGCTTTTCGCCGCCTGGAATACAAAACCCAGGTCTTCATTTTTCATGAAGGCGATTATTATCGCACGCGTCTGACTCACTCGATCGAAGTGGCGCAGATCGCCCGCGGCATCGCCAAGCGTCTGGGGCTGAACCTGGAACTGACCGAAACGCTGGCCTTGGCGCACGATTTGGGACACACGCCCTTCGGACATGCCGGCGAACAGGAACTCAACCGTCTGATGGCCGATCACGGCGGCTTCGAGCACAACGTGCAGGGTCTGCGCATCGTGACACTATTGGAGGATCGTTACCCTACGTTTCCCGGCTTGAATCTGACCTGGGAGGCGCGCGAGGGCATCATCAAACACGCCACGTTCTTCGATCATCCGGACGACGAGGCGCTGGCCGAGTACGAACCGCAGATGGTCGCCACGCTCGAAGCGCAACTGATCAACTGCGCCGATTCGATCGCCTACCACAACCACGATCTGGACGACGGTCTCAAATCGGGGATGATCGACCGCCGCCATCTGCATGAAAATGTGGCGATCTGGCGTGAAACCGAAGATCAAGTGCTCGCCCAGTACGGCGCTCTGGAAGAACACAAATTGCGGCACATGGCCATCAGCACCTTGATCGGCCGGTTCATCGTCGATTTGGTCGAGCAGACTAAAAAGCAATTGGCCGAGTATGAAATTCGCTCCATCGAGGATATCCGCGAGGTTAACAAAATAATGGTCGGTTGGTCCTCCGAGATGGAGACCAAGCGGCATCAGCTGAATAACTACCTATTTCATCACATGTATCGCCACTACAATTTGGAGCATCTGACCTTTCGCGCCATGCACTGCATCCGCAACCTGTTCAGGGCGTACCGTGAACAGACCTCGCTGTTGCCGGTGCAATTCCGCAAACGGGTGGAAACACAAGGGCTGGAGCGGACGATCTGCGATTACATCGCCGGCATGACCGACCGTTACGCCATGCAGGAATACGATCGGCTGTACAATCCCTCTTCGGATTGAGTTAGATCTTCGCGTTGTTGATCACGTCGGCCAGCTTGGTAAACTTTCGCGTGATCGCCGTGATGGAAGCTTCATAAAGGAGCTGAATTTCAGCCAGCTTTTGCAATTCCTTGTCCTGATTGACGGTGTTGCCGTCTACCCGCATGTTCGACTTGTCGTCTTCCTGCACTTCGATGGGAATCGAACCGCCGTCGCTGCCTGACAGATGGCGTGCGTCGGATGTTTCCAAGGAGAGGCTTCCGTCCAGGCGTTTTTCTTCGGTGGCCAGCACCTTGGTGAAATCCACGTCGCGCGCTTTGTAGCCTGGAGTATCCACATTGGCGAGATTGGCCGCGACCAATTCGCTGCGCAACGCTTGTACGTCCAGGCTGCGTTGCAGAGACGCGATTGCCGGATCGCCGAAAAGAAATCGTTCGATGCCCATAGTCATACTCCTTCGTCCATCGGAATAAGCAAGGAAAATGCCAGAAGAGTAACGACTTGGATTGTTTAGCAATTACAGCAGGTTGTTTTATATTGCCGGCGATGTGAACGGTAGAAATGACTTGCCGGCTCGGCAAAAAGTGTCATCGTTTCGACGATCGCAGGTTTTTATTTGTCGCCGAACCGCCGGAAACGGCGATAAACAGAATGGCAAAAGCCCAGAGCAAAAAACCGGCGAAAGCGATCTGAATCGCCATACGCGGTGTATCGCTGTGACCCATGGCGCCGTACAATAAAAGAATCAGGCCGCCGATGAAAAAGAATGTTCCCAGAATGCGCAGAAACATCTTCCGCCTCAATAAAGGGCATGCGCCAGGTAAACGACCAGGTACACGATGAAAAAGGTGAAAAATGCCAGCATGCCGCCCAGTCCCATTTTTACCCAAGCCTCGTTCGTCTCCGGCGAAACTTGTCGATCGTCGGGCGATTTGGCGGGCCTGGGGGGAGTCATGGGAGGAGTATCGACCGTGGTGCGCATCGACTTCCACGTCAACGGATCGACTGTCTGTTGTCCGCATTGCAGGCAAAATAATTCTTCATCGGTCGTCAGCCGCTTGCACAGCGGACACACGCGCGCCATCAGGAGCTCCTTTCTTGCCCATCAGGATAGGTTTTCGGCGACGGAAATACAACCGGATAATTGTCGTCTGCATGGACGCGCCGGAATGTTTCTGCTAGAAAGAAAGCCATCAAAAACAAGGGAGTGACCATGGGTTGGATCCACGAGGAAATACATTACGACTGCAAGCATTATCGCGGAGAAAAACCGTGCGTCTACCGGGTCAATTGCCCGTACTGCGTGCATTACCTGCCGATGGGTTACCGCGTGTTGATCTTCAAGGTCGGCGCCATGGGCGACGTGTTGCGCACCACCGCGATTCTGCCCAGTCTGGCGGCCGATCTGGCGTCGAAAACCGACGGCAATATCCACGTCACTTGGGTTGTCGATCCGCCCAACATACCCTTGCTGGAAAACAATCCGTACATCGACCGCCTCTGGACCGTCGACGAGGAAACGCGCCTGCGTCTGTTGGTGGAAAAATTCGATCTGGCGTTGTGTTTCGATAAAGATCCGCGCTGCCTGGCTTTGATGACGACCTGTCAGGCGGAAACCAAGCGCGGTTTCGTCATGGGTCCCGAAGGCACGCTGCGCATTGCCAATCCCGAAAGCGAAAACGCGCTGCTGCTGGGTCTCAGCGACTACTTCAAGTTCGAGAAATGCGAAAAAACCTACCAACAAATCGCGCATGAAATGGCCAAACTCGGCGACGCCGGCGAACTGTATGTGTTGCACTTCACCGACGAGGAACGGGTCGACGCGCAAGCGCGATTGCACGACCTGGGCGCCGTGCGCCGGCCGTTGATCGGCATAAACACCGGCGCGGGCAACGTGTTTCCCGGCAAGCGCTGGGCGAAGGAAAAATTCGCCGCCGCCGGTCGTGAACTGGCCGCGAAAACCGGCGGCACGATCGTCCTATTGGGCGGACCCGACGAGGTCGAGCGCAACGCGTGGATTGCCGCGCAGATCGGCTCGGCCTGCGTCGATCTGGGCTGCGACAATCCGTTGCGGCGCTTCGCCGCCATGGTCGGCCTGCTCGACATGGTGCTGACCGGGGATACAATGGCCATGCACGTCGCGCTGGCCGGGAAAGTGCCGGTTGTCGTGCTGTTCGGTCCGACGCCGCACCGCGAAGTCGCCGTCGATGCGCGCAGCGAGAAAATTTTCCGCGCGCCCGCGGGAGATCTGGTCATGGCCCGTGTGACCGAAGCGGAAAGCACCATCCAACTCATCGAGGTCGACGAGGTCGTCGCCGCTTGCCTGCGCGTTTTGGGGCGCTGAATGCCGCGCACGATCGTCACCGTGCCCACCTACAACGAAGCCGAAAACATCGGCGAGCTGATCGACCAACTGCGGCGGCTCGACGTCGAGGTGCTCGTCGCCGACGACAACAGTCCCGACGGCACGTGGCAAATCGTCGCCGCGCGCGCCAAGACCGATCCCGGCGTGCATCTGCTGCATCGCACGACGAACAAAGGGCGCGGTTACGCCGGGGCGGAAGCGTTCTGCCGCGCGCTGGAATTGGGTGCGGATTTTATCGGCGAAATGGACGCCGATTTCTCGCATCAACCCAAGTTCGTTCCCGCGCTGGCGGCCGCCTTGGCCAACGGTGCGGACATCGCGCTGGGCAGCCGACACGTGCCCGGCGGCGAAGATCTCGGCCGGCCCTGGTACCGTCTGGCGCTGACGCGTTTCTCGTGCTGGTACGCGCGTAAAGTGCTGGGCATGAGCGTGCGCGACATCAACACCGGCTTTCGTTTTTACACGCGCGCCGCGCTGGAAAAAATCGCGCCCGCCACGCTGATCAGCGCCGGGCCGAGCATCGTGCACGAGATCATGGCCCGCGCGAAGATCCATCGCCTGCGCATCGTCGAGGTGCCCATCACCTTCATCCAACGCCAACGCGGCACGAGCGAACTGACCTTCGGTCGACTGCTTGACGGCTTTTTCAAGGTCTGGCGCGTCAAGCGTCTCACCCGCCGCAAAACGAGCGATTCATGAAACGCACGGCGGCGCTCTTGCTGGCTTTGAGTGCGTTGTTGCTGCTCGGGGCCGGCGCGTCGCGTCATACCGCCGCTCCCTTTCAATTCGCGGTGGCCGGCGATTTTCAACCGCCGCGCGACGATGAAAATTATCGACCGGTTTCGCATCGCATCGTCGCAACGATCGCCGCGAGCAAGGCCGCATTCATCTTGCTGGTCGGCGATCTGGTGACCGTGCCGCAACCCACGCCGGAAAAGGCGCGCGCCGCCTGGCGGCGTTTCGACGAGCTGATTGCGCCGTTGCGAACGGCCGGTAAACGCATCTACGCCGTCCCGGGCAATCACGATGTCGAGCATCCATCGTTGGCGACCGGTTTCGACGAACGTTTCGGCGCGCGTCACCGGGTGTTTGTCGAACACGGCGCCGTTTTTCTGCTGTTGGATTCCGAAGCGGAAAGCCAGGATTACCGCCGTTGGGATTTGGGCGCGGCGCAATGGCAGTGGTTGCGGTCACGGCCGTGGCGCACGCTGACCGACGATCCGCAGCCGTTGCTGTTCGTCTTTTTGCACCGGCCGGTGTTTCGTTCCGAAATCATGAAACTCGATCCGACCGGCAAATATGGGCGGGACCAACCCGCCTTGGCGCGCGAACTCGACGAGCAAAATGCCGCGGCTGTTTTCAGCGGCCACGAACATCTTTTTCAACACAAGGTCATTCGCGACATTGCCTTTTACACTACGGGCGGGGGCGGCGGGCATCTGTTGCCCACGGGCGATTATCATTTCCTGCTGGTGACGGTCGATCCGGCGAAAAAGGAATGGCGCGTGGATGTGAAAAAAGTTCGGTAAGCGCCAGCTTGCGGGACGTGCGGGCTGCTTCTACAATGCGTGTTCCACGTCATTCGAACGGGAGGATTATATGACCGCACTCGATCAACTTCACGCTTTGGCGCAGCAACCGACGCTCAACAAGGACGAACGCCCGTTGATCGCCGTATTTCCGATGTGGTTCCCTTATGAGATTCTGTTGGCCGCCGGCGTACGCGCCGGCGAATGGTGGGGCTTTCCCGTCGCTTCGACGTTAGCTGACGCGCATTTTCCGCCCTATATTTGCAGTTTCGTCAAATCGACTTTCGAAATGCTGTTGGCGAAGAAGATCGACGCCGACGGCATGGTGTTCACCAGCGCCACCTGCGACACGATCCAGAACAGCGCCGGCATTTACCGCTATCTGTTTCCTGAAAAATTCAGCGCCTATTTTCGCATGACGCAAAATCCCGACAGCCCGGCGGCTCGGCCTTACCTGCTCGGCGAAATCGCCCGGGTGATCGAAGAGGTCGAAGCCTTCACCGGAAAATCGATCAACAAAGAGGACCTGCAGCGGGCGATCGTCGCCGCCGACGCCTTCCGCGCCGCGGTTCGCGCCTTGCTGACCAAGCTGGCGGCGGGAAAGACTTCCGTCTCGGCGGCCGCCATCTACCTGGCCATTCAAGGTGCATTGGCCGATATCGGTCCGGCGACGACCGCGCTGCTCAACGAACTGACCGCGTCGATTCGGGTGGAAAAATTCACCGGCCCCAAGGTGATGCTCGTGGGCATGACCGCCGCGCCGTTCGACGCCCTGCAGGCCATTGAAAACGCCGGCGGTCACATCGTCGGCGACGACTTGGGCCTGGGTTGGCGCACGATGTCCGTCGATTGCGCGGCCAACGACGACCCGCTCGAAGCGATCGTCGACCGGTTGCTTTCCGCGCCCCCGTGCAGTTCGCTGCACTACGCCGCTCGTCGCCGGGCGCAATACGTGGTCGATCGCGCGCGGGCGCTCAAGACCGACGGCGTGATCTTCACCCGGCTTAAATTCTGCGATCCCGAAGCGTTCGATTACCCGGACATCAAGTGCCTGCTGGATGAAGCGAAGATTGCCAACCTGCTGTTGGAGCGCGATGTGGTGGACAAGGTCGAGGGAGCGGCGGCCACGCGCCTGGAAGCGTTCCTCGAACAGATCGGCGAGGGGGTGTGACCATGGCGGACCCGAAGAAAATCCAAGCGATTAAAACGCTCAAGAACATGATGATGATCTATTACCTCGGCGCAAAAAACGCCGACGCCAACAACCGTAAAGTCGGTTGGATCACTTCCGGCGGACCGGTGGAATTGTTGTCGGCTTTCGACATCATTCCCATCTATCCGGAAAACCACGGCGCGATGGTCGGCGCCACGAGAATGGGCGGCCAATTGTGCGGCATCGCCGAGGGGCTCGGTTTTTCCGCCGACCTGTGCGCTTATTTCCGCGCCGATGTCGGTCAGGCCGAAAGCGGCATCAGCCCGATCGCCGGTTTGCCCAAGCCCGATCTGCTGGTGTGCTCGAACAACATCTGCAAGACGGTCACCAAGTGGTACGAGATTCAAGCGCGCCGCTACCAGGCCCCGATGCTCATGGTCGATCATCCCTTCATGGAGGGCGCCATCGAACCGACCGCCGTGCGGTACGTCGCGCAGCAGCTGCGTGAAATGGTGCCCACGCTCGAAGCGATCACCGGGCAAAAGCTGAACGAAGATAAACTGTTCCAGGTGCTTCTGCGTTCGCGCGAAGCGATTCTCACCTGGGAGAAATGCCTCGATACGCTGAAAACCAAACCGACGCCGATGAGCAGCATCGACAGCTTCTTTCACATGGCGCCGATCGTCACGCTGCGCGGCGAGCAGCAAACCGTGGACTATTACAAAGAGTTGCAGGTCGAATTGGAGCAGCGCGTGGCCGAGGGGGTCGCGGCGGTCGACGGCGAACGACACCGGCTGCTGTTCGACAACATCCCCATGTGGTACGCGACCAAGCATCTGTATCAGAAGCTCGCCGAATACGGTGCGGCGGTGGTCACCTCGACCTACACCGCCAGTTGGGGCATGGAACGCGACATGACCGAGGGCGATCCCTTCGAGGCGATGGCCGAAAATTATCTGGCTCCGTACATCAACCGCGGCTTCGAAAAGCGGGTGAGCATTCTCGAAGGTCTGATGAACGACTTTGGTTGCGACGGATTCATCATGCATTCGGCGCGCTCGTGCAAAGCCTATTCGCTCGGTCAGTACGATCTGGCCGCCGAGTTGACCCGCCGCACCGGCAAACAGGGCGTGGTCATCGAGGGCGACATCGCCGACGAGCGTATGTACAGCGAAGGACAATTCAACTCGCGTCTGGAAGCCTACCTGGAAGCATTGGATGGATGAGGCGCATGCCGCTTTTGAACGTTTACGGGCTCTGTTATCCGAGCGCGAAGGGGCGCTGATCGCCTTTTCCGGCGGTGTGGACAGCACGTTTCTGCTTGACGTCGCCTTGGCCGTGCAAAAAACCAAGCCGGTGGCGATGACTGTCACTGGCTTGCTGTTTCCCGCCTTTGAAACCGACAAGGCGATCGACTTCTGCCGCGAGCGCGGCATCGTGCACTACTTGGTGGAGGTCGATCAACTCGCCGACGAAAAGGTCGCCGCCAATCCGCCGGAACGTTGCTATCTGTGCAAACGCTTGCTCTTCGGTCGGTTGCGCGAGGAGGCCGGCCGTCTCGGCCTGCCGCATCTGATGGACGGCACCAACGCCGACGATGTCGACGATTTCCGCCCCGGCCTGAAGGCGTTGCGCGAACTGCGGATTCTCAGTCCCCTGCGCCAGGCAGGGCTGACCAAGGCCATGATTCGTGAGTTGTCGCGCGAACGCGGTCTGCCCGATTGGCAAGCCATGTCCTGCGCCTGTTACGCCAGCCGCTTTCCATACGGGCATCGCATCGAGCCGGCCGACGTGCGCCGCGTGGCGTTGGTCGAGGATCGACTGCGCGCCATGGGCTTCCGCATTTATCGCGCGCGGCACTTCGGCGAGCTGGTGCGCATCGAGGTGGGCTTCGACGAGATCGTTATCCTGCTGCAGCCGGCAATGCTGGCCGAATTGCACGACGCAGCCGAACAGGCCGGCTACCGCCACGTGGAAATCGATCCGTCCGGATATCGCTCCGGCGCATTGAACGAGGATTTGTCTTCCACCGCCAAAACGGAGTGGAAATGAACGTGCGCCTGGCCGACTTGGAGGAAGTCGTCCGTGCCGCGGGCCGGTTGGCGCTGTCGTTTCGCCACAAACTGGAAGTGCATCGCAAACCGGACGGCACCGTCGTCACCCAAGCCGATGTGGCGGTGGAAAAATTCCTGCACGAGAATCTCGGCGCGTTGGCGCCGGACGCCGGATTTCTCGGCGAAGAAAACACCTCCACCAATCTCCAAGGGCAGCAACAACTCTGGGTGGTCGATCCGATCGAC
>DAINPV010000100.1:0-11687 GCA_036743315.1 bacterium | reverse complement strand
GCAGCACGCACCATTCGAAGAGGTTGAGAATCTCCCGCTCGTCGTCGATCAGGCGGGTCATCATGAACGTCGAGGAAAAGAGAAAATAGGACAAATATTCAAACTGATCGTCGTCGAACAGACCATGGTCCATCGGCAACGTTAAATAATCGATCGGCGAAGTGCGTTGATACCAATAGCCGGTCGCGGCGTCCGGCCGCGCGTCGACCAGCGCGTAGGACATCGTCACCGGCACCAGCGTGTCCCACTCGTCGTGCACCAGCAACAGCGGTGAGGAAAGACCGTTCGTCACCGCGTCGAAGGAAAACAGCGAATAATCGGCCGCTGCGTCGTCCGGCGCGCCACCCGCGCCCGCTTCGATGCGCCGCAGGTAGGGTTCGAAAAACTCGACGTAATCGGCGGCGATCAGCGGGTCGGGAATCGTGTCGTCCAAAGCGGACAGGTACCGGTGAAAGGCGACGAAGTCGTAGGGCGGCGCCGTGGCTGCCACGCCGCGCACCGTCACCTCGGCGGGCGCATAAATCGCCGCATGAACGGCCTCCCACGCGCCCCACGAGTCGCCGCTGGTCAGCACGCGCGTTTTATCGGCAGTGGGTTCCTGCGCCAGAAAACGCATGCCGGCGATCATGTCGTGGCGGTCGTTGGCGATGTCGCCACCGGCGTAAAAACGGCCGAACACGTGCAACACGCCGATGCCGTTCATTAAATAAAGCCAGGACAATTCACCGTAATACTCCGGCTCGTAGCGCTGATAAAAAATGTCCGAGCTGCCTTCGTGGTAGTCGGGGCCGTCCTCGTCAGGCCAACTGTAGCCCACGTCGGCGCCCGGGCGCGCGGCCCATTTTTCGTCGATCGGGTCGCCGGACCAATCGATGCCGTCGTAGGGCACGGCCGCCAGGATCACCGGTCCGGCCGCCTTCGCCGGCGGAGGAAAATACTGCGCGTAGGTGAAGCCGCCGTCCTCGTTGCTCAGGCGCAGCAATTGGTAAGGAAAGACGTTCCCGTCGTCGTCGACATATTCGCCCTCGCCCAGTAGGGTGACGGCAAATTCGAAATCGTCGGCGTCGTCGTCGCTTGCGTCGTCGTCTTCGTCCGGCGCCTGGACGTCATCGTCCGCATCGTCGTCGGAGGACGGCTCGGCACAGGCGCACAGCCACAGCGACACCAGGCACAGCAGCGTTATCGGTTTCGTCCACATGGGCGCTCCGGATTTTTCACGGATCGACAAAACGGTTGTTCAAACGCCGGGCATCGGCAGCACGTAATAGAAGATGCCGAAGAAGTGGCAGGTGCTGCCGCCCAACACGAACAGGTGCCAGATGGCGTGGTTGAAGGGGATCTTCTTGATCGCGTAAAAGGCCACGCCGGCGGTGTAGATCAGCCCGCCGATACCCATCCAGGCCAGGCCGCCGCGCGGCATCATGGCGATTAGCGGTTTGATCGCGACCACGGCCGTCCAGCCCATGACCACGTAAAGAATGATGAACAGCCAGTTGAGTTTTTTCATCAGGAAGGCGTTGAGCACAATGCCCACCAGGGCGATACCCCAGATCACCCCGAAGATCGTCCAACCCCACGGCCCGCGCAACGTCACCAGCGCCAGCGGCGTGTAGGTGCCGGCGATCAGCAGGAAGATCGCCGAGTGATCCAGCACACGCAGCACTTCCTTGGCGCGCGGTTGCTGAATGCCGTGGTAAAGCGTGGAAAACAGATAGAGCAAAACCAACGTCGCGCCGTAAATGCTGACGCTGACCACGCGCCACACGTCGCCGTACAGCACGGCGAAAGTGGCCAGCAGCACCAGGGCGGCCACGCTCAGCGCCGCGCCGATGCCGTGGGTGATGGCGTTGGCGATTTCCTCGCCCAACGAATAACGTTTCGTCGATTGTTGCATCATGCGCCAAAATCCTTCGTCTCACCGGCCGACATTGTGACGAATTTCCCGCCGACGACGCAAGGGCGGGTTTTTTCATTCCGCCGCCTTGCACAATCGCGCCGATCCCGGCAAAGTGCGGACAGAAAAAGCAAACACGCAAAGGAAACCCATGCATCCCGAGTTGTTGCATATCGGTAACTTCACCATGCCGACCTACGGCGCGGCTTACTCTTTTTCGGTGATGTTGGGCATCACCCTCTCCTACCTGCGCGCGCAGAAGGAGGGCATCAACGAAATGCGTTATCTGCAGGCGATGTTCCTGGCGATGCTCGGCATGATCTTCATTTCCAAAGGCATGCACATCGCCACCCACTGGTCGTATTACATGGATCATCCGTCGCAGATATTCAACCTGCGCAAGGGGCACATTTTCTACGGCGGTTACATCGGCGCGATCCTCGTGCCCGGCCTTTTCCTGAAGATCGTCAAAGAACCGATCCTGCCGATCATCGACCTGCCGGCGACCTACATGCCGCTGGGCTTGGCGATCCATCGCTCCTTCGGCTGTTTGATGGCCGGGTGTTGTTTCGGCAAACCGACCGACCTGCCTTGGGGCATCGTGTTCCCGCCGGACGCGCCGGCGAGCGAGATGTACGGCGCCGTGCCGGTGCACCCTTCGCAGCTTTACGAAGCGCTGCTGGCCTTGGCGATCTTCGCCGCGCTGCTGTACTGGCGCAAATACAAGCGGAAGGTCGCCGGCGAGATCATCACCTTGCAGGTTGCTCTGTACGCCGTCGGGCGCTTCGCGCTCGAATTCTGGCGCGGCGACGTCAAGCGCGGCTTTTATGGTCCGTTTTCCACTTCGCAATGGGTGAGCGTCGCCATGTTGGCGATCGCCGCAGCGTTGACGGTTTATATCGTGCGCGAACGCAACAAACTGGCCGGATAACCTGGCATCGCGAGTTCATTTCTTGCGCTATCCGCCTGAATCCTTCTCAAAATTTTGAGAACTTTCTTGAATTTTCGTTATCCGGCCTAACCTGGGAAATTTATTGCCAAACAGCAAACATTCAATATTTCATGGTTTAACTTGGATATTGCGCGGTGCAGCAAAAGTGGCATCGATTTTGCTGGAAGAAAAACCGTTTGGTTTGGGTATATTGGAAACACGAATCGAAAAGGATTAAGTCATGAAATGCCTGGTTTTTATTGGACATGAGGCCTATGGATGGTGTGCCGTTTTGTTGGCATTGATGATGATGTTCGTCGCCGGATGCGGGAGTTCATCGGATGATTCCGGCGATGACGACATCGGCGACGGCGACGACGATTATTCCGGCGACGAGGATGACGATTATTCCGACGACGATGATGACGACGACGGCTGGAGCGATGATGACGACGATGACGCCGACGATGACTGCAGCGACGATGACGATGACGGCTGGAGCGACGATGACGATGACGACAACGACGACGATGACGACGACGACACCGAGCCGCCGGAATTGGAGTGCCCGGAAGAATCCGAGCCGGTGACCTACTACCTGTCGGCCGACGATTCGAACTCGCAGGCGTCGCCGGTGGTCGTGCGCGCATTGATCGAGGCCGGCGCGATCGTGCCGCGCAGCCGCGTGCGCACTTACGAATTCACCAACTACTACAACATCAACTACGCGCCGCCGACGACCTCCCCGGTGCGCGTCGAGGCGCAAATGACTCCGCACGCCGAAGCGTTGTACGAGCACGAATATGTGCTGCAGATCGGCGCGCAGTCGCATTGGATCGAGTACAACGATCAGCGGCCGATGAACCTCGTGCTGAGCTTCGACGTGTCCGGATCGATGAGCGGCGAACCCATTTCCTTGCTGCGCGAAACCGCGCGGGTGATCGCCAGCCGCCTGCGGGCCGGGGATATCGTTTCGGTCGTCAACTGGGACACCGTGGCCGAAGTGAAGTTGAACGGCCATACCGTCGACGGGCCGAACGACGCGCAATTGTTGACGGTGATCAACCACATCCAGGCCGGCGGTTCGACCAATATGCACGACGGTGTGCAAACCGCCTATGAATTGGCCGAAGACCATTATTCGCCTTCGCGCCTGAACCGCGTGGTGCTGATCAGCGACGGCGGACTGAATACGGGCATCACCGATCTGGAAATCATCAGCCAATATGCGGACGATTCCGAAAACGAAGGCATCTACCTGGTCGGCGTGGGCGTCGGCGACGCCGCCAGTTATTATTATGATAATGTCATGGACGACATCACCGACGCGGGCAAAGGCGCGTACGTCTTTGTCGATTCAGCGGATGAAGCGCAGCGTCAGTTCGGCGCGGGCTTCCTGCGCAATATGGAAGTTGCCGCTCTCGATGTGCGCGTCGAACTGACCATGCCTTACTACCTGTTGATGCTCGAGTACCACGGCGAGGAGTACTCGACCGATCCCGCCGAGGTCGAGCCGCAGCATTTGGGTCCGAACGACGCGATGATCTTCCACCAGTTCATCGTCGCCTGCGATCCGCTACTGATGAATCTGGACGACGTGCTGACCGTGCGCGCGACCTACACCGATCCGTCCACCTACGAGAACGGCGAATCGGTGCAGGAAGCGACCTTTGCGCAGTTGCTGGCGGCGGACCACAACCAGTTGCTCAAGGGCGAGGCGATCGTGGCTTACGCCGAGGCGATCAAGCAGATCGCCGATCTGGTCCATACGGATGCGGACCGGGCGTTGGCCGTGTGCCGGGCGGCCAAGGAAAAAGTGCAGGCCGCCGCCGAGACGCTCAACGACGAGGAACTGGAGGAAATCGCCGACTTGCTCGCCGATTATGAAACGACGATCGGAGCGTATTGAAAGTCCATGGAGGCATATCCCGAACTGTGATGGGGGCTGCCATGGATGGCGGCCCCATCTCTCTTAACTCTTGCCCTCACGAACGCCGGCGCAACGCCCAACGAACTGCTTTCGCCAACCGCCGCCGGTCGATTTGCAGATACAGCCAGATCAACGCGGCAACCGGCATCAGGTAGTTGCGCGGCGCTTTCTGCCCGGGTGACATGGTCATCGTGATGTAACCCATAAAAACGATGCAACTCAAGGCAAAGCAAAGCGGCAGCCAGTTTTTCGTCCGCACCGCCCGCACCAAACCCAAGCCGGTCAACAAATAGCCGAGCACGATGAACGGCAGATCCGTTCGGAGAAAAATCGGCATGACGCCCATCACGCGATAGTCATAAAAACTCGGGCTGTAGACGGCGAACGGGTAGGTGATAAAATATTTTAATGAAGTCAAATTAAGGTGCGTCGGATGCCCGGCGTCATACGCCAAATGCCGGTAGGACATCTCGCCGATGCCGAACCAGAAATCCTGCCACAACAGCGGATTGGTGCCGATAAACACGGCCAGCCCCATCATGCCGACCAGCAGATTCGCCGGCAGCCAGCGCCGGCCGAAGGAACCAATCGTCGCCAGCGAATAGAGAATGAAGGTGAAAAACAAAATGACGCTGTAGAGTTTGCAGGAGATCGAAAAGCCGGCAAAGAGGCCGAAGCCGAATAACAAAAACCAGCGGAACTGTCCGTTGCGCAAGGCGGCGTCGAATTGCGCGAGGGCGACCAAGGCCGCCAGGGCGAACAACAGTTGCGGAATCTCGGCGTAAAGCACGACTTGCAGCATGCGGAAAATCGGATTGATCAACAACAAACAACCCGCGCCGATTGCCAACCAGCGGCTCGAAATCGCATCGCCGCTCCGGTTCGTTTGCACCAGATTCATCATCAACACGACGCACCCCGCCGCCAACACCGCCATGAACCAGCGCGGATTGATCTTGACGATTTTCGCCGCCTCGATGAAAGAGGCGATGAGATAAAACGCCACTTTCGGATGCGGCGAGCCGCTGTTGCCGAAATTTTCCCGCCAAAGCGGATTGCTGAAGTCGTGCTTGCCGATGAACTCCTGAATATACAACGGCAACAGCGTTTGGCCGGTCGTGATAAAGCCACATTCGTCGAGTTTTGGTTCCGCCGAAAAAAAAGGGAGGGTCGCCGCGATATACAAAAAAGAGATGAGGAAAGCCGGCATCAGCAGACGTAAGTTTTTCATCGAATATTCCAGCTCGCTCCGTTAATGGACCACTCAGGTTGTTGCATTATACCGAAGAGAAACCGAGTAAACACTCACTTTTCACATTGGATTTTCACCATGTTATTCAATATGTTATACAGCCATTTGCACATCGCATCCGGTTAATGTTATGAATTATGCGACAATGTGTTTGCTCTTTACAGTCATGAGGCTTGGGATTCGCTGTTCAGAAGGAGAAACGAATTGAAAGCTCTTCGATCCGTTATTTCGCTCGGCTTGCTTGCGCTGCTTTGCTTTCTTTTATTCTCCTGCTCCGACAACGACGAAACGGTGGACGATCCGGGGCTGGAAGATTTCATCCGGCAGGGAAAACAACACCTGATCAACAACGAAGCGCATTACGCCGCGGTACAGTTCGAAAAGGCGCTGGCGATCGATGCCGACAATACCGACGCGCAGGCAGGTCTGGTCATGGCCGGACCGATGCGGTTGTTCAACTTCATCGATCAGGTCATTTCCACCATCAACGCCATCTCCTTCAATCCCGAGAACAACGTCACCAACGCGCAATTCGCGCCCTCCTCGATCAACGGCGACGACATCAACGCCATTCACCTGTTCTTCATCGAAGAAGTGCTGCCGGAACTCGCCCGGGCCGAGGAAATCTATCCGCAATTGATGGCCGGCCCCGACTTCACTTTCGAGCTGGAGCATTACGGATTCCGGATGAACGGCGAGGATTTGCTGTCCTACGGCGGCCTTTTCGACAAGACCGACCTCCACATGATCGGCGCGTTCAACAGCATATCCTATGCGATCGTCAACCTGCTGCTGGCGCACGATCTACGTTTCGACTATACGCAACTGGCCATCGAACTGGGTTCGGGCGGCGCGGAAAAATCGACGCTTGAAACGATCGACATGATCATGTCGTTGCTCTACGAACTGTTCCACAGCGAGCGCTTCCCCCACTTCCTGTACCTGGAGCCGGGCAGCGGCGTCGAATCGATGAACATCACCGGGTTGGCCATCGCCAATGCCTTCACGCGCATGGTCGACACCTTCGACTCGCTGGCCGCCGAAACCGGACCGCAGGACAATTCGCCCGTGCACTACGTGGATGTCAACGGCAACGGCGTTTATGACCGGGACGCCGACCGTGTGTTTCTGGGTCAAGAAATCGAAATCCAACCGACGGAAGTAGACGTGGCGCGGCAACTGTGCGTGGATATCGCCGACGCGTTCTACGAAAGCTCGACGCAGGATCCCAATCCCTACGAAGTGGCCCTGCTGTCGATGACCGACTTCAACGATCTGCTGCATCTGGTCGGCGTGCTGCCCATCGAACTGGGTCCGCTGACCATTCGGCAGTTCCCCGGCTTGATCAGGCTCAACGTCGGCTCGTTCTTCGCGCACCCGTCGCAGGACGGCTTGCGCAGCTTCCTGCAATTGATCATCGATATCTGGAACGATCCGTCGTTGTTCTTTGAATAACGGGCGACGGGGAATTACAGATCCATTTTCCGGCGCAAATAGAGTTCCACCAGCGAGGAAATTTCGTCGATCAACCGCTCGCCCTGCAGCAACTGCGGCTGATACAACACCGCTTGGTGCGTCAGCGTTTCCACAATGTTGAACACCACGAAAATCATCAACTCCGCTTCCGCCGGCGATAGCTCCTTTTTCAACCGCAACAGTTGCTCGCGGATCATCTCGACGATCTGCCGGTCGATTTCATTGATCTGGCGCAACGGTCCCATGCGCGGCACCTGTTCGACCAGCACGCGGTGCAACTCCGGTGCGAGGCGATGCATGTGCACCATCACCTCGACCGACTTGCGGATCGTGTCGCGCAACGGCGCATTGGCCACCTCGACGAACGTCTGACGGATCAAGTCGAGTTCCTGTTCGGCCAACCGCCGGTTGAGCGCCAACACCAGCGCTTCCTTGTTCGGGAAATAGTGATACAGCGAGCCGATGCTCACCCCCGCCTCGAGGGCGATCTTGTTCGTGCTCGTCTGATCGTATCCCTCACGGATCAACACCTGCGCGGTGGCGTTGAGAATCGTGTCGACCGTATCCCGCGATCGTTTTTGCTGCGGACGTTTGCGGGCTTTGATCTGCTTCATCGTTTCCTCAAAAAAATCGAGTTGTCATTCATGATGAACTTGCTTATCATGCCCCGAATGTGAGTAAAAGCTCAACTTCTTTTCACGCGGTGGGGATCGACCGGTTCCGACAAGCAAACGGGGCATTTTCGAACTACATGATTCTTCAAGGATCGACTCCCGGCCAATTTACAGCGCGGCACGCGAGGAAAGAATCGGTGCGCACAAACACGGTCCCACTCGGCGCATTCATGCATGAGCAACGTCGAAGCCAATGATCATCGAGGTAAGGAGCAAACGATGAGCGATTCCTTCAACAAGCTGCCCGCAAAGGGTTTGCCGAGAAAAAATATCCTGGAAATGATGAAGACCTTCGCCGCGGACGACGCTGACTATCGCTCGGGCAAAACCTGGAGCCTGGTGTATCACCTCAACAACGAACACACCGAATTTTTGAAAAAGGCCTACACCTCGTATTTCTCGGAAAACGGCTTGAACCCGATGGCCTTCCTCAGCCTCAAACGCTTCGAAACCGAGGTGATCCGCATGACCGCCGCCATGCTGCACGGCGACGCCGACACCGTGGGCACGATCACCTCCGGCGGCACCGAAAGCTGCCTGCTGGCCGTTAAAACCTACCGCGACCTGGCGCGCGACAAACGCTTCCTTATCGGCACGCCGGAAATGATCGTCCCCGAAACGGTGCACATGGCCTTCGAAAAAGGCGCGCACTATTTCGGCGTTAAGTCCGTACATGCGCCGGTGGGCAAGGACAAGCGCGTCGACGTGAAAGCGGTCAAGAAGCTGATCAACCGCAACACGATTCTGCTGGTCGGCAGCGCACCCTGCTATCCGTTCGGCGTGGTCGATCCGATCGAGGAACTGAGCGACCTGGCCCTCAGGAAAAACCTGCCGCTGCACGTGGACTCCTGCTTGGGCGGTTACCTCCTGCCCTTCGTGGAAAAACTCGGCTACCCCGTGCCGCCCTTCGATTTCCGCGTGCCGGGCGTCACCTCGATCAGCGCCGACACCCACAAATACGGCTTTGCGGCCAAGGGCGCCTCGACGATCCTTTATCGCAACATCGACCTGCTCAAATACCAGATGTTCGTGTACACCGACTGGCCCGGCGGCGTGTTCGCCTCGCCGGCGTTGCTGGGTACGCGTCCGGGCGGCGCGGTTGCCGCAGCCTGGGCGGCGATGGTCGCTCTGGGCGAAGACGGCTACCTGGAAACGGCGCGCACGATCATGGACACCAGCAAAAAGTTGATGGACGGCATCAACGCCATTCCAGGCCTGGCTGTGGTCGGCCGACCGCACATGAGCGTGTTCGCCTTCCGCTCAGTCGATCGCGACTTGAACGTCTATTGCGTCGCCGACCAGATGGAAAAACGCGGCTGGCATATCGACCGGCAGCAGAAGCCCGACTGTCTGCACAACATGGTCACCACGCAGCACGCGAAAATCGCCGATGTGTACCTCAACGATTTGCGCGAGTCGGTCGAATACGTGCGGCAACATCCCGGCCTCGCCGAGGAAGGCAACGCGGCGATGTACGGCATGATCGCCCACGTGCCCATGCGCGGCCTGGTGAAAAAGGAAGTCTTGAAAATCTTCCTGGAGATGTACGGTCCCGACGCCAAAATGCCCGACCTGGGCGGCGCGGCGGCCGGCGACGACCTGACGACAAAACTGGGCATGAAGTTCGTGGAGTACAAAAAGAAGCTGACCAATCGCCTCAACGATTTGCTGGGCATCGAGCCCGAATGACTTGTGCGCGCTCGGTCGGCATGCCGGATACGCTTGGGTTGCTTGGCTGTTGACGCCATAGTTGTTTTTACAAGTTCATAACGTACTTTGAAGGATCGAACGATGCGCCATTTATTCACGGATCATCGCCCGAACCCGTTGTCCCGTCCGCACCTCATGTTTGCGGTCGCTTTGCTTGTCATCGCCGCTATGCTGATCGGCTGCGCCCCGCGCGCGACGGAACCGAAGTATTACCAGGTGTTCGACCTCTACGGCTCGCCCTACGAACGCGGCTTTCAGCACGGCCAGCGCTTCCGGAGTAAAATCCGCTCGCTGTACACGATGCTGCTGACCAACTCGATTTTCCCGTACCTCGAACGCGACCGCTACGACGTGGCCAGCGTCATGTTGCGCTACCAAAACGAAGAACTGTACGGCAACGGCCAATTCTCGTCGCGCATGATGCTCGAATGCGGCCGGGAATTCCTCAAGTTCATGCCGCCGGAATACCTCGAGGAAATGCAGGGCATCGCCGACGGCGCCGAACTGCCCTTCGACGAAATCCTGATCCTCAACACCTTCTTCGACACGCTGATGGGCTTCCGCTCGATTACCTTCTTCATCAAGCTCATCCAGGGGCCCTGGCTGCTGACGGTGTCTTTCGACGGCAACCTCGACGGCGACAGCCGGGACAACAACGGCGACGGAAAAATCGACGAACCCGGCGAGGAGCGGCAGGATCCCTACGAGCCGCGCTCCTACGCCACGATGGTCGAGGTGCCGCTGGATGCGCCGATCAAATTCGTGATCGACGACGACAAGGAAGGCGTCAATCCCGAGTCGATCCGCCTGCAGTACAACGACAAACTCTATCTTTCGTCCGACCCGGAAGTGCAGACGCGCCCCTACGCGCGCGAAGGCAAAACCATCGAAGTGTCCTTCCTGCCGCCCGACGGCTGGCCGGCGGCGAGCAGCGTCTCGATCAACCTGCAATGCACCGACCTGCTCGAGATCGTGCGCGTGCCGCCGAACCATCCGCGCACGATGCGCGCCGAACGCATCACCTTCACCACCGCCGGTTACGGCAAGAAAATCAACGAGACGCCCAACCAGGGATTCAACGACGGCCGCTCGCAGCCGCCGTCGCTTGCTTTCGCGGTGCGCGGTTCGGCCACGCGCGATGGCCGGACGATCGTCGCCCACAACTTCGCCATGCTCGACAGCAACATCACCCACAAGCACGTCACCATGTTCGTGCATCACCCCGACAACGGCCGCGCCTTCTCCGTGCTCGGCTATCCCGGCGTGGTCTGGGGCTTTTCGGGCATGAACGACCGGGGCTTGACCGTGCTCTACAACGCGTCGGACACGCTCAACACGCCGTTTGCCGCGTCGTTCAACGAAGGGCTGATTTTCGCCAAGTTCAAACCCACGGGCGTGACGGCCGGCGTCATGCTGCGCGAACTGCTCAACAAGTACGACGACGTCGCGACCGCCGTGCCTTACTTCTACGAACACCAAGCCAGCTACGGCTGGAACTTCCTGCTCGCCGATCCCTCCGGCGAGATGAAAGTCGTCGAGGTGGATTCGGACATCACCGAGCGCGCCGAAGGCGGCGTGCACGTGTACGGCAACGAGATGGACAATCCGGACGACCAAGACGCCTGGGGCCGGCCGCTGGCGACGGTCGCCGGCGACGACCTCTACCTCGCTTCGCACTACCAGAAGAACCTCGAGGAGATCCGCTACCAGATCGTCAACTTCAACCTCCAGCCGCAGCGCTACTGGACCACCTTCTACTTCCGCTCGCTACGTGCGTTCTTCTGCACCGCCGACGCCCTGCGCGAAAGCTACGGCAAGCT
>DAINPV010000099.1:0-11780 GCA_036743315.1 bacterium | reverse complement strand
CGTCGGTCCAAGGATCTGCACCTGGTCGTCGAGGATCGGTGGAATCTCGCGTCGCGCCGCCGCCACCACCGAGGCGTTGGTCTGATGGGTGTGAATCACCCCGCCGACATCCGGCCGCGTGCGGTAGATCTCCGCGTGCAATTTGTATTCGGACGAGGGCTTGATGCTCCCCTCGTGTTTGCCTGTTTTCAAGTCGACGACGACCATCTCTTCCGGCGTGAGATCCTCATAGCTGCGCCCGCTCGGGGTGACCACAAAACGGTGGTCGTCCAGACGACAACTGACGTTGCCCCAGGTGCGTGCGACCAGCCCTTCGCGCAGCAACCGGAGGCCGCCGTCGCGCACCAACTGCCGCGCATCATTTTCGGAAAGAGCCATGATCGGTTCCTTTACGCTTCCACGTTTTTAAAGACGCGCTCGAAGCGGGCCAGCGCGTCATCGATGATTTCGTCGGTGCAGGCGGCGCTGGTGTACATCCGGCTGCCGGCCAGAGTCACCATGCCTTCGGCCATGTAGGCCGCGCCAATTTCCTGCATCGCCTGGGTCCGGGTGCCGATCTCTTTGAATAGTTTGTGAAGCTTACTCAATTTCACGCTCAAGAGCATCACCCCGGTCGTCTCCAGGTGGCAGATCGATCCTTGATTGTACGCGACGTACGGCAGGTTGTACTTGCGAATCAACGCTTGCAAGCCCTGCGTCAACCGATCGCCCGCGCGCCCGGCCACCGCCGGGGCGTTGGTGCGCTCCATTTCCATCAGCGTAAAATAACCCGCCGCGCAACTGAGCGGATTGGCCGCCAGCGTGCCGCCGACATGCACCTTCTTTTTGATTGCCTTGCCGCCGATGCCCCCAGCCAGCAACGCCATCAGGTCGCGCCGGCCGCCCAAGCCGCCGGCCGACGGGTAGCCGCCGGTGACCGCTTTGCCGAAAACGGTCAGATCGGGTTTGACGCCGAAATATCCCTGCGCGCCGCTCATCCCCAAGCGGAAGCCGGTGACGACCTCGTCGAACACCAGCAAGGCGCCGAATTGATCGCACAATTCGCGCACCCGCGCGTTGTAATCCTTGTCGATCGGCCGCGTACCGCTTTCCGGGCCGACTGGCTCGACCAGCACTGCCGCCGTTCCTCCGTTCAATTGGTTGAGCTGCAACCGCCGTTTCAGCGCCGGAATGTCGTTGGGATACACCTCGTGCGTACGCTGGAAGATGTACCACGGAATGCCGTGCGAATTCAGGCTGCGCGATCCCGGAATGCGCAATCCATAAGAGAGTTGATCGCTCCAGCCGTGATAGGCGCCGCCGAGTTTGACGATATGCTTTTTCCCGGTGGCCACGCGCGCCAAGCGGATCGCCGCCATGCAGCTTTCGGTGCCGCTGCCCAACATGCGGAACATCTCGACGCCGGGATAACGGTCGGCGATGAACTTTGCCAGTTTCAATTCATACTCATGGAACAGTCCGGTGACCGGGCCGGTCTGACGCAGCAGTTTCTCGACCTGCTTGCGAACAACCGGCGGGTTGCTGCCGAGAATGGTCGGCCCCCCGCCCTGCAGAAAATCGATGTAGCGGTTGCCGTCCAGATCGTAGAGATAGGCCCCTTCGGCCTTGGTAAATACCAATGGGAACGGATAACTGAACGCGAGGTTGTGCTGTACGCCGCCCGGGATATACTCCTGCGCCTCGGCGATCATCGCCTTGGATTTTGGGCAGTGAGTTTCGTAATGCTCCAGATAGGTGTTCAGCGCCTTTTCTTTCAGCCTGCGCACCGGTTGGCCGATCAAGCGGTCGATTTGCCGATAGATTTCCGCCGTATCATGGTAGGTGGAGATTGCAAAATCAGTGTGCGGTACGGATTGCGTGGCCATGAGCCGGTTTCTCCCTTGTTTTGTTCGGGGTTGTCAGACAATCGAACACTGTGTAGTATTTAAACAATGTTCAGGGAGAAATTATGACTCAGAAACCAAGCGCAAGTCAACCGACGATTTCCGAAATCCGCCGCGAACGCGAACGGGGCGAAATGACCGAACGCATTATGAACATTGCCCGTGACATGTTCGTCCACGACGGGTTCGAGGCGGTCACCCTGCGTAAGCTCGCCAAGGCCATTGAATACTCCCCCGGCACCATCTATCAGTATTTCAAAGACAAAAAGTCGCTGGTGATGGAGATCATCCGCCGTGATTCGGAGGACCTGCGCCGCCATCTGTTCGAATGCTCTCAACTGACCGACCCGGTCGACCGCGTGATCGAAATGGCGCGACGTTATGCCAACTGGGGGATCAAGCACCCGAACCATTACCGCCTGATGCTGGCTCCGCCGCCGGCCTGGGCCGAGCAGGACATCGAACTGCGCGCCTACGAGCGACCGCCGCTCGAACAAGAGGCGTTGTTTCTGCTACGGCAGATCGTCGAAGAGGGCATTCAAAGCGGAGTTTTCAAGGCGAAACACGACGATCCGGGATTGATCGCCTCAACCTTGTGGGCCGGCATCCACGGCGCGATCATGCTGGAAATATCGATGACGCCCAAAGATCGTGAACTGCTCGGCGTTCAGAACCACTCGTTCGAGAAGCGCTTCGACAAGATGATCGAGGCGTTCCTTGACGCGTTTTATCGTAATGCTCCCTCGTTGGACAAGCACCGCGCATCGTAATTGCGGACGACCAGAACGCTCAGTCCTCCCCCGTCAGTTCCAGGCGATTTTAAGCATGAAGTGAATCCCGCAGACGGTCAGGCGTCCGCTGGGGCAACAAGGAACCAACCACCCCCGGAACAACCGGACGCCGGAGGCTATGGTCTTGACTTTAATTGCGTTGTCGATAGTCTGCTTGGCGTTGCTTATTTCAACATCGGGAAAATGTTACTCGACATCTTGTCGCGGGGTCGGGTCGTCACGATCAGCGTACGGCAATCATTCGGGAAAGGCGGCAACTGGTGAAGTCCATTCGCATCGGCGTGATCGGCTGCGGTAAAATTTCACGGATAGCGCACCTGCCGCATTTTGCGGCGCATCCCGACTGTATCATCACTGCCGTGGCCGACCCGGACGAGAAATACCTCGCGACCGCTCAACGCAAATACCGCGTGCCGTACGCTTTTCGCGATCCCTCGGATCTGCTGCGAAACGCCCCGGTAGACGCGGTGGTCATCGGTTCGCCCAATTGGGCGCACGCCACGCAGGTGATCGAAGCGGCGGAACGCGGGTTGCACGTGCTCTGCGAAAAACCGTTGGCGACCAACTTGGCCGACTGCGAGCGGATGATCGAGGCCTGTACAAAAGCCGGCGTGACGCTTCAAGTCGCGCTGCAGAAGCGGTTCCACCCGGCGTTTCAACGGGCGCGCGAAATGATTGAGGCGGGAGAACTGGGCGAGGTCTTTCAGATCAGCGTCGATTGGAACCACTACATTCCGGATCTGGAAACGTCATGGCTCAAGAAAACCATCGGCGTCCTGGCGCGACATGGTGTGGACGTATTGAAGGATTGGGGGGCCTGGCGGCTCAACGATCCGCGCGCCGGCGGCGGCGATTTTATGGACCACGGTCCGCACTTCCTCGACCTTTTCCGTTTCCTGCTGGGCGATTTCGACCTTGTTTCGGCGGAGATGAAGCGGGTATTTCCCTCGCGTGTGCATGAAGACCATGCACTGTGCACGGTGCGATTCAAGTCGGGAGCGCTCGGGCACATCGAGCGGTCGCAAAACGTCGTGTCCAGACCGTACGGGCACGAAACCGGCGCGATCCATGGTACGCGTGGTTCATTGTACTTCGATGCCCCGCATGAATACACCCAAGGCCATGTGCGCCTGTACCGCTACCGGATGCGGAACATCATTCTGGACCGCCGTTCGCGCATTCACGTACCCGGCGGCAAGAGAAACCGCGCATATCAGAAGCAGGCCGGCCTCTTTGCCGCGAGACTGGCGGGCCACGAATCGGACCAGACCGGCTTCCCCGCGGCGTGGGCGCCGACCGGCGAGGACGGCCTTCTGGCCGTCGAAGCGGTGCTGGCCGCCTATCTTTCCAGCCATGAAGAACGGAAGATTGCGTTTCCGCTCACCGCTGAAGATCGCCGGCTTGTCGAAGCTATTAAATCCTATATCTAGGGCCGGCTGGGAGTCGCATGTTTGGTGGTGGCGAGAGAATGGCGAACACGGAAAAGCATCAAGCCCACCCGGGCCGGGATTGGGGCTCAATCCCGGACGGCACGCCAGTCGGCGAGCCACTGCCATTGAATTTTCAACCAGTTCGTCCTTGGATCCTAGCCTGGACTCGCCTGAATCGAACGAAAAGCGCCCACATTTCAGCATAAAATCTATCCGGTCGAGGCTGCCTGAAGTAACTTCGATCAATCAGCAGCCGCAGCCGTCGTCGTCCTCGTCATCATCGTCACCGGTGGGCAATTGTCCATCATCGTTATCGTCGTCTTCGCTGTCATCGTCATTTTCGCTGTCATCGTCGTTTTCACTGTCATCGTCTTCATCGTCATCTCCCGCCCAATCCGGATAGAGGTACGTGAAGTTCCGGTCTTCGGCTGAACCGATTAAAATAGCGGGGGCCAGGCCGAAGTACTCGCCGCGGGTCATGCGAGCCCACTCCAGACACTCCGGGCAGGTCGTTCGATAAAAGGACTGTGTGTAGCCGCCTTCATAAACGCGATAAACCGCATATCCCATCGGGTATTCCTTCGTCGCCGGCGTCTCGACGAAGGGAGCGTCGCCGATTTCCGCATCGTGAAGCACTTTTGCCCGGTGGCTGTGCCCCGCGAACATCCCGTCAAATTTGGGTTGCTGAATCAGGATATCGGCGATCGCCTTGGCATCCTGCCGGTTGACCATCCAAAACGGAGCTCCTTGTCGCACAAAAGGATGGTGAGCGAAAAGCATCGTTCGCAGGTCGTTTTCAGCAGCGTCCTGCATGGTTTGTTCCAGCCAGTAAATCTGATCGTCGGAAACATTTCCCGATCCAGACTCGTTATTGGAATCCATAATAATGAATCGGAGGCCCTCGTAGTCGAAATAGTAATGAGTGCTTTCCATGCCGAGGTCCTGTACGAAGTAATCCTCACCGTGTTGGACCCGATCGTGGTTGCCCCGCAGATAATAGATGGGCGCTGCCAACTCGCCGAAAATATCGATAGCGTCCAGATACTGCTCATGAGCCGCATCGGCGGTCACATCGCCTTTGTGGATGGTGAAATCCACTCCGGCCTCGTTGATCTGCTGCACGGCTTGCCGATTGGTGAACAACCAATAGGGATTTTGGGGATCGTCCCAGGTGAATCCCGGCGTCAACACGAGATCGCCGATGACGATGAGCCCGGCGATTTCTTCGCCGATGTGGGTATCGTTGATTGTGGCAAAGGAAAAAAGAAACGCACCCGGCGGCTCGACCAAGGTCCGCACGACACCGGGAGAGAGGAACCGATCGCCCTCTTGCGGTTCTCCATCCACCAGCACGGAGTAATAATATTCCTTATCGGGATGGAGATCTTCCACCAAGAGGCAATGGTCCCGGGTCGGTGTATCGCCCATCATGCTTTGATCCATGTTCTCCGGATCGAGACCGTAGACGATTTCGGAGACAACCGGCTCGGAAGTGTGCCAGCCGACGGAAAACTCATCGCTGCCGACGGTGACCAGTTCTTCGAACAGAATTTCCGCACCTTGGGCCAACCCCGGCAAAGAAAGAAAAAACAGCAGCAGGGCAAAAAACGGAATTCGTCGTTTCATATGGTTTCTCCATCGTTTTTTCTTGGGAGCGGCATTGTACCATGATCCACCGGATGAAATCGTGTCTTTTACCGCGGACCGCCTTCCGGGACATGCGGTGCATTTGCGCAAACCGGCTGGTTATTCTAGGGACGCCTACCAGCGGGCGCAACGGCGGGCGGGCCTGCCGACGATCTCGATTCACGATGTGAGGCATAGCTTCGGCTCCCAACTGGTTCAGGCAGATGTTCCGCTCTACACCGTCCAGAAGCTGTTGGGACACAAGAACATCGCGACGACGAAACGCTATGCCAAACTCGCGCCCGCCAATCTCCGAGATGCCGTCCACCGGTTGCACCGGCGTACCCCTGAAACGCCGGAATTTGAAGTTATTTTGGGGTCTAAATCGCCCGATTTAAGACACAAATTAGGGCACACGGGGCAAAAAGAAGGGGTCACGGGCTCGTAAGTGCCTGTAACCCCTGACGAATGTTGGCGGAAGTGGATGGGAATCGAACCCACCAGGGCCGGGATTAGCGACCCTCACCGGGTTTGAAGCCCGGGCGGCACACCAGTTACCGTTCCACTTCCATTACCTTTTCAACGAGTTTGACCTTGAATCATTATCCGGACTCGATTGAATCGAATACAAAACGTAATCGTAATTCCGAGTGGCGTCAATCACCTGTTTCATCATTGACGGTTTTGGGGGAAAACGATACGCTTTTTCAATGGTTGGAGTGGCGCTTTCGCTGAATTGCATCGATTGGCGCTGAGAAGGATTTGCTTGAAAATACAATCGCTTAACGAAATGTTTGCTCTGATTTTGCTGATTGCTTTCCCGTTAATCATTCTAACCTCCTGCGCCGCCGACAGTGAGTCGGATACTGATCGCGGAACCGTTGCCGACAATGATGATGATGACGACGATAACGACGATGACGACGCATCGCTTTACAATGTTTTGGAACGGGAAAACCTCGGCGGACAATACGAAGACGATCCCGGCGCGGACGTCGACGATTACCTGGATTTCATCCAACAGGCGGCCGAGTATGCCGATCCGATTTCCCAGGACGAAATCTGGCAACAAATGAACGAGATCGACGCCGGCAATGTCGACCTGGTTGGTGAGCAGTTATCGGCGGACGATTTACGCAACACGATCGCGGAGACGCTGAACATCGAGTTCCTGTTGAACGGGATCAACAAACGACTGCTCGTGGTCACCACCATCGCCATCGACGAAACGGACGCCTATGTCCAAAGACACTTGCTGTTCGAGGATCCATGGGTGGGCGTTTTCGAAGGCTATCTGCTGACGCCCAAGGGCGACGGCCCCTTCCCCGGCGTGGTGGCGATTCACGGACACTTCGATGACGCCGCAGTGTATCGAGACGACTATCACGGTTATGAATATCCTGCACATGGATTTGCGATTCTGATGTTGACCATGCGGGCGATGGATTGCGACCAAAACGAGAGCGACATCTCGCTGGCATTGTTGACCAACGGCTTCACCCTGATGGGTCTGCGCGTGTACGAAACGTTGCTGGGCGTGAAATACCTGCGCTACCTGCCCGCCGTCCCGACAGAGCGTATCGGGTTGATCGGCCATTCCGGCGGCAGCGCCGCTAGCAACCTCACCGTGCGTCTGGATGCGGAAATCGGCGCCTATGTTTCCGACCTGGATTCCGATTACGCCGAATGGTGGCCGGAATTGGATTTTATTCACTGCGAAACCATTCCGGAGTTGTATCCGTATCATGAACACGTCAACGATTATTCCACGAGCGCCACGCCTATTCTTTCCGTGCCTTACGGCTACGAAAACGGGATGGCCGAGATCTTCTCCTTTTTCGAACAAACCCTGCATTGAGCATCGCTTCGTTCAGCGATTGCAGCGGGCGGCCAGGTAGGTCTTGCGGATGACGATTGCGGCGATGAGCGAGACGACCGCCACGCTCAGAATCATGCTCGGCAGCGATTCGCGCACATTGGTCCAGTTGGTTTCGCCCGCAGCCGCGCCGGAAATCAGACGCAACGTCACCAGCGAGTTGACGACGGTTGTAACGAGCACCAAACCGAAAATGATACCGACCAACACGACCGGCGTGTAGGTGTACGCCCAGTCGCAGCGGCGCAGGCGACCGGCGAGAATCGCGGCCAGCCGCTCTTGCCGGCGCAGCAGACCGTCCAAAGCCCGCCGGCGGTAGCGGCGAAACCACGTTTCGTGCACCACGCTGTCGGCGCCGCAGTAAGGGCAGCGGCGAATGACGCCGGTCGGCGGCAAGGACGCACCACACAGGCGGCAACGCGCTTCGCCGCCGGGTTCGGCGGGCGGCGCAGCCTGGAAATTGAGGCGCAGATAGCGTCGCCGCCACAGCAAGAACAGATACCAGAGCATCAGACCGACGAAAATGTTGAACGGCAGCAGGTAACCCATGATGAAATGTAGGTTGGGCAGCGCACCCGTCTCATCGGCCCGGCCCAGGATGTCGTGGAAGATGTAGGTGGACAAAATCAGCATCCAACCCGCCGTCACCAACACGACGATGTGCATGATACGGCCGGTATGGAGCGTCTTCACAATCTTGTTCCGCAACCGATCGGGGAACTGTTTGACGGCCGCATCCAGTTCGCGCAGCAGTCGGTAATAGCGATCCAGGCGGTCGCGCAGTTGCGGATCGACGCTGTCGGTCGCGCCGCAGTAAGGACAGACGAAATCGCTGCGGCCGACGCCCACCGGCACCGCCGCGCCACAGGATCGGCATTTAATGGGCTCGAACGCGGGCACCGACTCTCCCGTTCAGGTGGAAGGTTTCGGTTCAGACAGCGACAAAACGTTTACGATCCGCAAGGAACCCACGTGTCGTCCGAGCGCCGGCATTCGCACTGCTCGAGCCCGTGTTCTTCCAGGTAGTCGTACACGTGCAGCAGATTGCGGTCGACGGCGAAGGAGCCGAACACGCGCAGCGTCTCGCCGACGGTGTAGGTTTGCTCGTCGCCGTCGCACACATACAGTTTGGCCGGCTTGCTCGTATCGGGCACGGCGGTCATACAGCGCATCAACGGCGTGCGGTTGTCCTCATCGAGCAGCACGTCGCGCAAGGTCATGACCGCCAGTGAGAAGGTATCTTCATCCAACTTCACCTGCCCTTCGCTGTCGAGCACCTGCGCCAGCCGCGGATCGATCTGCAAGAACGCGCCGCGCCAATCGAAGAACAGGCTGGTCGACGGGCCGTAGGATTCGGCGGTGACGATCCCCTCGCGGTCGCAGGTCGCCTGCGCGTGGATGCCGTAGTAGGGACGCCAGCGTGCGAAGCGATGGGTGGTCGTGTTCGCGATCGCCGGAATCGGATCGTCGTCGGAGATGTCGTTGATCGTGCCCTTGAAGGCCACATGAACGTACCCCGCTTCCGGACCGTCGAAGAATTCTTCGGGCGGCGTACAAGCCAGGTGCACGTCTTGCGGTTCGGTGATCACCGTGTCGACCAGTTCCTCGATCAGCCCGGGATTCTGGTCGGGCACGAAGTTGTGGAGCAAGGTGAACATGACGTCATAATCGCGCATGTAGTAGGTGTCGGTCGAATAGCCGAAGTGCTTGCCGCCGTGGCCGAAGCGATAACCGTACCGCGTCTTTTTGCGCATCATGCCGTAACTGTAATCGACCGTTTCGCCCATCACGTCGCAGGCGGTGAAGTCCATCATATGGGCGTACATTTCCGAGCCGACCAGCTCGCCTTGCACGTAAGCCTTCATGAATTTGACCAGGTCCGCGGGATAGGAAACCAGCGCTCCGGTCGTCCAGGAAAACGTCGGGTGAAACATGTACGTGCCGTCAAAGAGCATATCGCCCACAAGGAATTGTTCGGGAATGAACTCGACGAGGAACATCAGATCGCTGCCCAGGCCGAAAGCGGGACCGGCCAACTCGGCATCGGCGTAGCCGTGCACGAGATCGTCGATCGGTTCATCGCCCATATCCAGGAAGGTCATGGTCAGGCCCAGCGGCTCGACGACACGCTCACGGATCATATCTTTCATCGTTTCGCCGGTGGCCGCCTCGGCGATCATACCCAGCAGAATGAAGTTCGTGTTGCAGTACGAGCACGACTCGCCGGGCTCGAAGTTGATCGGTTCGAAGCGCACGAAAGAAATGATGCGTTCGGGCGTGATCGGTTCGCCGATGTTGAGCAGCATGTTGATCCAATACATGGTGGACATCAGGTAATCGGGCAGGCCGCTTTGCATGGAGATCAAATGCCGGATGCGCACGTTCGACCAGTTATCGTATTGCGGCAGGTACTTGGTAAGCGGATCGTCCAGGCTCAGCACGTCCTCTTCCACCAATTGCATGATGACGGTGGCCGTGAACGGCTTGGTGATGCTGCCCACGCGATAGTGCATGTCCGGGGTCAGGTCGACGTTTTCGATGATGTCGGCTTTCCCGGTCGCATACATGTGCACCGGTTCGTCGCCATGGGTGACGCCGACGGCAAATCCGGGCTCACCGGAAAAAATACGGTATTCGTCGACCATCGTCTGCATGACCTGATCGAAGATCGTGGGTGGGGTCGTGTCATCGTCGTCATCATCATCGACGGCCTCGTCGTCGTCTGTTTCGTCGTCGTTATCGTCGTCATCGTCGGTGGCAGCGTCATCGTCGTCGTCATCGTCGTTGCAGGTAATCACGAGAAAAGACGTCGTCAGCAAGAGAAGCAGCAGGGCAACCAACCGGTATCGCTCCATCCTTCCTCCTTGCGTCCGTTTTGTACGTTATTGTATCATTGTACCACATCCAGGTGGAATTAAAGCAAAAGGGGCGCGTCATGCGCCCCCAATAATTCGATTTTTTATCTCCTCTTCCCGAATGCCCCGGGCAACTTTCAGTCGGTGTCGACGGTCCTCATCTTAGGATGAAGGCGAAAACCAAATCAACCGTGCGAATTCTCAGCAACCACAACCGTCATCATCATCGTCATCGTCATCATCGTCGTCAACTGCCGCGTCGTCATCGGCGGCATCGTCGTCGTCAATTGTATCATCATCGTCATCATCGCCGCCGCCGCTGACGGTGATGTAATCCTCGCGCACCATCTGGTCGTCGCCGCCGGGGCCGGTCGCGGTCAGCGTGACCGTGTAGGAGCCCGCCTGCGTATAGGTATGCGCGGGATTGGCTTCGTTGCTCGTGCCGCCGTCGCCAAAGCTCCACTGCACGCTCGACAGACAGCCCGCGTCGGCCACGGTGAGGTTGGTGAAGTCCACCGCCAGCGGCGCGGAACCGGTGCGCGGTTCGGCCGAGAAATCGGCCGCCGGCGCGTCGCACACGGGCGTCGCTTCGATCGCGTCGATGTCCACGCCCGGCGTGGCTTCGTTGTTGTTGCCGTCGCCGTCGTCGCGAATCATCACGTAGCGCGCTTCGCTCAGGCCGCTGACGCCGATGTCGAAAGACGTCGTGCCCGAGCCGGTGCCGACCGTCTGCCAGGAGCCGGTCCAGTCCTGCGAAACCAGCACGCTGTAGCCTTCGTCGTCGCCGTTTTCGTAGACGGTCAGTTCTTCGCCCACGCCGTCGACGATCGGGGTGAATTCGCCCATGTCGAACACGACGTAACCGTTGACGCCGGTCGAGAAGGCGTTGCCGTCATGCCCGCCCAACGCGGCGGTCGGCAGCGTGACGTTCGGCGGATTGTCGCTGGCATCCTTGCGAACCATGAACACGGTGCGCAGCGCCGCATAGACCGCGTCCTTGGCGGGATCCAGATCGATGTCTTCCTCGGTGTAGCCGGACGACGGTACGGTGACGTTCACCTGATTCCAGCCGTAGCCGTTGGCCCACACGTTCAGCGTTTGCGCGCCCGGCGCCAACACTGAACGAAAGGCAGGCTCCACCGCCTGGATATAGGGATCGAAAGTTTTCACCGGTTCCAGCACCAGCGAAATATGCGGGATAAATCCTGCGAATATTTCCTGCCAGTCCAAACCTTCCGGCGACAGGCTCATTTTAATCACGACCCCGATAAAACTGATCACAATAATTCCCACCACGATTTTGAGAAATATCTCAAATA
>DAINPV010000098.1:0-11812 GCA_036743315.1 bacterium | reverse complement strand
CATGGTCAACCTGTAGAAGCGCCAATCACGCAACAGCGTCATGTCGAGCCCGGCGGGCAACGTATGCAGGCGGGAGGGGATGACCAGTTCGCGCCACAAGTGCGGGTACTTGGCGAAGAACGGCTCGACCGGTCGATCCATTAAAAACGCGCGGCTGCCGGCGTTGGTCATCGCCAGCAGCACGACGTCGGCGGCCAAGGCCCGGTCGGTGATCTCCGCCAGGCGAGCCATCTGGCCGCTGACGTACGAGGACGTGCCGAAGTTCCACACCTCGATCGGCGTCCGGTGCGTGGCGGCAAGTTTGCGCTCCAATTGCGCGGGCCAGGTCTGGTCGTCTTCAAGCAACGAACCGTAAACGTTCGAGCCGCCGTACACCAGAATGCGGAACGTGCCGGCGGGCTTGACCGGCGACCGTTCCGGACTGCGCGCCCGCGACCGGTTGATGAACACGTGATGGGTTTCGAAGGAATAGTCGCCCGGCTTGAGGCGGAAGAGCAGTTCTGGATCGTCGACCGGCTCATGGGCGTCGAGGTCGGCGTTTTGGTAATACAGCAGCTTTTTCGCGTAGCGCCAATCGAACGAGAACACGCGCACGACCAGTTCGCTCACCGCCAGCGCCGCGAGGAGGGCGAGCAACGCCGCCGCCAGGCCGCGCTTAACCGATCCGCCGGTACGTCGCCGCGCCATATCACCTTCCGCCGTTGTTGCCGATGGCCAACGATAAACGGAACGATCGGCGTTTTCAAGCAAGCCTCACGAGGCGCCGCCGAAAAAGCGCCGGGCGAATTCCTCGGCCGACATCGGCTCGCCGACCAAAAAGCCCTGCGCCCGGTCGCAACCGAGGCCGGCCAGAAATTGCCTTTGCGCCGGTCGTTCGATGCCTTCGGCGACAACCTCCAGCGACAACGCCTTGGCCAGCGTCACGATCGAACGCACGATCGCCACGTCGGGCGCCTGGTCGGGCAGACCGGACACGAACGACTTATCGATTTTCAGCGAATGCAGCGGCAAGTGTTTCAGGTAAGCCAGCGAGGAAAAGCCGGTGCCGAAATCGTCGATCGCCAGGCGGAAACCGCGCGCGGTCAAGTCGTTCATGATGCGCCGCGTCTCCGCAACATCCTCCATCAACACCGACTCGGTGATCTCCAATTTCAGATCGTGCGGCCGCAACCCGGTCCGGCCGACGATGTCGGCGACGCGCTCCACCAGATGCGGCTGACGGAACTGGCGCGGCGACAGATTGACGGCCAGATCGACCGACCGACCGGCCGCGCGCCAGGCGCGCAATTGCTCGGCCGCTTTGTGCAAGACCCATTCGCCGATGGGCACGATCAGCCCGGTTTCCTCGGCCAGTTGAATGAACACGTCCGGCTCGACCAAACCCCGTTTCGGATGCTGCCAGCGCACCAGCACTTCGGCGCCGACCACCGCGCCGTCGGCGAGCGCCGCCTGCGGCTGAAAGACGAGAAAGAACTCGTCGCGCTCCAACGCCCGGCGCATCAGGTTTTCGGTTTCCAACCGCTTTTGCGACAACACGGTCATCTGCGCCGAATAAAACGCCCGCGCGTTCTTGCCCTGCCCCTTGGCCGTGTACATCGCCAGATCGGCGTTTTGCAACAGCTTGTCGACCGTCTCATCGTCGTCGGGAAACAGCGAAATACCGATGCTGGCCGTGACGAACAACTCCCGTTCATCAATCAGGTACGGCTCGGCGACGACGGCCAGCAGCTTGTCGGCCACGCGCGCGGCCTCGTCGGCCTCGGTCAGCTCGGGCAGGACAATGATGAACTCGTCGCCGCCCAGCCGGGCGACGGTGTCCTCGATGCGCAAGGCGTCCTTGAGCCGCTGCGCGATTTGCCGCAGCAGCTTGTCGCCGGCGCGATGACCGAGCGTATCGTTAATGTGCTTGAATCCGTCCAGATCGAAAAACAACAAACCCACTTTGCGTTGCATCAGACGAGCTTGCGTCAGCGCCCGCTCGCAGCGATCGCGAAACAGCACACGGTTGGGCAGCTCGGTGAGCGGATCGTAATGAGCCATGTACTCCAAACGCAATTCGTTCTGCTTGACCGCGGTGATGTCGGAAAACACGCCGACGTAATGCGTAGTGCGGCCGCGCTCGTTGCGCACGGCGGAAATGGTCAGCCACTTGGCGTAGAGCTCGCCGTTTTTCTTGCGGTCCCACACCTCGCCCTGCCATCGGCCTTCGGCGAGCAGCGAACGCCACATCCGCCGATAAAATTCGGCGTCGTGTACGTTCGATTTCATCATGCGCGGATTTTTGCCGAGCACTTCCGCCCGCGTGTAGCCGGTGACGCGCTCGTGGTGCGGATTGACATCGAGAATGGTTGCGTCCGCATCGGTAATGACGATGCCCTCGTAGCTGCTGTCGAAAAAGTTGGTGAGCAACCGCACGCGCTCCATCGCCTCGCGTTGTTCGCTCAGGTCGCGGATGTCCGCCACGATCTGCGTGCCGCTTTCGGTGCGCAACGGCACCAGGTGGATGTCGACCGGGACCTCCGAACCGTCGCGGCGCCGCGCGAGCAGGACTTCGCCCAAGCCGACGCGGTGTTGTCGCGGCTCGCGCAAATACCGCCGGCGCTGGTTCACGTGTTCCGTTCGAAAGCGCTCGGGCAACAGCGTTTCGAGCGGCCGGCCGAGCAACTCGGATTGCGCATACCCGAACAGCTGTTCCGTACGTTCGTTGACGAACAGGATGCGGCCTTCCTCGTCGACCTGCACGATCGCGCTGGGGGTGGCGGTCAGAATGGTCTGGAACTGTTCGGTGCGCGCTTGGAGCGCGGTCCGATCCAGCGTGCGTTGCCACATTTCCAGCGTCAGCGCCGCCAAATCGGCGATGGAACCGAGAAAATGTTCGTCCTCGAAGGACCAGGCGCGCGGTTCCTCGACCATCTCCGCGACAATCACCCCGACCGCCTCGCCCGAGAGGCGCACCGTCGAGCCGAGCAACGACGCGACGGCCGCTTCCGGATTGTAATGACACCGCGGATCGTCGAGGCGCGCCTCCCCCGCCGTCGCCGGCGCACAAAACGTGCGTGTCTGTTCGAACGCCGCAAAGAAGTCCGGGCAATCCGCCCGATGAATTTCCCACCCTTGTCGATGCTTGTTTACGCGGCGATCGAAGACGTCGCGGCACCGGATCGTTTCGCGACGCTCGTCGAGCAGCCAGACGCCGACGCGATCGACCTGCAGCGTGTTGGCGGCGACGCGCGCCAATTCGCCGAAGGCATCGTCGAGCGATTTCACTTCGCGGATTTTGCTTTTGGCCAGTTGAAACAGCACTTCGTTGAACTTGCGCAGGCGATGATCGCGCAGTTGCAGCTCTTCCGCCACCAGCTGCGCTTGCGTGACGTCGATGGCCAGACCCGCCGCGCCGTCGATCGCGCCCGTTTCGTCATGCAACGGCGCGTAAACCGCCTGAAAATGAACGCCGTTGAGCAGCAACGTATGTCGCGTGGTTTGCCCCTGCAGCGCCCGGCGAACCGCTTCGACGATCGGCGGCGAAGCGGCATAGAGCGCGAACAAGGAGCGGCCGAGCACTTCGCCGCGGCGCAGCCCCAGGGATTCGAGGCCTCGTCCTTCGGAAAGCGTGAACATGCCTTGCCGGTCGACAGCCCAGACCACGATCCCCGGGTTGTCGGCCGCCGCGTCAAGCAAACCGCGGCTGCGACTGATCGCCGCGAGCAACCGTTGCCGCTCGCCATCGTCGCCCGCCAACCGGGCGATAATCTCGCCGGCGCGAGTCAGATCGGCCGTAATGCTTTGGGGTTCATCCATACGTTGCGTCTCCTGCCTTGGCCATCAGGCGAACATTTTTTTTCGGATCAATGCAAGCATAACCATTGCCGCGCCAAAGATGAACAGTCCACCGCCTTGTCGAGCGCCGCGCCCTGCCGCATAATTTCGGCAGAACCCCTCCCCCGATACGGAAAGGATCGCCTGTTGCCAAACGCTCGCGGCGCGTCGACGACGGCAAGCACGCCAACGCCCCTCCGGAAGGCCTGGGCGGCGCCGCTGCTGATTACCGCCCTGGCGCTGTTGCTGCTGGGCACGCGGCTGGGTTCATGGGCGTTCTTTTCAACCGCGCCGCTGTACCAGGAAAATTATCCGAAATATTTTTACCAGGCCGAGCGGACCGCGCGGTTTATCGCAGAAACCGGCGTATTTTGGGGGTACGACCCGACCTTCGCGGCCGGGCTGCTGCTCAATCCCGGCGCCGCGACCATCGCGCACAACCTGCCCGCCTTGGTCGGCGCGGCGACCGGACTGCCGGCGGCGATAACGATCAAATCGATTCTGTTGTTGTTTTTCGTCGCCTTCCCGTGGCTGACGTACGCCGCCGCGCGCCGGCTCGGTTTGGCGCCCGCCGCCGCCGCGGGCGCGATGCTTGCCGACGTGCTGCTGAATTTCTTTTCGCTGCGTTATTCGTTCATCCGCGCCAGCATGGGCCTGTATTTTTCGGCCACGCCGCTGCTCTTTTACGCCCTGGCGCTGCTGGCGACGGCCCGCGAGAAACCATGGCGCTGGCCGCCGATCCTTTTTGCGGCAGGCGCGTTGCTGTGCTGGTGGCACATCGAACAGGGACTGTTGTTTTTCTTCGCCGCGTTCGTGCTGTTGCTGCGCGGCCGCCGGACGCTGGCGCGGCCCCGGCCGTTGATCGGCATGGCGCTGGCGACGATCGGGGCGGCGGCGGCCAATTGGCCGTGGCTGGGGCCGTTTATCCGCTTTCATCTGGCCGCGCTGCCGTTCAACAAGGAAATTTTCGTCGCCTTTCCGGTCGACTGGCACGGCCGCGGCGGACTGATCTTTTTGGCGGTCGCATTGCTGCAACCGTTGCTTTTGTCGGCCCTGGCCGCATCGCCGTGGCGCAAAGAGCAGCGCGCCGAACTGCCGGCTCCGTTGCGCGACCTGGCGGCGTTCGCCGTTTCGTTGACGCTGCTCGTCGCGGCGATGTCGCTGGTACGGATCCTGACCGGTTTTTTCCCGACCCGTTGGTTGGACGTGCTGCCGCCGATTTTGTTCGTGCTGGCCGGCCGGCGGCTGGAGCGCTCCTCCGGGCGGAAAAAATTCGCGTACCTGGCGGCGGCGGCGTTGGTCGCGCAATTGGCTTTGTTTTATGCGCTGTTTCCGCACCGGGCGTTCGTCAATGAACCGCCCGCGCCCTACCACGAACTCGCCGCCTGGTTGCAGGCAAACACCGACGATCGCGCGCGCATCGCGTTGGAGGCCAGCGGCCGGCCCGATCGGCAACCGCTGGGGGTGGACCCGTCGTCGCTGCTGGCCAATGACGTGCCGCGCCAGTACGTCGCGCTGCCCTCGACCGAATCGGCCAACGTGCTGTACCAGGCTTTTTTCTTGGAAGGACGCCTGGGTGCGCATGATCTGACGGCGCTGGACGAAACCGCACATCGTCGCCTGCTGGCGATATACAACATCGGCTGGGTGGTCGCCTACAGCGAGCGGCTCAAGCGGGCGCTGCACGCGCGGCCGGCGCTGTACACGCCGCTGTGCACGATCGACTGCTATGAAATTTTCCGCAGCGAGCGCGAACCGTCGTGGTTTCTCGCGGGCGCGGGGAACGTCACGGCCGCGCCCAATCGGCTGCGGTTGACCGAGCTGGTTCCCGACGAACAAGGACGGCTCGTGCTGGCCTATCACTATTACGACAGCTTGTCCTTGCGGGGCGCCGGGCAGTTGCGACGACAGCGCAGCACGCTGGACGGCCTGGGGTTCATCGAGTTGCGCGCGACCGCCGGCGAAGCGGAGATCGTCAACGATCCCTCGCGCCCGATGCCGACGCTGCCGCTCGACTATTTTTTCCTGCACGGACCGCCGCCCGCCGTTCCTTGACCGGACCATCCGGCAAATTCGCCGCCGCAGCCCGCCACCGACCGCGCTCGCCGTTCAAGGCATCGCCCGGCTTTTCCCGCATCCCCGGCGTCGTCCCTCGCTCGACGGCGATGCTTATTTCGTTTCGGCGCTCGTTGCGCGCGGCGTCTCGGCGGCAAACACCGGGCGAAACAGCCGGCTGCGCGCCAGGCGCGCGGGGACGAGCTTCCACACGGTTTTCGTGCGGCCGGCGAACGCGTCGTGCAGCAATAACAGGGGAATCAAAACGAGATCGACGTGCGGCAGATAGCGCATCAGGCCGATCGGCAAGCTTGCTTCGCTCCAACGCCCGCTTCGGACGTAAAGCATGAAGATCCAATGATGCAACGGGTCGTAGAACAACGGACCGGCAACCGCGATGAACACCAGGGAGTACCACAAAAGATCCTGCAGACGACCGCCGTGGACGACGCGGCCGGGCGTGAAAAAGACGACCAGAAAGCGCGCCGGAAAATACGCGAGCAGCACCAGGATCGTCACCTTGAACGGATCGTCGAACAGCGCGCCGACGACGAAGACCGCGGGCAAGGCGAGCACGCCCGCCCAGGTCAGCGAGCGGATGCGGCGCAATAAGAAGAAAACGGCGATGATCAGCAGTAGGGAGACGGTCAGCAGCGCATCCAGCAATTCGCCGTGCAGAGACGATTCGGGGGTGACGACGTTGGCGTAAACGGGCGCGCTCATTGCGCCGAACGCGCAGCACGTCAAGGCGATAATGCGATACGGCTTCATGCCCCACCCGTCCGGTTCGTGTCGATTATTTTACACCAAACCCCAGCCCGGCAAGCGGAGAATTAACCATCGTCTCAGCGCACGCAACGGGCCCGTTTGGCTTCGCCGGTGACGGCGCTGTAGATGCCCGCGTTCCGGAACCACATGTGCCAGGCGCTGCTGCCGCCCTGGAGGATGATCGAGGTCCAGTATTCGCCGCACTCGCCCGCAAAAGGCGTCGGCCAATAGCAGCCTTCGTCGGGCCCGGCATTGAGATCGCAGTCGGTGCAGATGGAATCCCAGCAATCCCAGTTGAGACATTCATCGTCGGTCGGGCAGTCGCCGCCGGTTTCGGTGTACGGGCACCCGCGAACGATCGAGCGCATTTCGTCGAGGGTGGGCAGACGCCAATCGTCGTGATCGGCGAGCGTGAGGGCCTCGCAATGCGCGACCGCGTCGTTCCAGGTCATTGCGTTGTCGTCCGGCACAAGCTGCCACATGAGGCCGGTGGCGTCGTCGGAGGCGGTGCCGTCGTCGTTGTCGATCAACTCGTTGTCGTCATCGTCGCTGTCATCGTCGTCAACATCGTTGTCGTCGTTATCATCGTCATCGTCATCGTCGTCGCTGTCATCGTCGTCAACATCGTTGTCGTCATCGTTGTCGTCATCATCGTCGCAGGCATTGCTGAGCAACAGGGCGAAGCTCAGCAGTAAGAGTAGCATGGCAAGCCAGGCCGTTTTGGTGATCGTCATCGTTTTCACCTTTCCGCGGTTCGTCGTGGGGCGGACGGCGAAAGCGTCGCCAGCCTCCTTGATCTGTCATTCTACCGAGGCGCGCGCGAAAACTCAACAATGACGGGCCGCGGACGCAATCCGATCTTTCGTTGACAGCCTGACGGGCGGATGGTTCAATCGCCCGGCAAGCGAAGCAAGGAGAGGCCGATGCGACGGACGACGATCGCGACGATATCGATTTTCCTGCTGGCCGGCCTGGCGTGGGCGGCGGCACAACCCGGCGAAGTCGCGCCCGGCCCGCGCTACCCGCTGGACGCCTATCTGCAGATCCGGCAGGCGTTCGACGCGCGCTGGCTCGCCGACGACGAGTCGCTGGTGTACCTGACCAACAGCACCGGCGTCAATCAGGCGTGGAAGATCGCCCGGGCGGGCGGCCGGCCGACGCAACTGACTTTCTTCGACGACGCGGTCGATTACGCAATTCCCTCGCCGACCGACGCGAATCTGATTCTGGTCGGCAAAGCCAAGGGCGGCGACGAGCGCCGGCAACTGTACACGATGGACGCGGACGGGCATCATCTCACGCAGATCACCGGCCCCGACGAGTCCATCTTCGACCTGGGCGCCTGGTCGCGCGACGGCCGGACGATCGCCTACTCGTCCAACAAACGCCACGAGGCTTTCTTCGACGTTTACGTGATGGATCCGGTCACGCGCGCGTCGCGGCTGGTCATGCAAAAAGACGCGTACCTGGAAGCGCAGGCGTTTTCGCCCAGCGGCGAAAAGCTCGTGGTTTCCGAGGTCGAATCGAATTTCAACAACAACCTGTACCTGGTCGATCTGCGCAAGCCGGAGACCGAACCGAAGCTGCTCACGCCGCACGCGGGCTGGGCGACGTACACGCACGTGCGCTGGCCGGTCGGTCCGAAGTCGGCCGAGGGCTTCTACCTGGTCGGCAACCTGGGTTCGGATTTCGCCAAGCAAGCGTTTTACGACGTGCGGCAGATGGAACTGAACTACTTGGACGCGGGCCGGTGGGACACGTCGCTGCTCGCATTTGCGCGCACCGGCACGCACATGACGTATGCGCTGAACATGCACGGCTTCACCAAGATGGTCGTGGCGAAAATCAACAAGCGCAACCTGATGGAACTGCTGCCGCCGCCGCAACTGCCCGAGGGCGTGGTGCGCCACGCGCATTTTTCGACGCACGGTGATTGGTTGGCGCTGACTTACTCGAACGCGACGCGTCCGGCGGACATCTACGTAGCGGAAACGAAAACGGGCCAAACGCGCCGCCTGACGCTTTCCGACACCGTCGGCGTGCCGGTCGAGAGCTTCGTCGCGCCGCGGTTGGTCACCTACCAAACGCAGGACAATCTGGCCGTACCCGCCTTCTTGTATCTGCCCGACAAGATCGCCGCCGGCGACAAGGTTCCGTGCATCATGTACCTGCACGGCGGTCCCGAAGGACAGGAGACGCCGGATTTCAGTTATCTGTTTCAGTATTTTCTCAATCGCGGTTACGCGGTTTTCGCGCCGAACGTGCGCGGCTCGGCCGGTTACGGCAAGCAGTACCTGGCGCTGGACGACGTCGGCAAACGGATGGACAGCGTGCGCGACATGGCCGACGCGGTCGCGTTCATCGCCAAGAACCTGCCGCAGATCGACGCGAAACGCATCGCGCTGCTGGGCGGCAGCTACGGCGGCTTCATGGTGCTGGCCGGGCTGACCGAATACCCCGACCTGTTCGCGGCGGGGGTGTCCGTGGTGGGTATCGCCGATTTCGAAACGTTCCTGGAAAAAACCGGCCCCTGGCGACGCAAAATCCGCGAGGCCGAATACGGCCGCCTGGACGCCGACCGCGACCTGCTGCGCCGCATCAGCCCGCTGCACAAGATCGAGCGCATCAAGGCGCCGCTGCTGCTCATTCACGGCAAGAACGATCCGCGCGTACCGCTGCACGAAGCCGAGCAGGTGGTCGCGGCGATGCGCGCCCGCGAGTTGCCGGTCGAACTGTTGGTTTACGCCGACGAAGGACACGGTTTGCGCAAGCTGAAAAACAAGCAGGACGCGTATCCGCGCATGGCCGCGTTTCTCGACCGTTATTTGACGCCGCAAAAATCGGAAGATGCTCAATAGAAAACGATAGCGATAAATTGTTTTTTTTCACTTGATTGACAACCCGCGCGCATTCTCCATAATGGCTCAAGTTGCAGGAGGTTCTTGATGCGTCGCACAGGATTTATTCGTCATCCGATTTACCTCGAACATGTGATCGACGTCTACCACCCGGAAAGTCCGCAGCGGTTGGAAGCGATCTATGCGATGGTTGACGGCGAGATGGCCGATCGGTTGGTTATGGTGGAACCTCGCGAAGCGAGCCACGAAGAAATCGGTTGGATTCACTCCAAAAGTTATCTAAACATGGTGGCCGAGACGGAGGGCCGTTGCGTGCGCCTGGATCCGGACACGGCGACCAGCCCGGCGAGTTATCGGGCGGCGTTAATGAGCGCCGGCGGGCTGCTGGCGGCGGTCGACGCCGTGTTCGCGGGCGAGGTGGACAACGCGTTCGCCGCGATCCGTCCGCCGGGCCATCACGCCGAAGCCAATCGCGCGGCGGGATTCTGCATCTTCAACAACGTGGCCGTCGCCGCCGAATACGCGATCCGTAAGCACGGCCTGGAGCGCATCCTGATTTTCGATTGGGATCTGCACCACGGCAACGGTACGCAACACTCCTTCGAATCGACCGGCAAGGTGCTGTACATGTCGACGCACCAGTATCCATATTACCCGGGCACCGGCGCTTTCCACGAAGTAGGCCGCGGCGCGGGCGAAGGATACACGGTGAACATGCCGATGCAGACCGGCTACGGCACCGGCGATTTCCTGCGGTTGATCGACGAGGTGGTCAAGCCGATCACCTTGTCCTACCAGCCGCAGTTGATTCTGATCAGCGCCGGCTTCGACACCTACGAGGGCGATCCGCTGGGCGGGATGAACGTCTCCGCCACCGGCTACGGCGCGATGACCGACCGCATGCTGCGCTTGGCCGACGAATGCTGCGACGGCAAGTTGATCATGACCCTCGAGGGCGGCTATCACATCAACGGCCTGCGCCAGAGCGTGCGCCGCACGTTGGAAACGATGATCGCAGGCGAGGCCGATCCGACCTGGCTGGAAGCCGAAGTGCTCAACCCGCGCGGCGTGAACGCGATCGTCGGCAACGTGCGCGAAATGCACCTCGACTATTGGCCGGAGTTGGCTGAGAACGATTAGTCATGCCCTGGCGGGAACTGCCGCACACCGCCGATTTACGCCTCGAAATCGTCGCCGCCGACTGGCCCGCCTTGCTGGGCGAGGCCGCCGAGGCGTTTGCACATTTTCTGGGCGAACCCGACCGGCGCGGGACAACGAAGATGCGGCAGATCGAAGTCGCCGGCGCCGATCGCGAAGAGGTGCTCGTGCGCTGGCTCAGCGAGCTGCTGGTGATCAACGAACTCGAACACCTGCGCCCGGTGCGCGTCGACGTGCAGCAGGCCGACGACACCAGCCTGCGCGCGCTGGTTTATCTGCAACCCACAACCGGCGGCGGGCACGTCAAGGCGGTCACCTACCACGGCCTGGCGGTGGCCATGACCGACCGCGGCTTGCTTGTGCGCATCGTTTTCGATACCTAACGACCATGCAGTTGATCGTCGAACATCTCGGTAAAAACTTTAATGCTCCGGGCGGCATGTTCGCGCGACGCGGCGAGCCCGTCGTCGCGTTGGCGGACGTGAGCTTCGCCCTCGCCCGCCACGGCCGGCTGGGGGTGGTCGGCGAATCAGGCTGCGGCAAAACGACCCTCGGACGGCTCGTCTGCGGTCTGTACGCGCCCGACGCGGGCCGCGTGCTGTTCGAGGAAACCGACGTGCACAAGGCGCGCGGCGAACAGGCCAAACGGCTGCGCGCGGCGATCCAGATGATCTGGCAGGACAACGCGGGCGCGCTCGATCCGCGTTTGACCGTGGGGCGCTCGGTGCGCGAACCGCTGCTGGTGCACGGCTGGACGCGCACGGCCGCCGAGGCCGACGAGAAGGCCGCGCGGCAGCTCGAGCGCGTTGGTTTGGACCGTTCGCTGATGGACCGCAAACCGCATGAACTGTCCGGCGGCCAACGGCAACGGGTGGGCATCGCCCGCGCACTGATCATGCAGCCGGCGCTGATCGTCGCCGACGAGCCGGTGGCCAGCCTCGACGTTTCGGTGCAGACGCAGATTCTCGATCTGCTGGGCGAGCTGGTCGCCGAGGGCGAGTTGTCGCTGCTGTTCATCTCGCACGATATCCGCGTGGTGCGCGCGATGACCGACCGCTGCCTGGTGCTCTATCACGGGCGGATGGTCGAGCTGGGGCCGACCGCCGCGGTTACGCGCGAGCCGGCGCATCCGTACACCGTCGCGCTGATGAAGGCCG
>DAINPV010000097.1:0-11872 GCA_036743315.1 bacterium | reverse complement strand
GGCGACCCACCCGTCGGCGGTGGCCATGTAATGGTCGAGACGCGCGCCGACGTTCGTGCGCAGGCGGTCGGGAATAATTTCCGCCTCGTGCTGCGCGTAGAAGCCATAGACCTGGATGGGGTCGACCTCGTCGAACTCGATGTTGTAGGTGTCCTGCTCGTTGGCGAAGCGCGCGCCGGCCACGTACTGCGAAATGGGGAAGGCGCTGCGCAGGGTCATGTCGACCCGCGAGTACACGCCGCCGATCTTGAACACGTGGCGCCCGAGGTCGAACATCACATCCTCGTTGATGTAGAACCCGTTGGCCTGCGCGTGACCGTACATGTTTTCGGTGGCTGAGGTCAGCGTGGCGTCGACGTTGAGGATCTGGTAACTGGCCACGGTATTGAACAGCAACCAGTCCAACGGCATGAGCGACCAATCCAGGCCGTAGACCTGGGTGATCTGCCGATAGAAAGCGTCGCCTTCATCGACGTTGCTCGGATTCTCCTCCAGCGCGGCTTTGGCGCCGTCCTCGCTGCGCATGAGGAAAGCGAGAAAGCGGTTCTTGCTGTCGGGCTCGAAGCTCAGGCGGCCGAACACGTCGGAGAACACGGGAATGGGCACGTCGGTCCAATCGAGCAGCCGCAGCATGTAATCGTAATAGCTGCGCCGCGCGGAAAAAACCCAAGTGGCTTTTTTGCCCAGCGGGCCGCCGCCGCGCAGCGAGCCGGAAAGCATCGAGAGACTGATTTCACCGTCGGTATGGTCGCGATTGCCGTCTTTGTATTTGACGTCCAGCACGCTGCCGGTGGCGAAGGGATACTGCGCCGGGAAGCCTGCCGCGTAAAAGGTGAAGCTTTCGATCAGCTCGGTGTTGATCACCGACAGGCCGACGCCGAAGTGATACGGATTGGCCAGCAATTGATGGTCGATGACGATCAGGTTTTCCCATGGGTTGGAGCCGCGCACGTACATGTCGCTGGTGAAGTCGGTGTTCGAAACGATGCCCGGCAGTTGTTGAATCGCCTTGGTGATGTCCTCGAAGGCGCCGGCGTTGTCGGCGATTTCCTCGCGAGTGAAATGATGGGAGCTGGTCTGCGTCGATTCGTCGACCGGCGCGCGGTCGGTAACGACCAGCTCGTCGCCCTCGTAAAACACCTCGAACTTGAGGGTGATCGTCACCGCGACCTCGCCGTCGGCCGGCACGTTCACCGGCGTATTGCTCGGTTGGAAGCCCTCGGTCTGGATGCGCAGAATATATTTACCGGCGGGCAGATCGGCGATGACGAAGCGGCCGTCCTCCCCGGAGACGGCCTGGCGGTCCGTGCCGGCGACCTCGACCTTGACGAAGCCCACCGGCCCGGCATCCTCGCCGATCACCGCGCCGGCGATCGTGCCCGCCCACGCCGTCAACGGCGTCAGCAGGAAAAACAGAATGAGCAAGGGAAATCGTCGACGCACCGCTCCCTCCACCGGTTCAAGCGATGACGATCAATCCTTACGTCGCAGCGCGACGGCCAAAAACAACGGCGCGAGCAACGCCGCGCCCACCGGCACGTCTTTGCTCTGGGCGGGCAGCGGACCGTCCGGCAGCGGCACCCATTCGAACGGATGCGGCAGTTCGTCGCCCTTGGGCTCCTCATCGAGCAACTCCCGCGACTTCAACTGCGCGGGCATCGGCGGCATCTCGCCGCAACCCTGCGCATCGTCCTCGGGCGCATCCTGAATCGGCTCGCCGGTTCCCGCCGGCGGCATCGGGTCGGCCGAGGGCACTTCGACGTACTCCGGTTTTTCGCCCGCGCCGCAACCGAATAGCGCGACCATCATCAGCAGCGATACGGTCAGGCAAACCCATCGCATGCGCATCCTCCTACAACTGAAACTCCAGTGTAGCCGCGAAGGTGTGCACTTGACCACCCGCAGTCAACGGCGGATACACCGGATCGTCATCGTTTTCCAAATGCTGCCGCACCAGCCAATGTACCTGATAGGCCATGTCGAAAGAAATAGGCGACAGCACCAGGTAGATCGGATCGTGGAAGGTGAAACCCGTACCCACGCTGGTTACATGTTTGTCAGGGTCCAGGATGTTCATCGGACCGTTCATGTCCGGCGCCGGTGAAGGTTCGTAGTAATACCCGCCGCGCGCGGCCACCTCTTCGACGAAAGCCCATTCGATGTCGAACCGCTGTTCGTAGCCGGTGCGAACCTGATAGGTGTCCTTGAAGCGCGGATGCGGAATGTTTTCGTCACCGTCGAGCCAGTCCGACCATTTTTTCCAGACGCCGTCGACAACCACGGCAATTTCAGGTGTCGGTTTCCAGGCCACGCCCAGGGTCGCGCACATCGGCGAGTAACCGGTCAACTGGTGCAGTTCCATCGTGGTCATCGGTACGTTGAGCGTTTGGCCGGATTCCTCAAAGACGATCTGTGTAACCGTGGTCACTTCGCCCGAGCCGTCGAAAGTGATCACCTCGTCGCGCCAGCTCAGACCGATCTGCAACGTGTCGATCCGTTCGAAAAACGGCAGACGAAACAACACGCCCGCGGACGGCTCCAACTTGCTCCAGGCGCGCGTGCCCATACCCTGCTTGGTTTCGCTTTTCATCGAGGGTACATAGATTTTAGTGCGGGCGATGACATCGGTGTAGGTTTCCGAGGGCGCGGCGACCATACTGGCGCCGACGCTGAACCATTCGAACATCTTCAAGCCAAAGCCGGCGTATAAGCTTAGCAGCGACACCGGGCGGTCGGAATAACGGAACATGTACGGCGCGTTCGGATCGGTGTAGAGGGTGAAAGATTTGAAATATTTGCCCACGCCCAGAGCCATGCCCAAGCCGAAGTGCTCGGAGATCCACGGATTGAGCAGCGAGGAGAAATCCAGGTCCGACGAAAAACCGAAAAGGAACAGATCGGTGCTCGGTCCTTTGCCCAGGTTGTATCCGTTGTCCGGATCGAATTTGATATACGTGTTCGGGTACATGCCGTGGTAGCCGAAATGGAAATGGTGGCCGTCGCCGAAGGCATAACCCGCCGGATTGTAGAACGCCGCTGAATAGTCGTCGGCCAGACCGGTAAAGGCGTTGCCCATCGCCTTGTCGCGCGGTCCGACCCCGTATTCTTCGAACACCTGGTTCGGCCCGGCCCAACCGGCAGCGGGATATAAAAACAATATTATGGTGCAAGCTGCGCCTAGCAGCCACAACATCCTGTACGAAATCATAAAGCAGAGAATATACAACGCGAGCGATAAGTCAACGACAAGGAATAGAGGAAATCGGTGATGTTATAAAACACCGATACACTCGCTCGCGTTGCCCATAGGTGGATCGGAGCCACCGATCGTTAGGATTTCGTGGGCGTCCGCCTGGTGCCGATCACCCCCAACTCATTGATTGCAAAGGTTAAAATGTTTTTACTTGCATCGTAAAAAAATCTGTTATCCATTAACGTATGGATTGCATCGAATGCCACTGCTCGCTTTCTTTTTCCGCCAACGGCAATTGGTGGCGCCACACCTCCATATAGGCGGGTGGGACTGATGTAATCTCGACCGGACAATCGAACCAAACAGTGCCCCCCGCGAAAGCGGGGGTTTTTTTTTTTGGAGAAGGACGCCATGAAACAAACCAAATACCTACTGGACGAAAGTCAACTGCCGAAAAGCTACTACAACATCATCCCCGATCTGCCCGCGCCCCCCCCGCCGCCGCTGGATCCGAACACGCGCGAGCCGTTGGATCCCGGCAAACTTGCGGCGATCTTCCCCATGGGTTTGATCGAGCAGGAAGTAAGCGGGCAAAGCGAAATTCCCATTCCCGAACCGGTGCGCGAAGCCTACAGCCTGTTTCGACCGACGCCGCTGATCCGCGCCTATCGGTTGGAGCGAGCGCTGAACACCCCAGCGCACATCTACTACAAGAACGAGGGCGTTTCGCCCGCCGGCAGCCACAAGCCCAACACGGCCATCGCCCAGGCGTACTACAACGTACGCGAGGGGGTGCACAAGCTGGTGACCGAAACCGGTGCGGGCCAATGGGGATCGGCGCTGGCGCTGGCCGGCACGTTTTTCGATATTGAAGTGCTCGTGTACATGGTCAAGATCAGCTACCAACAGAAACCCTATCGCAAGTCGATGGTGCAGACCTACGGAGCGACGATTCACCCCAGTCCCTCGGAGCGCACGGAGTCCGGGCGGGCGATTCTGGCTAAAACGCCCGATTCGCCGGGCAGTCTGGGCATCGCCATCTCCGAGGCGGTCGAAGAGGCGCTGCACGACAACAAGGCCAAGTACGCGCTGGGTTCGGTGCTCAACCACGTACTGCTGCACCAGACCGTTATCGGTCAAGAAGCGTTGCTGCAGATGAAGATGGCCGGCGAGTACCCGGACGTGATCATCGGCTGTCACGGCGGCGGCTCGAATTTCGCGGGGCTGGCCTTCCCCTTCCTGCGCGACAAGGCCGCGGGCAAACAGGTGCGGGCCGTCGCGGCCGAGCCGGTGTCGTGCCCCACGCTGACCGCGGGCGAGTACCGCTACGACCTGGGCGACACGGCCGGCTTTACACCGCTGATGAAGATGTACACCCTCGGCCACGATTTCGTGCCGGCGGCGATCCACGCGGGCGGATTGCGCTACCACGGCGCGGCCCCGCTGGTCAGCCAACTGCTGCACGAGAAATTGATCGAAGCCGTCGCTTACGGGCAGGAGGATATCTTCCCCGCCGCGCTGTTGTTCGCGCGCACCGAGGGCATCATTCCCGCGCCGGAGTCGGCCCACGCGATTCAAGCGACGATCGACGAGGCCAAGCGCGCCCGCGATGAAGGCAAAAAGAAAGTGATTTTGTTCAACCTTTCGGGCCACGGCAATTTCGACATGGGCGCTTACGATGCATTTCTCGCCGGCACGCTGGGCAACAACAATAAAAAGTGAAGGTGACCTTCACTCTCTGAATGCGGGAACAGGGGACTGCTCCTTCGGGCGGGAGCTTTCCCCTGTGGGTAGCCGATCCAGAGGCTCGACCGACAGCAACTATAAGCAATACTTGACAATTCTTAGCAGTCTAATACTATATCTTTTTTCAATACTGCAATAGTCTCCAACTGATGCAGGGAAGCGGGATGTTCAAAAACCTGGACAAAGAAACCGCTCTGAAACCGCTTCCTCCGTTCCTGGCTCCGTTGCGTGAGCAAGACAGGAACCTATCGATTATCATTGTCGTTTCGTTGGTTTTAACGATTTTCGGCACTTTCCAACTGTTGGTATCGCCGCCGACCGATGCCGACGCTTACGAGTATGCAGGCGTTGCTCGGTCCTTCCTGGAAACGGGACGATTCGAGCATCAATTGCTCCCGGCGCCAGGTTATCTGTCGACCAATCGAAACGTGCCGCAACCGGCGATCGACCGGTTTACGCTCTGGACCCTTGTTATGATCCCCATGCAAGCGATGCTCGGCGATTCAGTTTGGGTTTTCCTCATCCCCCTAATGTTGTCGTTTTTTTTCCTCGGACCGCTGGCTTATCTTTTCGCTGTATCCTTATTCGACCGGCGGACAGCGTTTTTCGCCGCGTTGTCGGTCATGTTATTGCCGCGATTTTTTTATATCGCTTTTATCGAAGATGCCGGCCAACCGAACTTTCTCTATCTGGACCTGATGCTGGTAGTGCTTTCGATGGCTTTGCGGGGCCGTTGGCTCACCGCCGGGTTGTTTGCCAGCCTGATGATGGCGACCCGGTACACCGGCATCGTCGCGCTCGTCGCCGTCTTTGTCTGGATATGCCTGACCGATCGCAAACAGTTTTTGCGCTGGCGTTTCTGGGCGTTTTTTCTACTGGCAACCATGATCATCGGGCTATTCATCGTCCGAGCGTCGAAGCTCTCCGAATGGGGGCTGGGCATGTTGCCGAAATCCTTCATTTTGACGGCCGATCTGAATTTGATGGAAGATATTCATGAAATTGGCATGCTGACCCACGTGGAGTATAAGCGGAAGCCGCCTACCGCCGACCCAACGACGCCGATTTGGAAACGCCGGGCGAAAGTAATTGCACACAATTTCGGCATCGTTTTCGTGTACGGATTCAATTCGAAAATCAGTTCGTACCCGGGTTTTCCGCTGATCGTTACATTATCTCTTCTTCCTTTCACCCTTCTTGGATCCCTTTTCTACTTCCAGAATCGACGATGCCTCCTGCCGTTACTAGTCGTTTTAATCGGGCTGACGGCATTTTCGCTGCGCATCTCCTATGAGGATCGTTACCTGTTTCCAATGGCTGCGATGTCTGTGATGCTTGCCTTTCACGGGGCCTTAGTTTGCGGACAGCGTTTTCGGCTGATTACTCCCAGGCGCCTGTTTCTGGTGTTTCTTCTTCTAGAAGCCGGGCCGGCCCTGATCCTGAACTCCATGCGATTGGTCAAGTCAGATTCCTGGGGCGAATACGACGAATTATCTAAAATCAGCGATTGGACCAGCCGAAACATACCAGAAGACGCCACGTTGCTGACGGTTCCTTTTTGGTCTCCGCACTATCTAATGCGTCGTAAAACCGCATTATTGCCGATGGGCGATTTGCTCGATTTTCGGGATGCCGCCCAAGAATACAAAGCCGACTATATGTTGTTCCAATGGTTCTGGCCGGGCGACCAACCGCCCCGTCTACCGTTTCTGACACCGCTCTTGCGCGGGCAGAGGCATATCCTGTATCACATCAACCGCAATCATCCGGCATTTTTGGATCCGGACGGCATGATTCCCTATCTGGCCGACTTCGACTGGCTTGGGTATTTTTGGAAGAACCGCTTCACGCTTAATAACAATAATTCGTTCTATAAAACAATCGAAATCGTAACGCATAGCCCTCTCCTTGGGTGGACTTTGTTTATCGTCAGTTGGCTCGGCATCCTGCTCATGCCGAACCCCATGCGACGATGGCCATGGATTATTATCTTGCTTTTGATTCCCTTTATTGTGACGTCCCTGAAAATCCATGCCATGATTATTCAGATCACTCCTCTGATGGTCACTACTCCGCATTTCAGTTTGATCCAGGCCGAACGATTCATCGCTTCCAGGTCCAAAACGGAAGCGGTTCATTCCATTCGTCTGGCCTTGGACGATCCGGCGGCGATAGAAAAATGGCGCGGCGATTGGGAGAAGATCGGAGTGGCCGTATCGCTGGAGCCGTATGTTCCCGGTCAACCGCCGACGCGGGGCGAGGCCGTCTTTTTGGAAGTGGCCATTCCTCCCCAGCCGACCGGGCATCAATGGTACGCTCGCGATGCGCACGAAGCCGAAAACCTGCACGAAAAATACCTGCAACAAATCGCCTTCGGGCTGAAGCAAGCCGGGTATCGCGTGGAAATCCTGGACGCGGGCGTGCTCGGCGTTCCCGCCGAACCGGCGACGCAGTGATTGATGCAATACGCCCTTTGCCCGCAAACGCGTACCGGGTACGGTGGACAGATGAAAAAATTATCCCTGTTTCTGACCTTCGCTCTCCTTGGCCTACTGATGAACGCATCAACCGCCCAGGCCTGGGCGCGGCACGAGACGCTGACCTCCCTGGCGTTGGCGGCCATGGCACAGGCGGATTCCCGAGCCGACCGGGAGCGAGCCGCTCGGCTGCGCGACCTGCCGGTGGTCGTCACGGCGTACAACGAAAACGACGATACGTTCAACCCGGAGTATCGGCCGGACTACGTCAACCCCAATCCCAAGCAGGCCGAGCTCGACGGGCGTTACGTTTTTTACGATCTGGATAGCCCGCGCCTGGGCTATCGCGGAGCGGCGATCGGCGCGACAACCAGCACGGCGGAAATTGTCATCTGGTACAGCGATGAGCCCGACTGGGGCATGGACCGCAACCTCAACGGCGGGACCATCGCCAAACTGATGGGCGGCACGCAGGGCATGCGCCACATGTTCTATCCGCGCGGCACATGGCATGCACCCAAACCGTTGATGGACCAAGGGGAGGCTCCGGAGCGGTTTACGCACTTCATCGAGCGGTCCCGCCTGGCTTTCGCCCGCGGCGACGTTTATTGGGGCTGGCGGCACCTGGCGCGCGCCCTACACTATCTGCAGGATCTGGCGCAGCCGTTCCACACGACGCAGGCGCCTTGGTGCTATTACGATCTGGGCTCGCCGATCGGCGGGACGACCGAAACGACCACCAATTACCACTTCGCCTTCGAAAGCCTCGCGGCCAATCTGCTGGACCAATGGCGGCGCACAGAGCAGCCGGCCGCGTGTTTGCTGACCGCCGCGACGCTGTTGCCGACCGCCCAGGAGAGCGGCGCGGTCGCGCCGGATCCGCGCCTCGTCGCCCGTGAGACGATCCGCCGGCAGGGCGATTTTTTTGCCTTGACCAAACCGTTGCTCGGTCCCGAGTTGCAGGCGCGCGAAACGGTGATTTATCGGGAAGAACAATACCGACGGACGTTGGCGATGATGGCGGAGACCGAAGAGGGGCGCGAGTTTCTGCGCTTAACGACGGACGCACTGCGGCGGGCGCTGGCGCTGACCTGGGCGCTGCTGGCGCAGGCTATGCGGTAGGCAGCGACGGCGGCAGCGACACGCGCACGTCGGCCAGATGATCCTGAATCCATTTGGCCGCCCGCCGGGTGTAGCTGACGCCGCCGACAATCACGAAAATCGACCGCAAACTCCGCCCGGCCAGTTCCCAATCGACCTCGCAGGAAAGTTTGCCGCTAATGCGCATCCGCGTGGAAACCACAACATTCACCGCCCGCAACGCCCGGGTGGGAATCAGCAAAGCGCGTTTCACGCCGCGCCGATGAAAATGAAGTCCCTTGGCGGTGAAATACAATCCGCCGTTGCCCCGCGCTAAGAGGCCCCATCCACGGAAACGACCGGCCTCCGCGCCGTTGTCGAGGATGTGCGTTTCCAGATAATAACCGGGAAAAATCTCATCGGCCCGCGAGTCGGGATCCGCCTCGGTCATTTCCGGCGGCAACGGATAACGTTTGCGGATGACGGCCATGATCGCGATCCAGATCACGATATTCAGCGCCGCCAGCCCGGCCAGCAGCAGCAGGATGGAACCCGCGTTCATGGACGTCCTTCAGTTGAGGTGCTTTTCGATGTTCGCCTCGTAGTAGGTGGTCGGGTAACGGTGGCGCATGAGCGATTTAGCCAGCGTGCGCATCGCCTCCAGTTGTTTGCGCGCGGTCGCTTCGGTCATCGCCCGCTCCTTCGCCTCTTCCCAGGGCACGACGGACTTGCCGCGTGTGAACAGGGCCGGATTCTCCTCGTACACCTTTTTTCCTTCTTCTTCGGTGGCGACGATGTCGCTGCTGATGACCTCGCGGCGGGTGATCAGGCTCAACGTGGCCACTTCCATGATCTGTTTGCGCATGGCATAGGAAGCGGTTTTATCCAAGCCCTGGCGCACGGCGAAGGTGAACAGAACGTCCTCGCGGACGACGAAATCGAGCAGTTTTTTCGGCTCCTTGTTCTGGCGCAGTTTTTCCTTGGCGTCCTCGGGCGCCTGGTCGATGCGTTTGAGCAACTGGCCGACCGTGTAGCGGTAGTTCTCGCCCTCGGCCAGCACATCTTCGAGTTTGGGCAGTTGATCCTGCGGGGTGGTCGCCGGATCCATGCGTTCCAGCAGATCTTCGTGGAAGACGACCTTCCATTCCTTGAGCAGTTCCTCTTTTTTGTTTTCGTACTGCTCCTTCAAGCGTTTTTGCACCAGCCCGCGTTCGATCGCCTCGCGGTAATTTTCATAGGTGCGCTTTTCGCGATCCTTTTTGATCGTATTGTCGTACTCGGCCCGCACTTCCTCTTCGGTGACGGCAATTTTACTTTCCATATCCTTGCGCAGTTCGTCGAGTACGCCGGCGTACAGGCGCAGATCGAGCGTATGCTGGTATTCCTTTTTGCGGTAGTATTTGCGGCGTTTGCCTTCGAGGTAAAAGATCGCTTCGACCACCAAACGCTCCAGGTATTCGCGTTTACCGGCGGCGTCCTGAAACTGTCCGCGGAAAATGATCGGCACGCGGTCCATGGCCATATCGAAGTAGGCCTTGTTGATCTGAAATTGGCCGGCCAGATCGGCGAGGACCGGCGAGCCGGATTCGTCGACCGGCGTTTGATTCGCCGCTTGCTTGCCGCATCCCGTTCCCAGGAAAGAGATCGCCAGAATGATAACCAGGAAACACGTTCCATACCTTTTCACCGAAAAACCTCCACTAAACCCGTTGGCCGTAAGTAAACATGAAACCGCGGATCGGCTCAACCCTATACTGCATATTATGGGAGAATTACGGAAGTGATAAAAAATCAGCGGCAACCGCCGACGCCGTGGCCAGGAACCGGAAGTGATGCTCCAAAGGAGATTGAGCTTCCAGGTCTTCCCTCGTCTCACCAACGCCGCAGTAACGCCGCTTGTACTTAATCTATCGGCACAATTTTCGCTTCCTTGACTATTGTTTTCATCGATCCCTATAATACGTCGCTTTAAATTGTATTGATTCGATTGTATCGTTCATTGCCAGATAAACACCGCAGGCCCTACTGGAAGGAGAACCGCATGCGTCGCACAATTTTAATCACCCTGACCATTCTGCTGTTGGGCGTATGTTCGGCCCACGCGGAGTGGTTCGGCCTGGAAACGGCCGAGATCAATCCGGTGGCGTTGACGGTCGGTCAGGCCGACGAAAACGGACTGACTATTCAAGTCGATCTGTCCGGCATCGAGTTCACCGAACCCGAGTCCGGCTACGTCAAAATCGCTCTGCCCGAAGAGGGCTTTTCCGGCGAAATCGGCGAACCGGCCCTGCCGGTGATCAACCGCATGGTGCGCGTACCATTGGGCGCCGAGGTGCGTTTGACCGTGCGCGGCGAATACGAGGAAATGCCGGTTTCGACCTTCACCGGCGCGGCGCGCGTGATGCCGATTCAGCCGTCGGTTCCCAAGATCCCCGGCGCGCGCGAAGCGGCGGTCTTCACCGTCGACGCGACCGCCTACAACGTCGACCGTCCGCTGTTCGCCGAGGCGGCGCAGGTGGTCGACGACGGCATGCTGCGCGGGTATCGCCTGGTTACGCTGCAGCTTCGTCCGGTCAACTACGTGCCGGCCGAGGAAACGCTGCTGGTGGCCCGCCACCTGAGCGTCGACGTCGAATTCGTCGGCGGCGACATGGCCGAAACGCTGGCCGTCGAAGAGCGTTATGTCGATCCGCGCAGCTACGCGATGGTCAACAACATCGCGCTCAACCCGACCGGCTTCGGCGAGAAGATCTATCCGCACTTCGCGCCGTCGACCTACCTGATCATCAGCCGTCCCGAGGCGTTCAACATGGCGGCGGTGCAGGAACTGGTCGAGTGGAAGACACAGCGCGGCTGGAACGTGGTCACGGTGGGCACCGACGAGACCGGCGCGACCTCGCAACAGATCGCCGGCTACATCACCGATGCTTACAACAACTGGGCGATCCCACCCAGCTTCGTGCTGCTGATCGGCGACACCAACCTGGTCACGCACGCCAACGGCACGACCGGCGCGGCCACCGACCTGTACTACGGCGCGGTCAGCGGCGCCGACTACATGCCCGACCTGGGCGTCGGCCGGCTGTCGGTGCGCAACGAGGATCACCTCAACGCGATCGTCGACAAGCTGTTGACCCACGAGAAAAACGAGTGGAACGTCGCGGACAATTCGTGGATGACCCACGCGACCTTCATGGCCAGCCGCGACAACTTCAACATTTCCGAAGGCACGCACAACGCGGTGTGCACCAACCTGCTCGAACCGCTGGGCTTCACCTGCACCAAAATTTACTACATGCACGGCGGCACGACGCAGCAGGCGCTGGAAGCGCTCAACACCGGCCCGACCATCCACGCTTATTCCGGCCACGGTTCG